>NZ_JACLQS010000001.1:40935-462063 GCF_016648815.1 Streptococcus sp. 9.1 | reverse complement strand
CCTTCGATGCGCACCCGCATAGCGGGTGGTTTATCTGTTTCGCACCTTCGGAGCGAAACGGACTTAAAGTCACATAACAAAAAAGTCATCATATGATGACTTTTTCAGTGGCTCTAACAAAAGCCTGCGTTTATTTCAAGCAATGAATAGTAAACAGTATTTTTTAAACTAAGAACGTCTAAGAAGCTTTTTAAGTCCTTGAATAAGTTTGTATTTTAAAGGTTGTGGGTAATAGCGGAAGGTTCCCATCTTACGAACAATATAACCGTTAAAGTTTTGTTTAAATCGTAGAACTCCATCAGAGCCGTCAAACACACCTGTGATTCCAAGGAAATTATAACTCATAATATTTCTTCTTAAAGTGCAATTCATGGCATGATACTGAATTAAGAAAGCAGCAGAGAATTTTTGAAATTCTGTGTAGGAACCTCCAAAGAGATATGTGGCCTGATCTTTCGTATATAGTATTAAAGCACAGGCAAGAAGTATCTTCTCTGTATTAATTTGTTGTTTGAGCTCTGAAATGATCTGTTTTTGTTTATTCAATTTTTGAGCTTGTTGATCATACTGTTTGCTCTTAGGGTTCAGTGAGGTAAGTTTACTATTTATGTGATCTAAGCTTTTTTCAAAATCTAACTCTGCTACCAAGAAATCAGCGTTATCACCAAATGCATCATATAGTTCTGTATAATAATCTAAACTTTTATCTTCAAATCCTTGCCTTCTTCCGGTTTCTTCTATAATCTTTTTGAATTCTGGAATTTCTTCTTTATTTATTTTGCGAACAATAACATTATAGTCGAGAGCAGTTTTGATGTTTCTGACGCTATTTTTGTTAAATGATTTTAATAAAGATGTTTCATCAAAGCCCTCAAGATTTTTCAAATAATGCCAAGTTGGTTCTCCTTCAGGATAGCCTACCTGTAAACCATCAAATTTGTAGCCAAGATCTGTTAGTGTAGAAATTAATTCTGTTTTCTCAGGTTCAATAGGCTTTCCATCAATTTCAAATGTCTGATAAATGTCGTCTGGCTTTACAACCAATTCTAGAGCTCCCTGTTTCTTAGCAAAAAGTTGTAATTCATGATAAAAACTCTTTAAATCGGATTCATTTGTATACAATGGACCACTATTAATTTCTATTCTGACTCCTCCAGTCAAATGCTTCATGAAAGCAATAGCAGCAACAGTAGTTTCATTATTACTTTTCCAACCTAAAAATTTAGTCTCGAATCCTCTTTTTCTTAGGAGATTAGACATTGATACTGTTTGCATGAACGAATGTTCTTTACATTTTTCTATGAAAGATGTAAACTCATCCTCTTTCAAAATTGTAAGACTCATTTTATTTCCTTTCGATTACAAGTAAAATAGTTATATAAGTTATTATAACAAAAATAAATCCAGATGCTTCAAACTATCTATATTTCAAAGTGACTATAGTCAGAGAATGCTAAAGTCTAGTAATCTTACATTAATATAAAACTAGGTACAGTGAGGTTCTAGATTCTATCGTTGATAACGAAAGGAAGATAGCATCGGGTCATGTGTTTTGTATGATAGAAGAAGATTTAGGACAAAAGAAGTTGTTAAATTGGACGAGTTACCGTTTTGTACACGTCATTTTATGAAAAATACAAAGTCTCTATGAGGTGATATTATTATTCCTGGACTATGAAATAAAGGTTGGGTAAGTCGTTTAACATCTGATAATGTTAGTGTTTGTTTTATCCAAGGAGAGTAGCCACGTCGATGGTAATTATTGATAAAGTAAACATTTGATATGGAGAGATACTAATATTAAAAAGTGTCGGAGTAGTATTTTCTACTTTTGGAGTCAGTAGGACTTTCTAAAGAGAAAGTGGAGCAAAAACGCTCCCCTTCAGCTTTCTTTAAGGAACTCAAGTTATACTATAGTCATCCTAATAAGTATTACTGAACGTCGTTCGGTAGCGCTCACATGTTCTGGTTTTAAGTCAGACAGTGTATCTTTCTTTTTTCATAAATCTCCCAAACAAGTCTAATCTCACAAGGTTAGGCTTGTTTTTATGAAATAAGCAGAAAGTTTTTCATTAAAAGTAAACGCCTGTGTAAGTAAAATGAAAACGTTAGGCAAAGTCAGTGAAAACGTCTAAAAAACCGTCAATTCATTGACTTTCGTGGAAAATAGGACTAAAATAGCAGGGTAAAAATAATTAAAAAGGAGAATTCTACTATGAATCTAACTATCTTAGCCCTCGGTTTGGCCGTTATGGGTGTATCTGTTGGTGAGGGTATCCTCGTTGCCAATATCGCTAAAGCTGCAGCTCGCCAACCTGAGATGTTTAGCAAACTTCAAACATTGATGTTTACTGGTGTTGCCTTTATCGAAGGTACCTTCTTCGTATTGTTTGCCCTTAGCTACATTGTCTAATAGACAAATAAAAGATGAAGGAGGGATGAGCAGTGGAAACTACAAGTAATCCAACCGTCTCATTATTTGGGATTGATTTTGACTTGACTGTCCTTGCCATGTCTCTCTTGACAGTAATTATCGTTTTTGGAGTGGTTTTTTGGTCAAGTCGTAAGATGACCATTAAACCAAAGGGAAAACAAAATGTGCTTGAGTTCATCTATGAGTTTGTGAACAGTACCATTTCTCAAAGTCTTGGGAAATTCACGAAGAATTATAGTTTGCTCTTGTTTGTAATTTTCACCTTTGTTTTTACAGCAAACAACTTAGGTTTGCTTGTATCTGTAAAAAGTGAGCATTACAATTTTTGGACTTCTCCAACATCGAACTTCGGTGTTACTATCACTCTTTCTTTGATTATTACCCTCATTAGTCATATTGAGGGGATCCGTAAAAAAGGGTTTAAAGGCTATCTAAAGGGCTACCTTTCACCATACCCAGCTATGCTCCCAATGAACATTTTGGAACAATTAACCAACCTTGCTTCATTGGCCTTGCGTTTGTTTGGTAACATTTATTCTGGTGAGGTACTTACTGGCTTGATTCTTCAATTAGTGACCTGGTCTGCTTTTGCAGCACCTGTATCCTTTGCTTTGAACCTTGTCTGGGTTGCCTTTTCAGCCTTTATCGGCTTTATCCAAGCCTATGTCTTTATTATCCTAAGTTCAAACTATATTGGTGATAAAGTCAACGAAGAATAATTAAGAAAGGGAGAAATGAAATGTCAATACTTATTAATAGTACGACACTTGGTAATATCATTATCACACTCGGCTCAGTTTTTCTCTTGTATTACCTCATCCGTAAATTCGCATGGGATCAAATTACAGGAATCTTTGCTGTTCGTGAAAAGAAAATTGCCACAGATATTGATAGTGCTGAAAATGCTCGTCAAGAAGCAGAACGCTTGGCACAAAAACGTCAAGATGAGTTGGCAGGTGCTCGCACTGAGGCAGCTCAAATTATTGATGGGGCCAAGGAAACTGGTAAAACTCAAGAATCAAAAATCATTGCAGAAGCACATGATGAAGCTAAACGCTTGAAAGAGAAAGCAAATCAAGACATCGCCCAAAGCCGTGTGGAAGCACTTGCTGGCGTTAAAGGTGAAGTTGCAGACTTGACTGTCCTCTTGGCGGAAAAAGTTATGAAACAAAACCTTGATGCTAAAGCGCAATCTGACTTGATTGATAGCTATCTTGATCAATTAGGAGATGCTTAATGGATAAGAAAACACAAGCTCTTGTTGAGCAGTATGCCAGAAGTCTGGTAGAAGTCGCTTTTGAACAAGACGCCGTGTCAACAATCCAAGAAGAAGTAAGGCAAATCCTAACAGTTTTTGCTGAAACAAATCTAAAAACCTTCTTGTCGCAGGAAAATGTGACAAGTGAAGCTAAAAAAGAAAGTTTGAGCTTGTTTCAAGAGTCTTGTTCAGTGTATATGAACAATTTTCTTGAGGTAATCTTACTCAATGACCGTGCCAACATTCTCTATGATGTGTTGAAATTGGTCCTTGAGCTCTTTGACCAAGAAGACAATACTTACGATGTCACAGTGACATCAGCAAGTCCCTTGTCTGAGGAACAAAAAGCCCGACTTTTGGCGATTGTTTCACAAAAATTTGAGATTAAGACACGTCGTTTAGTAGAAAAAATTGATGAGGACCTCATCGGAGGATTCGTCATCAAAGCAAAAAATAAGGTTGTTGACACGTCAATTCGCAGTCAATTGCAAACCTTTAAAACGAATTTGAAATAGAAAGTGGTGTGACTTTTGGCAATTAACGCACAAGAAATTAGCGCTTTAATTAAAAAGCAAATTGAAAACTTCCAGCCAAACTTTGACGTCACTGAAACTGGTGTCGTTACCTATATCGGTGACGGTATCGCACGTGCTCGTGGTCTTGATAATGCCATGAGTGGTGAGTTGCTCGAATTTGAAAATGGTGCCTATGGTATGGCCCAAAACCTTGAAACTAATGATGTCGGTATCATTATCTTGGGGGATTTCGTAGCAATTCGTGAAGGCGATATTGTTAAACGTACTGGAAAAATCATGGAAGTTCCAGTTGGTGAAGCCCTTATTGGTCGTGTAGTAAACCCACTTGGGCAACCAGTTGATGGTCTTGGTGACATCGAAACAACAGGTTTCCGTCCAGTTGAAACACCTGCTCCAGGTGTTATGCAACGTAAATCAGTTTCTGAGCCATTGCAAACTGGTCTTAAGGCCATTGATGCCTTGGTTCCAATTGGACGTGGTCAACGTGAGTTGGTCATCGGAGACCGCCAAACTGGTAAAACTTCAGTAGCCATTGATGCTATCTTGAACCAAAAAGGTCAAGATATGATCTGTATCTATGTGGCTATTGGTCAAAAAGAATCAACAGTTCGTACACAAGTAGAAACGCTTCGTAAACATGGTGCTCTTGATTACACAATCGTTGTGACTGCCTCAGCATCACAACCATCACCATTGCTTTACATCGCGCCTTACGCTGGTGTTGCAATGGCTGAAGAGTTCATGTATAACGGAAAACACGTCTTGATTGTTTATGATGATTTGTCTAAACAAGCCGTGGCCTACCGTGAACTTTCATTGCTTCTCCGTCGTCCACCAGGTCGTGAAGCCTACCCAGGGGATGTCTTCTATCTCCACTCACGTCTTTTGGAACGTTCAGCTAAAGTTTCAGATGACCTTGGTGGTGGTTCAATTACTGCCTTGCCAATCATCCAAACGCAAGCCGGAGATATCTCAGCTTATATCGCAACAAACGTTATCTCAATCACAGATGGACAAATCTTCTTGCAAGAAAACTTGTTTAACTCAGGTATTCGTCCAGCCATTGATGCGGGTTCTTCCGTATCACGTGTAGGTGGATCAGCGCAAATTAAAGCGATGAAGAAGGTTGCTGGTACACTTCGTCTTGACTTGGCTTCATATCGTGAACTTGAAGCCTTTACGCAATTTGGTTCAGATTTGGATGCTGCGACTCAAGCGAAATTGAACCGTGGTCGTCGTACAATCGAAGTTTTGAAACAACCGCTTCATAAACCACTTCCAGTTGAGAAACAAGTTGTTATCCTTTACGCTTTGACACACGGTTTCTTGGATAGTGTTCCGGTTGATCAAATCTTGGATTTTGAAGAAGCACTCTATGACTACTTTGATAGTCACCATGAGGATATCTTTGAAACTATTCGTACGACTAAGGATCTTCCTGAGGAATCTGTACTTAATGAAGCTATCCAAGCTTTCAAAGATCAGTCAGAATACAAATAGAAATAGGGAGGACAGCATATGGCAGGCTCTCTAAGAGAAATCCAAGCAAAAATTGCTTCAACAAAGAAAACGAGTCAGATCACAGGAGCCATGCAAATGGTTTCTGCATCGAAATTGACACGTTCTGAGCAAGCTGCTAAAGATTTCCAAATCTATGCCTCAAAAATTAGACAGATCACAACAGATCTTCTACATTCAGAATTGATTAATGGTTCGTCAAATCCAATGTTGGATGCACGCCCAGTTCGTAAGACAGGTTACATTGTCATTACTTCAGATAAAGGACTTGTTGGAGGTTATAACTCAACAATTCTTAAAGCTGTGTTGGACATGATTAAACGTGACCATGATTCTGAAGATGAATATGCTATCATTTCTATTGGTGGAACAGGTTCAGATTTCTTCAAGGCTCGTAACATGAATGTTGCTTTTGAACTTCGTGGCCTTGAAGATCAACCTAGTTTTGATCAAGTCGGAAAAATCATTTCTAAAGCTGTAGGAATGTATCAAAATGAACTTTTTGATGAACTCTATGTGTGCTATAATCACCATGTTAACAGTTTGTCTAGCGAAGTTCGTGTGGAACAAATGCTTCCTATCGCTGATTTGGATCCCAATGAATCAGAAGGTCATGTGTTGACCAAGTTTGAATTGGAACCAGATCGTGACACTATTTTGGATCAACTCTTACCACAATATGCGGAGAGTCTTATCTACGGTGCTATCGTAGATGCCAAAACAGCTGAGCACGCAGCGGGTATGACTGCAATGCAGACAGCCACTGATAATGCTAAGAATGTGATTAACGATTTGACAATCCAATATAACCGTGCGCGTCAAGCTGCCATCACTCAGGAAATTACTGAAATTGTTGGTGGTGCAAGTGCACTTGAATAGCTAGAGATTTGTCTTAATTAGACACACATGAAAAAGGGATGATTGTCATCCAAAAAACTATCATAAGGAGAAAACAATGAGCTCAGGCAAAATTGCTCAGGTTGTTGGTCCTGTTGTAGACGTAGCGTTTGCAGCCGGTGATAAACTCCCTGAGATTAACAATGCATTGGTCGTTTATACTGATGAACAAAAGTCTAAACGTATCGTGCTCGAAGTAGCTCTTGAACTTGGAGAAGGTGTGGTTCGTACCATTGCCATGGAATCTACTGATGGATTGACTCGTGGACTAGAAGTTCTGGACACTGGTCGTCCAATCAGCGTTCCTGTTGGTAAAGATACCCTTGGACGTGTCTTTAACGTTCTTGGTGATACCATTGACTTGGAAGCACCTTTTGCAGAAGATGCAGAGCGTGAACCAATTCACAAAAAAGCACCAACTTTCGATGAATTGTCAACATCTACTGAAATCCTTGAAACAGGGATTAAAGTTATCGACTTGCTTGCCCCTTACCTTAAAGGTGGTAAAGTCGGACTCTTTGGTGGTGCAGGTGTTGGTAAAACCGTTCTTATTCAAGAGTTGATTCACAACATTGCCCAAGAGCACGGTGGTATTTCCGTGTTTACAGGTGTTGGTGAACGTACACGTGAAGGTAATGACCTTTACTGGGAAATGAAAGAATCTGGCGTTATTGAGAAAACAGCCATGGTCTTCGGTCAAATGAACGAACCACCTGGAGCACGTATGCGTGTTGCTCTTACTGGTTTGACAATTGCGGAATACTTCCGTGATGTCGAAGGTCAAGACGTGCTTCTCTTCATCGATAACATCTTCCGTTTCACTCAAGCAGGTTCTGAGGTTTCTGCCCTTCTTGGTCGTATGCCATCAGCCGTTGGTTACCAACCTACACTTGCTACTGAAATGGGTCAATTGCAAGAACGTATCACATCAACTAAAAAAGGTTCTGTTACATCAATCCAAGCCATCTACGTTCCAGCCGATGACTATACTGACCCAGCGCCAGCTACAGCATTTGCTCACTTGGATTCAACAACCAACCTTGAACGTAAGTTGACACAAATGGGTATTTACCCAGCCGTTGACCCATTGGCATCAAGCTCACGTGCCCTTTCACCTGAAATTGTTGGTGAAGAACACTATGCTGTTGCGACTGAAGTTCAACGTGTGCTTCAACGTTACCGTGAATTGCAAGATATTATCGCTATCCTTGGTATGGATGAATTGTCAGACGAAGAAAAAACATTGGTTGGACGTGCTCGTCGTATCCAATTCTTCTTGTCACAAAACTTTAACGTTGCTGAACAGTTTACAGGTCAACCAGGTTCTTATGTTCCAGTTGCTGAAACCGTTCGTAGCTTTAAAGAAATCCTTGAAGGTAAATATGACAATCTTCCAGAAGATGCCTTCCGTAGCGTAGGTCCAATTGAGGATGTAGTAGCTAAAGCTAAAGCTATGGGCTACTAATGAGGTGAAGATATGGCACAAATGACCGTACAAGTGGTAACTCCGGATGGTCTGAAATATGACCACCATGCCAGCTTTATCCACGCGGTTACTAAAGATGGTCAAATTGGTATCTTGCCAGGCCATATTAACTTGATTGCGCCACTTGAAGTGGATGAACTCAAGGTTCGTCGTGTGGATGACGAGAGTCACGTCGATTGGATTGCCGTAAACGGTGGTATCATCGAAGTTAAAGATGATTTTATTACTATCGTTGCCGATTCAGCAGAACGTGAACGCGACATTGACGTTTCTCGTGCCGAACGTGCCAAGCAACGTGCCGAACGTGACTTGGAAGAAGCAACTAAATCTGACCGTATTGATGAAGTTCAACGTGCTCAGGTTGCTCTCCGTCGAGCACTTAATCGTATCAGTGTCGGTACAAAATAAGACAAAAAAAACGAGACTTTGGTCCCGTTTTTTATTTGTCGTAAAAGAAAACATGAGAAGTAGCAAAGTTATCAAAGAAAGTTCATTGTAAAACCTATCTGAAGGTAAGATAAAAAATCAGATTTCCAGTCCTGAAAACGGTTAATTTAGCTTTTACTTTAGTTTAAGGTATCAAAGTGTTATAATATAAGCTGTTAGCTTTATATTTTAAGAGAAAATGTAGAGTAACGTAATAGAAAGTATGAGTTTTTTAAAGATATGAAAATTGAAAAGAAGCATCTTTTAGATTACACCATCTTGATACCTTATTTAATCTTATCCATAGTTGGTTTAATAGTAGTGTATTCAACAACAAGTGCTCGTTTAGTAGCCTTGGGAGCCAATCCCTTCGCATCTGTTATAAACCAAGGAGCCTTTTGGTTGGTATCCTTGTTCTCTATTTTTTTCATCTACCGACTGAAATTGAACTTTCTCAGGAAAGATAAGCTTTTGGGTGTTGTTATTGCCTTTGAGATTTTACTTTTGGTCATTGCCAAATTTTTCACCAGGGAAATCAATGGTGCCAATGGTTGGATTGTGCTAGGTCCCTTGTCTTTCCAACCAGCGGAGTACCTTAAGATCATTGTTGTTTGGTTTTTGGCACACACCTTTTCAAAAAAACAGTCTGCCATAGAACGTTATGACTACCAAGCCCTGACGAAGAATAGATGGATTCCTAGGAATGGTAAGGAACTTAATGACTGGCGTGTCTATTTGCTTGTAATGATCGGTTTGGTTGCTATCCAACCTGACTTGGGGAATGCGGCTATCATTGTGTTGACTACAGTAGTGATGTTTTCAATTTCTGGTGTTGGCTACCGTTGGTTTACGGCCTTGTTTGCCGGCATTGTAGGGATTTCGTCAGCCTTCCTTGGGTTAATTGCCTTGGTTGGGGTTCAAACCATGGCTAAGGTACCTATCTTTGGATATGTTGCCAAGCGTTTCGCAGCATATTTTAATCCGTTCAAGGATTTGACAGGATCTGGTCTTCAGCTATCTCATTCATACTATGCTATGAGTAATGGGGGCTGGTTCGGCCTTGGACTTGGAAATTCGATTGAAAAAACTGGTTATCTCCCAGAAGCTACAACAGACTTTGTGTTTTCAATTGTAATTGAAGAGTTAGGTCTTATCGGAGCTGGCTTGATTCTGGCCCTCCTCTTTTTCCTCATTCTTCGTGTTATGATTGTGGGAGTCAAGGCACGAAATCCTTTTAACTCTATGATGGCATTGGGTGTAGGTGCCTTAATGCTAATGCAGGTCTTCGTTAACATCGGAGGAATCTCAGGGCTGATTCCATCAACAGGGGTTACCTTCCCCTTCCTTTCGCAAGGAGGTAACTCTCTTTTAGTGACTTCAGTTGGGATAGCCTTTGTCTTGAACATCGCTGCTAATGAAAAGCGTGATAATATTGTTCAAGCGATTGAGGATGAGTTATCTCAGACTCAAGAATTGGAAAATCAAGATGAAAAAATCGTGCCTTTAAGAAGAAGTCGTTAATTCGGCTTCTTTTTTTACTTGATAGCGTTTTGCATTAGTAAAGGTAATACTAAAAGCTTGTAGAAGTAGTAGAAATAGAATTACTGAAAGAAATATTTGTGATTACTCTAAAGAAAAATTGAAAACTATATAAAATACTTGCAATTCTATGACATTTTGATAGAATAGTAGAGTAAAGTTAGACTGTATTGCCTACTGTCTATCTATAAAATATATTTTATTGGAGGCTTTTCCTAAATGGCAAAAGAAAAATACGATCGTAGTAAACCACACGTTAACATTGGTACAATCGGACACGTTGACCACGGTAAAACTACTTTGACAGCTGCTATCACAACTGTATTGGCTCGTCGTCTTCCTAGCGCAGTTAACACACCAAAAGACTACGCTTCAATCGACGCTGCTCCAGAAGAACGTGAACGCGGTATCACAATCAACACTGCACACGTTGAGTACGAAACTGAAAAACGTCACTACGCTCACATCGATGCACCAGGACACGCGGACTACGTTAAAAACATGATCACTGGTGCCGCTCAAATGGACGGTGCGATCCTTGTAGTAGCATCTACTGACGGACCAATGCCACAAACTCGTGAGCACATCCTTCTTTCACGTCAGGTTGGTGTTAAACACCTTATCGTCTTCATGAACAAAGTTGACTTGGTTGACGATGAAGAATTGCTTGAATTGGTTGAAATGGAAATCCGTGACCTTCTTTCAGAATACGATTTCCCAGGTGATGACATTCCAGTTATCCAAGGTTCAGCTCTTAAAGCTCTTGAAGGTGATTCTAAATACGAAGACATCATCATGGACTTGATGAACACTGTTGACGAATACATTCCAGAACCAGAACGTGACACTGACAAACCATTGTTGCTTCCAGTCGAAGACGTATTCTCAATCACTGGTCGTGGTACTGTTGCTTCAGGACGTATCGACCGTGGTGTTGTTCGTGTTAATGACGAAGTTGAAATCGTTGGTCTTAAAGAAGATATCCAAAAAGCAGTTGTTACTGGTGTTGAAATGTTCCGTAAACAACTTGACGAAGGTATTGCCGGAGATAACGTCGGTGTTCTTCTTCGTGGTATCCAACGTGATGAAATCGAACGTGGTCAAGTATTGGCTGCACCTGGTTCAATCAACCCACACACTAAATTCAAAGGTGAAGTTTACATCCTTTCTAAAGAAGAAGGTGGACGTCACACTCCATTCTTCAACAACTACCGTCCACAGTTCTACTTCCGTACAACTGACGTAACAGGTTCAATCGAACTTCCTGCAGGTACTGAAATGGTTATGCCTGGTGATAACGTGACTATCGACGTTGAGTTGATCCACCCAATCGCCGTTGAACAAGGTACAACATTCTCTATCCGTGAAGGTGGACGTACTGTTGGTTCAGGTATCGTATCTGAAATCGAAGCTTAATTAATATTAAGTTCCCAATACAATTATTCGTCAGACAATAATTGAGAGAGTCGAGTTTACTCGGCTCTTTTTGGTGTTTAAAAATACTTGTGATTTTATACTTTTAAGGTATTTTAGATGCTTAAGCTAAGTTTTGATAGTGATAAATAGACATAAAGCAGGTTGAGTTTTCGGAATTTTCCTAAAATCCTAGTAATAGTAAGGGATTTGTGATAAAATAAACGAGTAAATAAATAAAAGAAGAGGTATGTGAAATGTCACGTAAACCATTTATCGCTGGTAACTGGAAAATGAACAAAAATCCAGAAGAAGCAAAAGCATTCGTTGAAGCTGTAGCATCAAAACTTCCTTCATCAGATCTTGTTGAAGCTGGTATCGCAGCTCCTGCAGTTGACTTGACAGCTGTACTTGCTGCTGCTAAAGGTTCAGACCTTAAAGTTGCTGCACAAAACACTTACTTTGAAAATGCTGGTGCCTTCACTGGTGAAACTAGCCCACAAGTTTTGAAAGAAATCGGTACTGACTACGTTGTTATCGGTCACTCAGAACGTCGTGACTACTTCCACGAAACTGATGAAGACATCAACAAAAAAGCTAAAGCAATCTTTGCTAATGGTATGCTTCCAATCATCTGTTGTGGTGAATCACTTGAAACTTACGAAGCTGGTAAAGCAGCAGAATTCGTAGGTGCTCAAGTTTCAGCTGCTCTTGCTGGATTGACTGCAGAACAAGTAGCTTCAACAGTAATCGCATACGAACCAATCTGGGCTATCGGTACTGGTAAATCAGCTTCACAAGACGACGCACAAAAAATGTGTAAAGTTGTTCGTGACGTTGTAGCTGCTGACTTTGGTCAAGAAGTTGCTGACAAAGTACGTGTTCAATACGGTGGATCAGTTAAACCTGAAAACGTTGCTGAATACATGGCTTGTCCAGACGTTGACGGAGCTCTTGTAGGTGGTGCATCACTTGAAGCTGAAAGCTTCTTGGCATTGCTTGACTTCGTTAAATAATTTTACATAAAGTCGGGGTTTCCCTCGGCTTTTTTGTTTTTTGATGAATAGATTTAATAATTGCTTGGGATAAGACAAATGCTATTGGTTTGTAAAAACGAACGCTTTAGGTCCTGTATTTTATAGGTTTAGGGTTTCACAAATAGAATTGGATTGCCCAAAGAGATAGATAATATGCTATAATTAAAATAGTATAACTAGAGCTCAGACGCTAATAGTCTGTATGCTCCGCATTTTTTTCCAAAAAAGGAGAGTTAGAATCATGACTTTTGATGCAATTGACCAAATGGCGGTCAGCACTATTCGTTCGCTTTCGATCGAGGCAATTCAAGCCGCGAATTCTGGGCACCCAGGTCTTCCTATGGGTGCAGCGCCAATGGCTTATGTGCTTTGGAACCATGTGATGAATGTTAATCCAAAGACTAGCCGTAACTGGACAAACCGTGACCGTTTTGTTCTTTCTGCTGGTCATGGTTCTGCCTTGCTTTATAGTCTATTGCACCTTTCTGGCTATGATGTAACAATGGATGACTTGAAGAATTTCCGTCAATGGGGCTCTAAGACTCCAGGTCATCCTGAAGTTAACCATACTGATGGTGTTGAAGCAACATCAGGTCCTCTTGGTCAAGGGATTGCTAATGCTGTAGGTATGGCAATGGCTGAAGCACACTTGGCAGCTAAATTTAACAAACCTGGTTTTGATATTGTTGACCATTATACTTATGCCCTCCATGGCGATGGTTGTTTGATGGAAGGTGTTTCTCAAGAAGCTGCCAGTCTTGCTGGTCACCTTAAACTTGGTAAGTTGGTGCTTCTTTACGATTCAAATGATATCTCACTTGATGGACCAACTTCAATGGCTTTCACAGAAGATGTTAAGGCTAAGTTTGAAGCTTATGGTTGGCAACACATTCTTGTCAAAGATGGTAATGATTTGGAAGCTATTGCTAAAGCCATCGAAGAAGCTAAGGCTGAGACAGATAAACCATCTATCATTGAAGTTAAGACAATCATTGGTTATGGAGCTGAAGGACAAGGAACATCAGCTGTCCACGGTGCTCCAATCGGTCAAGATGGCATTGATCACGCAAAAGGTGTTTACGGTTATGATGCACCGGCATTTACAGTTCCAGATGAAGTTGCTCGTCGTTTTGAAGTTGGTATTAAATTCCGTGGTGAAGCTGCTGAAAATGCTTGGCAAACTAAATTTGCAGAATATGAAACTGCTTACCCAGAATTGGCTGCTGAATACAAGGCTGCCTTTGCAAATGAACCTGTACACGTTGACTTGAATGCTCATGAATTGGGTTCAGCAGTTGCTAGCCGTGTATCAAGCCAACAAGCTATCCAACAGATTTCTGAACAAGTTCCTTCATTCTGGGGTGGTTCAGCAGACCTTTCAGCTTCTAACAATACTATGGTTAAGGCTGAGTCTGATTTCCAAGCAGACAACTATGCTGGACGTAATATTTGGTTTGGTGTGCGTGAGTTTGCTATGGCTGCAGCGATGAATGGTATTGCTCTTCATGGTGGTACTCGTGTTTATGGTGGTACCTTCTTCGTCTTCTCAAACTATTTGCTTCCAGCAGTACGTATGGCAGCTCTTCAAAACTTGCCAGTAACTTATGTTATGACACATGACTCAGTAGCAGTTGGTGAAGATGGACCTACTCACGAACCAATCGAACAATTGGCAAGTGTGCGTTCAATGCCTAACCTTAACGTTATCCGTCCTGCAGATGGTAATGAAACTAATGCTGCATGGAAACGTGCCTTGGCTGAGACTGAACGTCCAACAATGCTAGTCTTGACACGTCAAAACTTGCCAGTCCTTGATGGTACTGCTGAAAATGCTGAAACTGGTGTCAATAAAGGAGCTTACATCATCTCAGAAGCAAACGGTGATCTTGATGGTATCATCATTGCAACTGGTTCTGAAGTGAAATTGGCACTTGATACGCAGGCTGCTCTTGAAGCTGAAGGTGTGCATGTTCGTGTTGTTTCAATGCCATCACAAAATCTCTTTGATGAACAAGATGCTGCATATAAAGAAGAAGTCCTTCCAGCAGCTGTGACAAAACGTTTGGCTATCGAAGCTGGAACTAGCTTTGGTTGGGGTAAATATGTTGGTCTTGCAGGTAAAACACTTACTATTGATACTTGGGGTGCTTCAGCACCTGGTGACCGTATCTTTAAAGAATACGGATTCACTGTTGAAAATGCAAGTCAACTTTACAAATCATTGTAAGAAAAGAAAGAGCTTGGCTAGTCCAAGTTCTTTTTTGTAAATTTCGTACAGAACTTGACTTTTTAGGGCATAGTGTTAGAATGACTGTGTCAGCCGATTTAGCTCAGTTGGTAGAGCAACGCACTCGTAACGCGTAGGTCACAGGTTCGAAACCTGCAATCGGCATGGTCAGAAGTATTTAGATAGAAAAAAGGAGGGGTGGAAACCTCTTTTTTTCTTCCATCTAAGCTAAAATTTGATAAAATAGAAGATGAAAAAAATCAAAAGGAAGTATCATGTCAAAAGGGTTATTAATCTCAATCGAAGGGCCAGACGGTGCTGGAAAGACTACAGTTTTGGAGGCACTTTTGCCACGTTTAAGAGAGGTTTATCCAGCTCAGGTTGTGACGACACGTGAACCAGGCGGAGTAGCTATTGCAGAGCAAATCCGAGAGGTTATTTTGGATGTCAATAATACGGCTATGGATGCTAAGACAGAGCTCTTGCTCTATATTGCGGCTCGTCGTCAACATCTGGTTGAGAAGGTTTTGCCAGAGCTTGAAAAAGGCAATATGGTCATCATGGATCGTTTTATTGATTCATCAGTTGCTTATCAAGGTACTGGCCGTGGCTTGAATCAGGATGAGATTGCCTGGTTAAATGCCTATGCGACTGATGGTTATAAACCTAATGTGACCTTATTGTTTGATGTGGATTCTGAGACTGGTTTGGCCCGCATTGCAGCCAGCGGTGAACGTGAAGTCAATCGGTTGGATTTAGAGAAGCTTGACTTGCATCAGCGTGTACGTCAAGGTTATTTAGATTTAGCACAGGCTGAACCAGAACGTATCAAGCTAATCGATGCCTCACAGGCTTTTGAAGATGTTGTAGAGGACGCTTGGAAAGTAATTAAAGGCTATTTATAAGGAGCAAGATGAAGTTAGCTGAAAGTCAAAGCAAACTATTTGAAGAGTTTTCACAAATTATCAGGGAAAATCGTTTGAGTCATGCTTATTTGTTTTCGGGTGATTTTGGAAGTCTCGACATGGCTATTTGGCTAGCACAGAGTCGTTTTTGTGTGACTCCTGAGAATAGTCTACCTTGTGGTCACTGTCGTCCTTGTCGTTTGATTGCTCAGGGGGACTTTTCTGATGTTAAATTAGTAGAGCCACAAGGACAGATTATTAAGACGGACACGATTCGTCAGTTGACTAGAGAGTTTAGTCAATCGAGTTTTGAAGGGCAGGCTCAGGTTTTTATCATTCGTGATGCAGATAAGATGCATGTCAATGCTGCCAATAGTCTATTAAAGTTTATTGAAGAACCTCAAAGTCAGATTTATATTTTTCTTTTGACAGCTGATGATAGTCGGATGTTACCGACGATTAAAAGTCGAGCTCAACTCTTTTATTTTCCTAAGAATCGGGCTTATCTGGAAGAATTGCTGCAGAAGGAAGGCTTGTTGCTGACACAAGCCAAAGTGTTGGCGGATTTTGCTAAAGATGATGTTCAGGCTTTAGACTTAGCTAAGGATAATAGGATTCTTGATCTGATTAATACAGTAGAGCGTTTCACACAGTCCCTGCTATCTAATCAGGACCTGCTTTATTTGGATGTTGCAAAACTGGCTGTCCAGTGTAGTGAAAAGTCGGAACAAGAGATGGTCTGGGCTTTTTTAACTTATCAATTGGGGAAGGATATACAAAATCCACAAGCAAGACGATGGTTAGGCTTAGTTTATGAGGCACGAAAAATGTGGCTAGCTAATGTCAGCTTTCAAAATGCGATGGAGTATATGGTATTATCATGACAGAAGTCATTGGAATAAAATTTGAGGAAACTGGAGCAGTAGAATATGTTGTTCCTGATAAAAATTATGCCAAAGATGACTTTGTAGTCGTTTTGGAGAAAAAAGATAAGCGCCTAGCTCAGGTTGTCATGGAAAACGCTGATTTTCCTGAGGTTAGTTTGCCTGCGGATTTGAATCGGGTTGAAGGATTGGCAGGGGAGAAAGATTTCGCTAGATATGATGAAAATCTTTTGAAGGCTGAAAAGAGTATGGGAGTAGTAGCTGATTTAATTGCTCAAAATCAGCTAGAAATGAAG
This sequence comes from Streptococcus sp. 9.1, assembly GCF_016648815.1. NCBI lineage: Bacteria > Bacillati > Bacillota > Bacilli > Lactobacillales > Streptococcaceae > Streptococcus > Streptococcus sp. 9.1. The sequence continues at coordinate 445,207 of NZ_JACLQS010000001.1, read as the reverse complement.
GTCGTTGATATTGTCTTTCCGCTAAATTGCTCTTATGTACTAATCAGTTTTGTTGCTGAAAAACGGGTAGATTTTCGTCAATTGCTCAAAGATTTGGCTTCTTACTTTAAGACACGTATTGAGTTGCGCCAAATTTCAAGTCGTGAGGAATCAAAGATTTATGGTGGCCTAGGACCTTGTGGTCGGGCACTTTGTTGTTCTAGTTTTTTGGGTGAATTCCCACCAGTATCGATTAAGATGGCTAAAAATCAGAGTTTATCTTTGAATTCTGGTAAGATGAATGGGGTCTGTGGTCGACTTATGTGTTGTCTCAGTTATGAAGATGACTTTTACCGAGATAGCAAGGCTAGTTATCCTGACTTGGGTGATGACATTGAAACCAAGGATGGTACAGGTCAGGTCGTTGCCATTGATGTAATTGCAGGGACCATTAAGGTTGTATTTGAAAAAGGGCGTGCGCCCCTAACTTATGGAGTGGAGGAAGTTCAGCTAAATGGAAAAGCGTGAATTGTATGATAAATTCGAGGAATTATCACAAAATTTGATGTCGATGTTGGCAGAAGTGGAAGCGATTAAGGCGAACTTCTCAGGGATTCTTGATGAAAATACGGCCCTCAAGTTGGAAAACGACAAGTTGCGTGAGCACTTAAGTCAAGTGGTTCAAGAGGAGACAGGGACTAAAATGTCTCATGGTAAGGTAAATCTCGAGGCTATTTACGATGATGGATTCCATATTTGTCCAGATTTTTATGGCCAACGTCGTGATAATAATGAAGCTTGTGGCTTCTGTGCAGAATTGTTGTACGGAGACTAAACATGCAGGTTCAAAAGAGTTTTAAGGGGCAATCTAGCTACGGTACCCTCTATCTGGTTCCCACTCCTATTGGGAATTTGCAGGATATGACTTTTCGTAGTGTGCAAATCCTGAAAGAGGTGGATCTTATTTGTGCGGAGGACACGCGCAATACGGGTCTCTTGCTCAAGCATTTTGAGATTGAAACCAAGCAGTATTCTTTTCATGAGCACAATGCTTATGAGAAAATTCCAGATTTACTGGAGCGCTTGAAGTCAGGTCTTTCTTTGGCTCAGGTTTCTGATGCGGGGATGCCTTCTATTTCGGATCCTGGGCATGATTTGGTCAAAGCTGCCATTGCTGAGGATATTCCTGTGGTGGCCTTACCGGGAGCATCGGCTGGTATTACAGCCTTGATTGCCAGTGGTTTAGCACCCCAACCTCATATTTTTTATGGCTTCCTACCCCGTAAAAAAGGACAGCAGATTGATTTCTTCAAGGAAAAACTGTCTTATCCTGAGACACAGATTTTTTACGAGTCACCTTACCGTGTGGCGGATACTCTTGAAAATATGCATGAGGTCTATGGCAACCGTCAAGTAACTTTAGTTCGAGAATTGACCAAGCTTTATGAAGAGTACCAACGAGGATCTATTTCAGAAGTTTTAGATTATATTGCTAGTAATCCTCTCAAGGGTGAATGTTTACTGATTGTGGCTGGAGCTTCTGAAAATGATAAGGAAGAAAATCTAACATCAAATATTACCCCGGTAGAGGCTGTAGAAGCTTTAATTGCCTCTGGAATGAAACCTAATCAGGCTATAAAAACCGTTGCTAAAGAGCGAAAAATGAATAGGCAAGAGCTTTATAACCTTTTTCATGGGGTTTAAAGGCTCTTTTTTGTGGCAACACAAGATGTTAGAAAAGAAAGAATTATCAAAAAATTCCGTAAATACACTTGTTTGTCTCGTGGTTTTGTGTTATATTATCTGACATAAAATATTTTGCACATATGGTTTGGTTGGTTTGGCTTTTATGCAGGATCAGCCTTGGCTGCTAATGGTTGGCAGTTCACACGCTAGTAACCGCTCATGTGTCAGCTGCTGCAGGCATGTTTTCATGGTTGGCAATTGAAAAACATGTCACAGGACATCCATCCTTGGTTGGTGGTTCAACCGGTTTGGTAGCAGGTCTAGTTGCAATCACACCTGGAGCTGGTTTTGTTTCAATTTGGAGTGCTATCCGTATTCGTACTGGTGAACGTGGTGGAGACGCCATTTAATATAATGGAGGCTTAAACCGGTTGGTTTGGGTCTTTTTTAGTGATTTTTGATATACTTAGGAGAGTTAGTATGATTTGAGGGGGTGACCGATTGGCGAAAGGAAAAAAGAAAAGTAAGTCTAAAGCTAGACCTAAGAAAACTAAAAAGAAACAGAAGTCTTTCTTGCTCTTTCCTAAATTTTTCCAAAAGTGGAGTCTGATTTTTATCGGCCTATTTGCCTTATTGGGACTCCTAGCTAGTTTAAATTTTCCAAGGTTGACCATGGAAAAGAACATGACGTCTACGGATGAGACGACGGTTGCTTTTATTGCTGAGATTGGTGAGACGTCGCGCTATTTGGCAGCTAGAAATGATCTTTATGCATCTGTTATGATAGCTCAGGCCATCTTGGAATCTGACTCTGGACAATCTACTTTGAGTCAGAAGCCGTCCTATAACTTCTTTGGGATTAAGGGGGACTACAATGGTCAAAGTGTGACCCTACCGACCTGGGAGGATGATGGTAAGGGCAATCCTTACTATATTGATGCAGCTTTTCGTTCTTATGGCTCTGTGGAAAATTCTTTACAGGACTACGTAGACTTCCTTGAGGGCAGCTACTATGTAGGGGTACACCGTTCCAAGACTAAGAATTATAAGGATGCCACAGCTGCCCTAACAGGGGTCTACGCTACGGATACAACTTATGGAGAAAAATTAAACAGCATCATTGAACAATACCAGTTAACCATTTATGACACTTATTAGAGCTAAAGGAGAGTAAAATGAATCAGAACCAAGTGAAACTCATTGCAATAGATATGGACGGGACGCTCTTAAATAGCCAAAAAGAGATTCCTGAAGAGAATATTAAGGCTATTCAAGAAGCAGCTGCGGCAGGCATTAAAATCGTACTTTGTACAGGACGCCCACGTTCAGGCATTCTTCCACATTTTGAGAAATTAGGATTGAGTGAAGAAGAGTATATTATCATGAACAATGGTTGTTCAACTTATGAGACAAAAAATTGGACCTTGCTGCAATCTGAAAGTTTATCTCGCCCTGAAATGGAAGAACTCTTGCAGGCTTGCGAAGACTTTCCAGAGGTGGCTCTAACCTTGACTGGAGAAAAGACTTATTATGTTGTGGGCGATGAGGTGCCTGAGTTAGTAGCTTATGATGCTGGCACTGTCTTCACAGAAGCGAAAGCTAGGAGTTTGGAAGAAATCTTTGCGGAAGGTCAAGTGATTTTCCAAGCCATGTATATGGCTGATTCTGAACCTTTGGACGCCTTCCAAAACGCCGTGCAAGATGGACTTAGTCAGAGCTATAGTACAGTTCGTAGTCAAGACTATATCTTTGAAATCATGCCACAAGGGGCAACAAAGGCTAGCGGGCTTAAACATTTAGCAGAAAAGCTTGACATTAACCCAGATCAAATCATGGCTCTAGGCGATGCTGCCAATGACCTTGAAATGCTTCAATTCGTCGGTCAAAGCGTTGCCATGGGTAATGCGAGTGACGACATTAAGGCTTTGTGTAAGTATGTGACTTTGACAAATGACGAGGCAGGTGTGGCACACGCCATTCGTACTTGGGCTCTATAAGAAAAAGACCTTTAGCTTTATTGTTTGCTAAAGGTTTTTCGATTTCTGATAATGGCAATGAGAGTAGTAAGTGTGATAGTGACATCAGTGATGGCAGCTGGGTAAGCCTGAATGGTCAAATCGTAAATTAGCCAAAGTAACATATTTTCAATAATGACCCAGCGAAGCCATTGAAGGTTTGGTGTGGTAGCAATAGCTAGGCTATAGGAAACTGAAGAGATGATAGGTAAATAACCAACAATCCCAAGTTGATTGAGATAGGTTCCGACGATGATTTGAATAATGATGAGGATGGTCAAGATAGTCTTGGTCATCTTCTTTTTGACCATCAGGCTATTACGTATGATGGAAATACTAATGGTTAAAGCACCGGTATAGCCTCCGAGAAGCAGGTTGGCAATAGCAGTAAAAATATAGTCGGTAATTTGCCAGACGAGCATGTTATTTTTTGATTTTGCAAAAGAGGATATAGCGACACATAGGGCACCTATGGCTGAGAATACTTGTGCTAGAAGATAGAATGTCATGGTATAACTTTCAATTTTTTGTCTCTATTATATCACAAGGATTCAAGATATTTTCATCTCTATTTTAGGATTTACAAGGCTAATATCTTAGCGTTTACATTAGAAAATGATATAATAAAAGTGTAGATAAGATTGTTCCCTTAAAAGTAGAGAGAACCCTGTGTTTCCTTGTGACATAGGTCCTATCTTTACTTTATGTGATAGACTAGAAATGAGGAAATGATTATGAAAAACAAATTTTCCCAAGCAATCGTGCTTTCAATGGTTACCCTTTCCTCAATGGCTTTGCTGACGGCCTGTTCCAGCCATAAGGAATCCAGTTCAGCAGATAAGACGCCTAATAGCAGCCAGGTGACCTCATCAAGTAAGGCTAAATCATCTAGTAAAGATAGCGGTAAGACTAGCAAGTCTAGTGCTAAGGTCAAGGAATCTTCGGGTTCAAAGACGGAATCTTCAAGCGCGCAAAGTAGTCAAAAGGCTTCTGTCCCAAGTTCGAGTAGTAGTCAGGCTCAGTCATCATCTTCAAAGAGTTCATCAGTTCCCTCAAGTAGCCAGTCCCAAGCACCTAAATCATCAAACGAGAGCCAATCTTCAGCCAGTCAATCTCAAGCGCCAAAGAGCTCAAGTGATAGCCAAGCTTCAAGTAGCCAATCTAGCAGTCAAGCTCAAGCTAAAACGGATACGCAAGTAACCACCGTGGATATGGATGTGAGTGCTGTAGCGCGTGGTCAGTTTGATAGTATTGCTGGAACTTGGAAGTCCAGTGATGGTAGTCGTCTGGTCTTTAACAATACTAGTCTAGTAGGAGATATCACTGCCCAAGGTCAAGCGACAGTTCACAATTATGTGCATCCGAAAGATAATTATCAAGAGGGCTCAGGTAAGTATGATGCTACCCTTTCAAGAGATAGGGGTGACACCTCTGGTATTGTTGGCGATATTAGTTTTGTTTCTAAAAAGGCAGCTATTTCTGGTCCTAGCTATGAACAAGATACCATTCAAGTAACCAGTACTGGTGGAACAAAGGTCTACTTTAAAGAATCAGACAATGTGACGCTACCTAAAGATGTGACAGTTACTGACAATCAACTTCCAATTGATGGTGGTATAGCAGAATCTGGCAGTTACACGCTTACCAAACGCACAGTTGTCAAAAATACTCCTAGTGATACAGCTCCAGTTGAATTTTACTTAGAAGCAGGCGATAAGATTAACTTTGATATGAAGGTTACTCAAGACGATCATAGTTGGATTTCTTACATCAGCTATAGTGGTGTTCGCCGTTATGTTCAAGTGGATTAAATAAGATATCTAGAAAGGTCAGAATTTCTTCTGATCTTTCTATTATTTTGTGGAAAAAGCCTTGTCTATTCCCTAATAAATCGATACAATAGAAAGGTCGGTTTAACCGAAAATTTTTAAATAATGAGGACAAAAATGTGTCAGTAAATTGGCAAGATATTGCGTTTTCTTTCCTCGGTGGTTTGGGGCTTTTCCTCTTTAGTATCAAGTATATGGGAGATGGTCTTCAACAAGCAGCCGGAGATAAGTTGCGCTTTTACATCGATAAGTATACCAGCAACCCGTTTTTAGGGGTTTTGATTGGTATTGTCATGACGGCCTTGATTCAATCGAGTTCAGGGGTTACCGTTATTGTCGTCGGTCTGGTTTCGGCAGGGCTTTTGAGTCTTCGTCAGGCTATTGGTATTGTCATGGGGGCAAACATCGGTACAACCGTAACTTCCTTCATGATTGGTTTCAAGCTTGGTGACTATGCCCTTCCAGTGATTTTCCTGGGGGCTGCGCTTCTCTTCTTTACAAGCAATAAGAAGCTCAATAATCTAGGACGTATCTTGTTTGGTGTTGGGGGGATTTTCTTTGCCCTTAACCTTATGGGAGATGCGGTAGAACCTTTGAAGTCAGTTACAGCCTTTAAGGACTACTTGGCAACCTTGGGTGATCGCCCAGTCATGGGGGTTATCATCGGTGCTGGCTTGACCATGTTGATTCAATCGTCAGCAGCGACCATCGGTATTCTTCAGAGCCTCTACTCAGGTGGTTTGCTTGATCTGCAAGGTGCCCTTCCAATCCTCTTTGGAGATAATATCGGGACGACTATCACAGCGGTTCTAGCTGCTCTTGGTTCAAACATTGCAGCTAAACGTGTGGCGGGGGCTCACGTCCTGTTCAACGTCATCGGGACGGTCTTGTGTTTGATTCTCTTGGTACCATTCACAGCCTTGATTCAATGGTTTAAGTCTGTGCTTGGTTTGACACCTGAGATGACTATCGCCTTTGCTCACGGTACTTTTAACATCGCAAATACTATTGTTCAATTCCCATTCATCGGACTCTTGGCTTACCTTGTGACTAAGATTATTCCTGGTGAAGATGAGATTAACAAGTACGAAGCACTCTACTTGGACCGTTTGCTTATCACACAAGCACCAGCTATCGCCCTTGGTAATGCTAAGAAAGAATTGGTGCACTTGGCATCGTACGCCATCCAGTCTTTGGAAGCTTCCTATGCTTTCTTTGCTAAGGGAGATGAAAAATACTTCGATAAGGTTGAGAAGTATGAAACAGCAGTTAATAGTATTGACGAAGAGTTGACAACTTATTTGATTGACATCTCTAACGAATCTCTAAGCGTTTCTGAAAATGAAGTGTTGGCAAGTGTGCTTGACTCTGTTCGTGACTTGGAGCGTATTGGTGACCTTGCAGTTGCAAGTGCAAACCTTTCACAACACATTCATAATAAGGGAATTGAATTTTCTGATACTGCCAAGGCTGAGCTTGCGGATGTTTACAACCGTACTCACCGTATCGCCCTTGATAGTATTCGTGTTGTTGTAGATGACGATAAGGTACTTGCAGGTCAAGTCATCCTTCGCCATGAAGAGTTGGAAAAACTTGAAAAACAATTGCGTAAAATACATACCAAACGTCTTAACAATGGTGAGTGTACTGCGCAAGCAGGTATCAACTATGTTGATTACCTCTCACATTACACACGTATCGCAGACCATGCGATTAACCTTGTTGAAAAGGTTACAGAAGGTGTGATTTAATAGAGAAAGTCGAGAAAATTTCTCGGCTTTTTTGTTATAATGAAAGCGTATTAAAAACATAGAAAAATGATGAGAGGTGGTCCTATGACCTATTATATTTCAGCCAAACGTTTTTATTTTGAACATAAAATCAAGGAAGGTGGCTACCTAGCGGTTGAGGATAGCCGTTTTGGTGACTGGACGGAAAATGTACCAGAAGGTGCAGAGGTGCTAGATTACAGTGATTATCAGATTTCTCCGGGTCTTGTAGATACTCACATTCATGGATTTGCGGGTTATGATGTCATGGATAATTCTGAGGAAAGTCTTATAGGCATGAGTCAAGCCTTGCTTTCAGCAGGTGTGACCTCCTTCTTACCGACAGCTTTAACAGCGCCATTTGAAGAGTTGAAGGCTATTTGCCAAACAACAGCTAATACGGTTGGTAAGGAGACTGGTGCCAAAATTCAAGGGCTCTTCTTTGAAGGACCTTATTTCACTGAGACCTACAAGGGAGCTCAAAATCCTAAGTATATGGGCAATCCAAGTGTGGAACAATTGAAGGAATGGCAGGAGGCGGCTCAAGGAAAACTGATTAAATTGGCTCTTGCCCCTGAACGTGAGGGAGTAGCTGAATTTATCCAAGAAGCAACCAAGCAAGGTGTGACAATCGCTCTAGGTCATTCCAATGCCACATATGAAGAAGCCATGGCAGCAGTGGAAGCCGGGGCGTCCGTTTGGGTTCACGTCTACAACGGGATGCGTGGCTTTACCCACCGTGAGCCAGGTATGGTTGGGGCAGCCTTCGATAGTCCAGAAACTATTGGTGAGCTGATTGCAGATGGTCATCACGTGGTCCCTGCAGCTTGTAAGGTTCTTATCAAGCAAAAGACACCTCAAGGAGTTGCCCTAATTACAGACTGTATGTCAGCGGGAGGCTGTCCGGACGGCGACTATATGTTAGGCGAACTTCCTGTTATTGTTGAAAATGGTACCGCCCGCCTCAAAGAAGGTGGTAATCTAGCTGGATCTATCTTACAACTTAAAGACGGTGTCAAACATGTGGTTGATTGGGGACTTGTGACAGTTGCTCAAGCCTTACAAATGGCAACTAGTGTTCCAGCTAAATCGGTTGGACTTGAAAATACTTGCGGAAGCCTAAAAGCAGGTTTACCAGCTGATTTTATTGTATTAGATGACTCCTTGGAATTACAAGCAACCTTTGTTGATGGACGAAAAGGTTGGGAAAAATAAGAGTATGAGTAGCACTTTCTTATGAAGGTGCTGTTTTTTATTGATTTTTACAAAGGTGTTAGTGTAAAATAGAAATACTTTGTATTTTACAGGAGGGAATATGTCAAAACGTATTTGGAGCATTGCCCTGGCCTATGTCGGTGTAATGATTGGTGCAGGGGTATCTTCAGGACAGGACCTCTTACAGTATTTTGTTAGTTTTGGAGCCTGGGGACTGATAGGTGTCATAGTTCTAGGAGTTTTGCATGACTCATGATTGCTCTGGGAAGTTATTACCGCTCAGACGATCACTCAGTAGTCCTGGCAGAAATCAGTCACCCTGTTATCTACCGTATTTTGGATATCGCTTTGATTATCACTTGTTTCCTGTTTGGCTTTGTTATGACAGCGGGGGCAGGGGCTAACCTAAACCAACAGTTCGGCTTTCCGATTTGGGTAGGTGCCTTCCTGTGTACAGCTCTGACAATCTTTGTGAGTTTCCTAGATTTCAAAAAAATCATTGGTGTTATTGGAGTTTTTACCCCTATGATTTTGGTTATGATTGCCATGATATTCGTGACCAATGTTTTAGGGCGTCACTGGGATTTTGCTGAGATGGATAAGGTGTCGCAAACCATTCAATCTCCCTTCCCAAGTATTTGGCTGTCTGTGGTTAATTATTTTGCCGTTTGTGTCATGTCAGCCATAGCCATGGCCTTTGTCATGGGTGGCTCTATTCTCAAAATCAATGAAGCTGAAAAGAGCGGAGCCTGGGGAGGATTTATGGTTGGTGTGATTTTCTTTGTCACAACCTTAATCCTCTTTGCTAACAGTGATGAAATTGCTAGCTCGGATGTTCCTATGTTGGCTATCGCTAAGGAAGTGAATCCTATCTTTGCAACGCTTTACGCTTTAGTAATTTTTGGCTTGATTTTTAATACCGTCTTTAGTCTCTACTATGCCCTTGGTAAACGCTTTTCAGCAGGTAGTGAGAAACGCTTCAAGTTCTTCGTGGCTGCATTTGCTCTTGCTGGTTTTGCTATTTCCTTCATAGGCTTCCGTCAACTGGTAGCGGTTATGTATCCTATTATCGGTTATTTGGGAATGCTGATGTTGGTAGTGCTAGTTGTGGCTAGCTACCGCAAAAAAGCTAAGATTCGTAAGGAAAAGGAAATTCGAAATCATCTCTTGTCTATCGTTGAGAAGGCTTATGATCCCAATCAAGACTTGACCCATCGGGACAAGAAAAAGGCTGAAGAACTTCGAGAAGCCTCAATTCTTGATAATGATATTCTCCATGAAGACTCCCATGTACATGTTCGTCAGGAAATGGGGATTAGTAAGAAGGATTAGAATTTTATTTTACAAGTTTCTCTATTTCTGCTATAATACTGACAAGAAAGAAGGGCTTATGGCGTTTTTCTAGCGAGCTTGGGACAGTGGAAGCCAAGTAGAGCAAAGTAGGCAAGTGGCGCTTTCTCTCAGCAAATAGCTGAAGACAAACAGATAAAATGAAGTAATAAATTAGGGTGGAACCGCGTTTCTGACGCCCCTAGGTCGTTTGACTTAGGAGCAGAGACACGGTTCTTTTTGTATTCTAAGTCACGGATTTAATATTAAATTAAGGAGTATCAATGCCTAAGAAATTAACCTTTCACTGCGTCAGTGGCAGATACCTCCTTATAGTCGGACTGCCCCACGCTCAGCACTAGGGTGCCTGAGCTAGACGCAGTACTAACTCGTCTTGCCTCGTACGATCGACGAGGTAGACTCGTGTCGCAAGAAATTATAGAAAAAGGAGTAAAACATGTCCAAAAAATTGACTTTCCAGGAAATTATCCTTACTTTGCAACAATACTGGAATGACCAGGGTTGTATGCTCATGCAGGCTTATGATAATGAAAAAGGTGCGGGAACAATGAGTCCATATACCTTCCTTCGTGCCATTGGTCCTGAGCCATGGAATGCGGCTTATGTAGAGCCATCACGTCGTCCGGCAGACGGTCGTTACGGGGAAAACCCAAACCGTCTTTACCAACACCACCAGTTCCAAGTGGTTATGAAACCATCACCATCAAACATCCAAGAACTCTACCTTGAGTCATTGGAAAAATTGGGGATCAATCCTTTGGAGCACGATATCCGCTTCGTTGAAGACAACTGGGAAAACCCATCAACTGGTTCAGCTGGTCTTGGTTGGGAAGTTTGGCTTGACGGTATGGAAATCACTCAGTTCACCTACTTCCAACAAGTTGGTGGATTGGCAACTGGCCCGGTAACTTCTGAGGTCACTTACGGATTGGAACGTTTGGCTTCTTATATCCAAGAAGTAGATTCAGTTTACGATATTGAGTGGGCTCCAGGCGTTAAATACGGAGAAATCTTCCTTCAACCAGAATATGAACACTCAAAATACAGTTTTGAAGTTTCTGATCAAGATATGCTTCTTGAAAACTTCGAAAAATTTGAAAAAGAAGCAGGACGTGCTTTGGAATTGGGCCTTGTTCACCCAGCCTATGACTACGTTTTGAAATGTTCACACACCTTCAACTTGCTTGACGCTCGTGGTGCTGTTTCTGTTACAGAACGTGCTGGCTACATTGCCCGTATCCGTAACTTGGCCCGTGTCGTAGCCAAAACCTTCGTCGCAGAACGTAAAAAACTTGGTTACCCACTTCTTGACGAAGCCACACGCGCAAAACTCCTAGCAGAAGAGGAAGAATAAAAAGAGTTACAAGAATGGAAAATGGGCAAACAAAGTGAGCCCACATGACTACCCAGAGGCAAGTCGAAGACTTGCTAAAGGGATAGGCACTGCCGTAATGGTATATGGGGATTTTTGAAACGTTAGGTTCAAAAATCAGTTGGCTAAATCCACTTTGATGAGACTGTTGGAAATCGATGTCAAGGAGACAGAAGATTTCCCTACAGCCTCACAAAGTTAGTTAGCGACGTCCCCAGTACCTAAGATGCCTATCAAAAAGAAGAATTTTGTAAAGGAAAAAACATGACAAAAAACTTATTAGTAGAACTAGGACTTGAAGAGTTGCCAGCCTACGTTGTCACACCAAGTGAAAAACAACTCGGTGAGAAAATGGCAGCCTTCTTGGATGACAACCGTCTTTCATACGAAAGCATTCAAACCTTCTCAACACCACGCCGTTTGGCCGTCCGTGTGATTGGTTTAGCTGACCAACAATCGGATTTGACTGAAGATTTTAAAGGACCTTCTAAGAAAATCGCCTTGGATGCAGATGGAAACTTCTCAAAAGCGGCGCAAGGGTTCGTTCGTGGAAAAGGCTTGACCGTTGATGATATCGAATTCCGTGAAGTCAAAGGCGAAGAGTACGTTTATGTCACTAAACACGAAGCTGGAAAACCAGCTAAAGAAGTCTTGGCTGGCGTTCCAGAAGTGCTTGCTTCATTGACCTTCCCTGTTAGCATGCACTGGGCTAACAACACATTTGAATACATTCGCCCTGTTCACACTTTGGTTGTCCTTTTGGGCGACGAAGCACTTGACCTTGATTTCTTGGATATCAAGTCAGGTCGTGTGAGCCGTGGACACCGTTTCCTTGGACATGAAGTGGAAATTACTAATGCGGATTCTTATGAAGAAGACCTTCGTACCGTTTACGTGATTGCGGATAGCAAAGAACGTGAAAACATGATTCGTGAGCAAATCAAAGCTATCGAAGCAGAACAAGGCGTTCAAGTCCAAATCGAAGAAGGACTTTTGAATGAAGTCTTGAACTTGGTCGAATACCCAACTGCCTTTATGGGAAGTTTTGATACTAAGTATTTGGATGTTCCAGAAGAAGTTTTGGTGACATCAATGGAAACGCACCAACGTTACTTTGTTGTACGTGACCTTGATGGTAAACTTAAACCAAACTTCATCTCAGTTCGTAATGGTAACGCTGAGCACTTGGAAAATGTCGTTCGAGGAAATGAAAAAGTCTTGGTGGCACGTCTTGAAGATGGTGAATTCTTCTGGCGTGAAGATCAAAAACTTAAGATTGAAGACCTCGTTGCTAAATTGGCTAACGTAACCTTCCACGAAAAAATTGGTTCTCTTTCAGAACACATGGCGCGCGCTGGTGTCATTGCAGCGTCACTAGCTGAGCAAGCTGGTTTGACTGCAGAAGAAACGGAAGCCGTAGCTCGTGCAGCTGAAATCTACAAATTTGACCTCTTGACTGGTATGGTCGGAGAGTTCGATGAATTGCAAGGAATCATGGGTGAAAAATACGCTCTCCTTGCTGGTGAAGATGCTGCGGTTGCGACAGCTATCCGTGAGCACTACCTTCCTGATTCAGCAGACGGAGCTCTTCCAGAGACTAAGGTTGGTGCTATCCTTGCGCTTGCAGATAAATTGGATACCCTCCTTTCCTTCTTCTCAGTTGGCTTGATTCCATCAGGTTCCAATGACCCATATGCGCTTCGTCGTGCAACACAAGGGATTGTTCGTATCTTGGATGCTTTTGGTTGGCATATCCCTATGGATGAGTTGATTGACAGCCTTTACGGACTTTCATTTGATAGTCTTTCATATGACAATCAAGCAGAAGTCATCAACTTCATCAAAGCGCGTGTGGACAAGATGATGGGACGCACTTCAAAAGATATCAAAGAAGCCGTTCTTGCTGGTTCAAACTTTGTCGTGGCTGATATGCTTGAAGCAGCTGACGCCCTCTCAGAAGCTGCTAAGACTGATGGTTACAAGGCAGCTGTTGAGTCACTTTCTCGTGCCTTCAACTTGGCAGAAAAAGCGGATGCTTCAGTGACAGTCGATGCTAGTCTCTTTGAAAACGACCAAGAAAAAGCCCTTGCTAAAGCGATTGAAGAGCTTGAATTGACAGGTTCAGCAAGTGACAAATTGGCACAGCTCTTCGCTCTTAGCCCAGTCATCGATGCCTTCTTTGACAACACTATGGTCATGGCAGAAGATGAAGCGGTTAAAAACAACCGTTTGGCCCTTCTTGCAGGTCTTGTAGCCAAAGCCAAAGCTGTTGCAGCTTTCAACCAATTGAACACAAAATAATGATCTGGTAACAGGTAGGAAGTAGGTTTTATTATGACACCTGAAAAAATCGCTCGTATCAATGAGCTTGCTAAAAAGAAAAAAACCGAAGGTTTGACTCCAGAAGAAGAAGTGGAGCAAGCAAAACTTCGTGAAGAATACATTGAAGGTTACCGTCGCTCAGTTCGTCACCATATCGAAGGAATTAAAGTGGTTGACGAAGAAGGTAACGATGTGACACCTGAAAAACTACGTCAAGTACAACGTGAAAAAGGTTTGCATGGCCGTAGCCTCGATGATCCTGAATCATAATAACGATGTACAAGGGTTTGGAATTTTTCCAAGCCCTTGTTTTGAAGTATAAAATTCTGAATATTCTGTATAAAATTGACCAATTATTTCAAAAATGGTAAAATATAAGTTATGTTAAAAAATGGCATGATTCAATGAGTCGTGCTCAATAGAATTGGAGTGAAAAAAATGTCGCAAAAGCAACATCATAAAGACGACGACAACCAGACTGAGAATGGGATGGTTCGTGGTCTTCAAAACCGTCACGTCCAGCTGATTGCCATCGCTGGTACAATCGGTACAGGTCTCTTCCTCGGGGCAGGGCGTTCTCTCTCCCTAACAGGACCTTCAATCATCTTAGTATATATACTAACTGGTATCTTCATGTATCTTATGATGCGAGCGATCGGTGAGATGCTCTATATGGATCCTGACCAGCACACCTTTATCAACTTTATTACCAAATACCTTGGTAAGGGCTGGGGATTCTTCTCGGGTTGGTCTTACTGGGTATCACTGATATTCCTCGGGATGGCAGAAATTACGGCAGTATCAACCTATGTGCAATATTGGTTCCCAAGTTGGCCTGCCTGGCAGATACAGATCATCTTCCTGATTATCTTGAGTTCGGTTAATCTGATTGCAGTTAAGATTTTCGGGGAAGTTGAGTTTTGGTTTGGGATGATCAAGATTATCACCATTCTTGCTCTTATCGCAACAGGTATCTTCATGGTAGCGACCAACTTTGAAACGCCTGCTGGACATGCTAGTCTTTCCAATATTACACAAGGCTTCCAGATGTTCCCTAAAGGTTGGGTAAGCTTTGTCATGACCTTCCAAATGGTCTTCTTTGCTTACCAAGCCATCGAATTTGTAGGGATTACAACTTCCGAGACAGCAAATCCACGTAAGGTCTTACCAAAGGCCATCAAGGAGATTCCGATTCGTATTGTCATCTTCTATGTGGGTGCCCTCATTGCCCTCATGGCTATCTTCCCATGGCAAAAACTTCCAGTTAATGAATCACCGTTCGTAACGGTCTTCCAAATGGCTGGTATCAAGTGGGCAGCAGCCTTCATTAACTTTGTTGTCTTGACAGCAGCGGCTTCATCATTGAACTCAACACTTTACTCTACAGGTCGTCACCTCTTCCAAATTGCTAAGGAAACACCAAATAGTAAAGTCATGAAAGCTTTGAAGCTAGATACTTTGTCACGTAATGGTATTCCTTCACGTGCCATCATTGTTTCAGCCATTGTGGTATGTGTTTCAGCCTTCATCAATGTCTTGCCTGGTGTATCTGATGCCTTTGCTTTGATTACCGCATCATCATCAGGGGTCTACATCGCTATCTATATCTTGACCATGCTTGCTCATCTCAAGTACCGTAAATCTCAAGAGTTTATGGCTGATGGTTTCCTTATGCCAGCCTACAAGATTCTTAATCCATTGACTATCCTTTTCTTTATCTTCGTCTTTGTTTGTCTCTTCTTGCAAAAGTCAACAGTTGTCGGAGCTATTGGAGCAGCCATCTGGATTGTCGTATTTAGTATCTATAGTAACTGGAAACACAGTAAATAAATCAATCTAGCTCACCTTTATGGTGAGTTTTTTGTTGCAAAAAAGGACACAAGGTGTCCCAATTATTATCTATGCAATACTTTCTTGGCTTCCATGGTGAAAGAAACCACTTAAGAGGCCCTTACTACGATGGAAAATAGCAGGCTTGTGATCGTTGTGCGAACGACCATTAACATCAAGTTTAGCCCATTCAAGAGCCTGGTGGGCATTTCGGTCTGAGACTGTAGATGTCCCAATATAGCTGTAGATGCCTGCCTGAGCGAGAATAAAACCTTGCAGTTGGCGAATATGTTCATCATTGAGTGTTTCGGAAAAATGAATCTTAACTGTCTTATAAGTTAAAGATTGGACAGACTCAACGATAGGTGAATCTGCTAAGAGGTGCAAAAGTTCTTGATGCTTAGTAAAGGACTTATCATAGTCCATTGGAAGAATTATAGTATGGGTAATCCAATCTTCTAAGTTGGCTTTAGCCTTTTTACTAAGACCTCTTGCTGTGATACTAAGGTTATCTATATTGAAAGGAAGTTGGTCGATGTGAGCAGTATTTGAACCATATACCTTTCTGAAAAGCGGTGTACTTGATAGAATATGTCCAGTAGGAGAAATAATAGCTAAGGCAGTTTCCTTGGTTTGGTAACCAAGTTCGTGGCATTCCATGCTAGCGTATGTATCTTTAAATTCAATAATTGCACTTGTTTTCATCGTGTAACTCTCTTTCTGTTAGTTTATAAACTAACAATAGTTTATCATGACTTATTATCTTGGTCAAGATTTTACCTCAAAAAACAAAAAATATTTTTGTAAGGGCTTGCAAAAATATTTGAACTCTGATATTATATAACCATAGCAAAAGGATTGTTACTGGTCAGCAGGCAAAACCTAGATAAATACGAAAAACTAATGGGAGTAGTGTATACTCACCCTAATTGGTTCTTGGTATTTATTTAGGTTTTTTTCGTTGAAAAAGCCTCGAAAGAACTAAAATCCTAGAAAAGAAAGGAGCCCTTATGGCTATATATACTGAATTAGCTGAAGACATTCTCAAACACGTTGGTGGTAAGCAAAATGTCAATAGCTTAAAACATTGTGTGACACGTTTGCGCTTTGATTTGAAAGATGAGTCTAAAGCAGATGATGACTACCTTAAGAACCGTGATGGTGTTGTTACTGTTGTTAAGGCAGGTGGTCAATATCAGGTGGTTATCGGTAACCATGTCCCTGATGTTTATGCGGAGGTTCTCCAAGTTGGCGGTCTTCCAGCAGGTGGTAGTCTTGATATTGATGAAGGTGATGCGCCTAAAGGGAATCTTTTTGACCGCTTTGTATCTTTGGTTTCAAGTATTTTCCAACCTTTCCTTGGACCTTTGGCTGCGGCAGGGATTATCAAAGGGATAGTTGCTATCATGGCAGCTTGTGGCTTGTCAGCCGCAACGAGTCCTATGTATGTCATCTTGAATGCAGCAGGAGATGGTTTCTTCCAGTTCTTGCCAATCTTAATTGCTTTGACATCTGCTCGTCGTTTCAAGGTTAATGAGTTTACAGCTATTGCGATTGCAGCGGCACTTGTTTATCCTGATATTGCTACGCTGGTGACTGCTCTTCAGAAAGCTGGTCAAGGTCATGTTCTAGGAGTTATTCCATTTGCACTTCCTGCAGGAGGTTACCTCTCAACAGTAATGCCTTCTATCTTGGCAATTTGGGTGGCTTCATACATTCAAAAATTCTTTACTAAGATTACTCCAGATGTCATTAAAGTCTTCGTAGTGCCTTTCTTTACATTACTCATTACTGTCCCATTAACATTCTTGGTGGTAGGACCAGTTGCCAATACTTTCTCTAATGGATTGACAAGCCTTTTCCAAGCAATCATGAACTTTAATCCGATTGTCTTTGGTTTTATACTTGGTATTTTGTGGCAAGTCTTGGTTATGTTCGGAATGCACTGGGCACTTGTTCCTCTTGCAATCTTAGATGTGGCAACAAACGGAAGTTCAAGTATTCTTTCAGCAGCACTTTTCCCATGTTTCACGCAAACAGGTGTATTGGGAGCTATCATGCTTAAGACAAAAGAAGAAAAAGTACGTACCATCTCTATGCCAGCATTTGTTTCATCTATTTTTGGGGTTACAGAACCGGCTATCTATGGTGTGACACTGCCAATGAAAACACCATTCTACATATCATGTGGTGTTTCAGGACTTATGGGGGCTGCCATGATGGCCCTAGATATTAAGATGTATTCAATAGGTGGTCTGGGTGTCTTTGTCTTCCCAAGCCTTATTGGGCCTGACGGTAATCTTTCTAAAGTTATCTTTGCCATTATCATTGCCATTGTGGGTGGTGTTCTTGCCTTCCTTATCCAACTCTTTGTACGAGTACCAAATTTATACGGTGGTGGAGCAGCTAAGGTTGAAGAAAAAGCTGAGGAAGCTGCACTTGCTCCTAAAGAAATTCAACAAGAAATCATCGCTAGCCCACTTATTGGGAATGTTGTACCACTTGACCAAGTTCCTGACCAAGTCTTTGCTTCAGGAGCTATGGGTAAAGGTATCGCTATTGATCCTACCGATGGTATTGTTGTTGCACCAACTAAGGCAACGGTTAATTTAGTCTTCCCTACCGGCCATGCTATTGGTTTGACAACTGAAAATGGTGCAGAGCTTCTCATCCATATTGGTATGGACACTGTTTCTCTTGCTGGAAAAGGGTTCAAGACCTATGTGGAAGCAGGGGATGTCGTAGAAGCGGGTCAAAAACTTATAGAATTTGACCTAGCAACTATCCGAGACGCTAAATTACCAGTTATCACACCAGTCATTGTAACCAATACAGCTGACTTTGATGATGTCTTAACAACTAAAGAAGCTCGTGTTAACACTGGTGATTATCTCCTCACCGCTGTTAAATAAAAAAGAAATCCGAGAATCAGCTTCTCGGATTTTTGCTTATTTGAATTTGTAGTCTTTAACGACTTCAACAGAATTGACCGTTACATTTTCTTTTGGTTTGCTGTTGTCATCGACTTCAAGATTGCCAATGGTATCAACGACATCCATGCCTTTGATGACTTGACCAAAGACGGTATATTTAGTATCGCCAGCTGGGTAACCACCTTTTTTGTAGGCGTCAATGATAGGTTTTGGATAGCCAGCATTTCCTAGCTGTTTGCTTTGATCATCCTTGTTTTGAACAATGTAGAATTGGCTGCCGTTTGACTCTTTAGCACCAGTATTAGCCATAGCAAGTGCGCCACGGATGTTGTATAGGAATGGTGTAGGCTCAACAGCGAAACCTTTCTTCCAGATAGATTCTCCGCCAGTACCGTCACCCTTAGGGTCACCACTTTGAATCATGAAGTCCTTGATTACACGGTGGAAGGTGAGCCCATCATAGTATTTGTCCTTGGCATGCTTCAAGAAGTTTTCAGAAGCCTTAGGAGCAAGTGTAGGGAAGAGTTTGACTGTGATATCACCCTTTGAAGTGTGGAGGATAACCTCAGCTTCGTCCTTGCCAACCTTGTCTGACAACTGTGGAAAGGCATCTTTTCCAGATTTTTGAGCCTTTTCTAATTGTTTAGTGAATATCTTGTTATCAACATAGGCATCTCCACGAACGGCGCGTGAGATGTTCTCACGAAAGGCAAAACCTAGGCCTGCGATAACAAGTACAATAATTAATGGAATGTACTTTTTAATGTTTTTCATATATAACTCCTTTGGTGCATTATACCTACTATTGTAGCAGAAAAAAACCTTTTGGGAAACGGTTAACAGAGGTCTTTAAATATGGTAGAATGGAACTATCAACAAGAAAATGAACACGGGACTAGATATAGGGAAAGGTTGCCTCAAGTTATAAAGTGAGGTCGGACTTTTTAAGGGACATATGCTACTTGCTCTTATCAGAGAGAGGTGTCTAGATCCTGACTATAGAAAACTTCGCCAAGTCGAAGGGATCTCTTGTTTAGATTTCTTGATAAAAGGAGATTTTTATGTCAACTAAAGCAGAATGGGCTGAACTCTTTGAGTTGGTACATGGGCGTAAGCCTAGCCCCCAAGAATTTTTGGATGCTAAAGCAGCTGACTTTGATACAAGTGCTTTGGCTGCTCAAGCAGCATCTGTAGAAGCACCAGCTAATGAACCTGTCGCTGAAGAAGTAGAGACAGAACCAGTTGCTACTGAAAAAGTCACAGAACAAGATGACATCGCAGATGTGGCTGAAACAGCTGAAGATGCTGTCGCAGAACAAGCAAGCAGTGAATCACCAGTTGGTGCAGAAGCTTTCTCAGAAGCACCTGTGCAACAACCAACCCCACAATTTGATTCAAGCATGTTTGAAAAGGCACCTATCTCTTCAGCTCAAGGATTTGGAACAGTTCCTAATCCAGCAGCAGCTGGCTCAGCAGATAAACCTCTCTTCAATCTTATCTTGCCAATCGTTGCGATTGCACTTTCAGTAATCTTTGCAATCTTGGCATGGTTTGTAGGTCCTGCTTGGCTCTTCATCATCTTGACAGTTCTCGCAGTTGCAGTGGCAGTTGTTTCACTTGTCTTTAGCCTTAAATCAAGCAAGAAATTGCTTTCAATCATCGCAACAGGTGTTGCTGGTCTCATGCTCTTTGTTTCTATTGGTGGTTTGATTTTCCAAATCTCTCAAAACTCTAGTGACAACACAAGCTCAAGCAAGACATCAAAAGTTGCTGATAAAGACGATGATGACGCTGACAAAAAAGATGATGACAGCGATTCAAAATCTGACTCTAAATCTGATTCTAAATCTGATTCAAAAGGTGATAGCACTGACGTCAACGATTACATTGACAAAAATGCTAAATTTGATTGGAATGAATCTAAGTTCAAGAAGTTGAAAGCAGGTAAGGATACCGTTAAGTCTATCATCAAGACTTATGGTAAGGCTTCTGATGCACAAATCTCTGGTGATGAGATGAAGTTGAATTACTCTGGTAAAGACTATGGTGAAAGTGTTTACCTAAACTTTAAGAAACAATATGACGGTACATTTATCTTGTCATATGCTTCAGGTAGATTCCCTCAAGATAAGGTAGAAGTTGATCGCTCTTACAAAGCTGACTGGACAAAAGAACAGTTTGATGCTCTCAATAAGGGTGATTACACTGATCCATCAAACGGTACGAAACTTGAAGATATCGTTAAGGATCACCCTAAAGCTTCAAGTGCAGAATACACAATCTCAACATCTCGTCAAGGTGAATTCAAAAAAGAAATGAGTATTTCTTATAGTGACTATGAGGCTGGAGATGGTAAACTCAAGAGTGTTTACTTGTCATTTGATACCAAAGAAGATGACGATACGTTCTACCTTACTTATAAATCAGGTCCAGATGGCGAGGATTAATTAAGGAACAGGAGGGGAGACCTTCCTGTTTTTTCTTGATAAAAGGAGAAAACTATTGAGATTTTTAAATTATACATTCGAGCAAAGTCAGTCTCTTGTCACTAAGGAGACCGTAGAAAAGCTCAATCAAAAAGGAAGCTGGAAACGATTTATTGGCTTGTTTATCACTTCAATTGTTATTTATTTCTTCTCTATTATCACACCACTGTCTTTAGATTCTAATGTACTGCCATTTCGCACTTTTAAGAGGTAATATTCTCCTCGTTGCATAATGAAATGGGGCGTTGCACCCTAGTTTTTAAAGGAGTTGCGCATATTTTACTATTCGTTGCGTGCTTTTACTCATGGGTCTTGA
Source organism: Streptococcus sp. 9.1 (assembly GCF_016648815.1). NCBI lineage: Bacteria > Bacillati > Bacillota > Bacilli > Lactobacillales > Streptococcaceae > Streptococcus > Streptococcus sp. 9.1. The sequence continues at coordinate 424,105 of NZ_JACLQS010000001.1, read as the reverse complement.
TAAATTTAAAGTAACAAATTTGAGGAGGTATTCTTAATGTTACAATTTATTAAGAAAAACAAAGCTAATTTTATATGGGTGCTTATTTTTGGATTAATGGGACTGATACTGAGACCTTTAGTTAATTTATTGGTTAATTTATCAAACGAATATCCGTGGGTTACGAGAATTTTACTGTTTCTATTACTTATTGCCGCTTACTTTATTCATAAACATCCTCTCTATATACTATTAATAGTAATTTTGCTAGCAGAACCTTTTATAAAAGAATAAAAATAAGCCAGGGGTATTAAAATGGACATTGCTACGTTGATTAAAGAATATAGAACTAAAACAGGTATGACTCAGCAAGAACTTGCAGATAAAGTATTTGTTACTCGTCAGACCATTTCTAAATGGGAATTAGGAAAAAGTGAACCTGATAATGTTTCACTGGATTTATTATTTAAAGAGATGAATATTGAAAAAGAATCTCAAAAAGGCATTAAAGCTAATTTAATTAGCAGAAAAAATATTTTACTTACAATAATTGCCGTTTTATTCTCTCCATCGATACTTATTATTAGACTATTGGTAGTTAAAATAGGCAAGATAGAAAATAAAAGATTAGTCATTTTGATTAATACCTTTCTCTTTGTAATAATCGGCATTTATATGAAGAGTTTAAAGGATAATGTATACTTTGTTTTCTTGGGAATTATTGCAATATCTTATAGCCTTTATAGTTTTTATAAGCTTAGTTTGGAAATCAAAAAGGATTAGATACTTAGCTATACATATAAATATAAAAAACTACTCTTACTAATAATAAACTGTATATATGTGCAAGATTTATAAAGGATGGAGTTATGTCAGTAATCTACTCAAAAGTAAAAATGTCAAATAATATTTTTGAAGCTTGTAAATTGGTAAGAAGCTTTATTAGTCTACCAATTGGTGAAATAAAAAATAGGATTCAAAAGGGAGAAGTTTTATTAGAATGTAATTTTCTAGATTTAGAGGAATTAATAAAAATGAGGACCCTCCTAGAAAGTCTTGAAACATTAGGTGCACAAATATATTTATACGAAGGAAATCACGAAGTAAGTATGGAATTCCTAAGTAATACAATTGAGTCATATAAGGGTATTGCTGAAGATAGAGAAAAGATAGATGAATTGATGTTGTCTGATGAGTAATAAATAAACCATAATGTGAACTGCCCCAAAAGTGTGACATAGAAAATCAAACTTTAGGGTGCAGTTTTTTTCGACTTTCATCCATTTTCATGAGATGGCTTGACACTAAAGCACATCAGGCAGTCTCAAAAAATTCTCTCTTATATTCGACCTTATTTTCATAAGACCAGATTAAAGTATGATAAAATAAAGAAAAAGAGATAAAGGAGTCAGCTATGGCAACTAGAGAAGAATGGGTGCGTCACTTTGAGGACGTCAATGGTCGTAAACCAAGTCCTGAGGAGTTTATGGAGGCTAAGAAAGAGGGCTTTGTCATTGCTTCTGAGGAACCAAGTGCCCAAGTATCTGAGCAGGTTGAAACTCAGCAGGTGGATAGCTCTGAAACTACTGAAGAGGTGACAGCTGACTCAGTAGTAGATACGCAACCAGACGAGGCTCAGGTGGCATTAGAGGAGGAAGCTTTTAAGCAAATGCCTGAGTTGAATCTGGAGAAAGAACAAGAAAAAGAGGCTCCAAAGGCAAGTCAGATACCTTTGGAAAACCCTTATTACAAGCCAAAAGTAACCAAGAACAATGCTTTTGTTAATATTGCTTTGCCAATCATTATTCTAGTTTTGGGGATTCTATTTGTCATTTTGTCTTGGACACTTCCTATCGGTTTTGTCTTTACCTTCCTTGCTTTCTTCCTTATCATTTTGGCGATTGTGACTTTGGTTTTGAGTCTGAAATCGACACGCAAGGCACTATCTATTATTGCCTTAGTCATGTCAATTATCTTCTTCATGACTTCGCTTGCTGGAGCAGGTTATCAAGCGGTGAAATATGTCATGAACCATGCTGAACAGTTCCAAAGTGACGGTCACGATAGAGCTTATCTGTACATCGATGAGAATTATAAGTTTGACTGGACTGAGGATCAGTTTAAGGAGTTGAAGGTTGGTACTTTGACATTGGACGAGGTCTTGGATGCTCACGGTAAGGCGACTGATGCCGAGTATAGTGACGCTTACGAGGAAGATAAACCAGATTTGCTAGACCTCACCTATAGAAAAGAAAACACAGATGGAAACAACTATGTGCGTTTGACTTTTGAGCAAAAAGACGGTGTCTATGTTTTGAAATCTGCCTCAGCAACCTTCGACTATGATAAGGTCAAAGAAGTCGATGACTATCATAGCAACTGGACAAAAGATGACTATGAAAAGTTGTCTGTAGGTACACAAGCTGATTTGCTTAAGGGGACACGACTTTCTGAGGTAGTTGAAAAACACCCAGAGGCTAGCTTCACTTATCATGAAATGAGACAAACCGAACAGGGCGATCTCACTCAGTCAGTGAGTCTTAGCTACCGTGATTATAATCCAGAAAATGGTAAGGTAGATACTGTTCGTTTGACCTTCGACTATGACAAACGTGAAAACGAGTACTTCTTGACAGATAAATCAGATGAATAAGACTACTTTGTTAGTCATTCAAGCTCAGGGTTGCCTGGGCTTTTTAGTATCAACAAAAGAGGATAAAATCTGGTATAATAAAATTGATTGATTTTTCAAGAAAGAAGTGTCACAGATGAACATACAACAACTACGTTATGTCGTAGCCATTGCCAACAGCGGAACCTTCCGTGAGGCAGCCAGCAAGCTCTTTGTGAGCCAGCCTAGCCTATCAGTGGCTATCAAGGATTTGGAGCAGGAGTTGAATTTTCAAATTTTCACCCGTACAACGACGGGGGCTGTCTTGACCAGTCAGGGTATGACCTTTTATGAGCGTGCGCTTGAGGTGGTACGCAGTTTTGATAGTTTTGAAAATCGCTATCTCAATGCTTCTGAAAAGGGCAATCAGTTTTCAATTGCCAGTCAGCACTATGACTTTTTGCCACCTTTGATTACGACTTTTTCAGAGCGCTATCCTGATTATAAGGATTTCCGTATCTTTGAGTCTACGACTATTCAGATTTTGGATGAGGTAGCCAAGGGGCACAGTGAGATTGGGATTATCTATTTGAATCGTCAAAATAGCAAGGGAATCCATCAAAATATGGACAAGCTTGGGCTTGAGGCTATTGATTTGATTCCGTTTAAAACGCATATTTATCTCCGTAAGGGCCATCCTCTGGCTAAAAAAGAAAGTCTTGTCATGGAGGACTTGGCGGCCTTGCCTACGGTGCGTTTCACTCAGGAGAAGGACGAGTACCTTTACTATTCTGAGAACTTTGTGGATACGTCAGATTCGTCTCTTATGTTTAACGTGACAGACCGTGCGACTTTGAACGGTATCTTGGAACGTACGGATGCTTATGCGACGGGGTCTGGCTTCTTGGATGCACAAAGTGTGAATGGGATTACGGTGATTCCGCTTGAGGATAATTTGGATAACAAGATGGTTTATGTCCGTCGTAAGGGGATTAACTTGTCGTCTTGTGCTCTCAAGTTTGTCAATGTTATGTTTGACTACTTTGATACATACAAACCATAGGAGGATTTATGCGTAAGGTTGCGATTCCTTTGGCTATTCTAGCTCTGATTGGTTTGGATCAGTGGGTCAAGCATTGGGTTGTGGCAAATATTGCCCTTAACCAAGTTATCAAGGCTATTCCCGGACTTTTCAGCTTAACCTATCTACAGAACCGTGGTGCTGCCTTTTCGATTTTACAGGATCAGAAATATTTCTTTGTGATTTTGACGGTTCTAGTGATTGGTGCGGCTCTGGTTTATCTGGTTAAGAATTATCAGAAGAGTCTTTGGCTGGTGCTATCTTTGGTGTTGATTATCTCAGGTGGTATTGGTAACTTTATTGACCGTCTGCACTTGGGTTACGTGGTTGATATGGTTCAGCTTGATTTTATTGATTTTGCGATATTTAACGTGGCAGACTCCTATCTAACAGTGGGCGTGTTGCTCTTGATTTTAATCTTATGGAAAGAGGAAAATGGAAGTCATCATTAAAGAGGCGGGAAACCGTCTGGACAAGGCTTTGGCAGATTTGACAGAATTGTCACGTAGTCAGGCCAATGAAGCAATCAAGGCTGGGACAGTCTTGGTTAATGGTAAGTCGGCAAAGGCCAAGTATGCGGTTAAAGAGGGTGATGTCATCACCTATGAATTACCAGAAGAAGAGGTCTTGGAATACAAGGCTGAAGATATTCCTTTGGATATTATCTACGAAGATGCGGATGTGGCAGTGGTCAACAAACCTCAAGGAATGGTGGTCCATCCCTCAGCTGGTCACACGTCTGGTACCTTGGTCAATGCCCTGATGTATCATGTCAAGGACCTCTCGTCTATCAATGGTGTGGTTCGTCCAGGAATTGTCCACCGTATCGACAAGGACACGTCTGGTCTTCTTATGATTGCTAAGAATGATAAGGCTCACAATGCTTTGGCGGCGGAGCTTAAGGATAAGAAGTCCCTTCGTAAGTATGTGGCTATCGTGCATGGCAATCTGCCTAACGATCGAGGCGTGATTGAGGCTCCGATTGGGCGCTCAGACAAGGACCGCAAGAAGCAGGCGGTTACAGCTAAAGGAAAACCTGCAGTTACACGATTTACCGTTCTTGAACGTTTTGGCAACTATACGTTGGTAGAGTTGCAACTGGAAACAGGTCGCACGCACCAGATTCGTGTGCACATGGCTTATATCGGTCACCCGGTGGCGGGAGATCCTCTTTATGGGCCACGTAAGACACTCAAGGGCCATGGCCAATTTCTACATGCCAAGACCCTTGGTTTCACGCATCCTACGACTGGAGAATTGGTCGAATTTACAGCGGAAGAACCTGCTATTTTCAAGGAAACCTTGGAGAAGTTGAGAGAAGCTTAACAGTTATTAAACGGATAGTCTTTCTTGGGAGAGGCGTCCGTTTTTTTCTTGTAAAAGAGTCTGAAATTTGCTATAATTTACCTAATTAAATAAGTCCTTTAATCACTGTCCAGAGAGGCAGGCAAGGAGCCATGAGAAGTGTACGGGTGAACTGTACTCATATTTTTGTGTATCTCCTTGTTTTCGAGGGGATTTTTTTGTATTTAGAAAGGTTCTTTTTATGAAGAAAAAAGAGATCGTCGATGACGTAACCATGAAACGTGCCATTACACGTATCACTTATGAGATTATTGAGCGTAACAAAAATCTCGACAAGATTGTCTTGGCTGGTATTAAGACACGTGGTGTTTATATTGCTCAGCGTATCCAAGAGCGCTTGAAACAGTTGGAAAACCTTGATGTGCCATTGATTGAGCTTGATACTAAGGCTTTCCGTGATGATGTTAAGGCTGAACAAGACACATCTGTTTTCCCTATTGAAATTGATGGAACGGATGTTATCCTTGTGGATGATGTGCTTTACACAGGTCGTACTATCCGTGCAGCTATTGACAATATCGTTAGCCATGGGCGTCCGGCGCGTGTTGGTTTGGCTGTCTTGGTTGACCGTGGTCACCGTGAATTGCCAATCCGTGCGGACTATGTTGGTAAAAATATCCCAACAAGTGAGTCAGAAGAAATCGAAGTTTTGGTGACAGAAGTTGATGGCAAAGATAGCGTCAACATTATTGATCCAAGCTAAGTTGGCTGACAGATAGGGTGAAACGCCCTTTGTATCTTGTTAATTGAACACGGGCTAAGAGCTGTGTAAAATAGATAAATCTTCCTAGAAGCTAAAGCTTCGGCGTCAGATTTCCTAATTTTACTTTGCTCTTTATACGCCCTTTGTATCTTGTTAATTGAACACGCCCTAAGCCTTGTGCAAAAAAAGATAAATACTCTTAGGAGCTGGTGCTCCGTCATCGTATTTCCTATTTTTGCTTTAGGCTATAGACGGGCTTTGTATCTTATTAATTGAACACGGGACTCATTTCTTAGGAAAAAGATAAGTCTCCTAGCACTCTTTGGAGTGCCTTGTCGACTTCCTATTTTTCTACAGAAATGTTTGGCTTAGCCAAAACGTCCCTTTGTATCTTATTTAACTGAACACGGGCTAAGAGCTGTGTAAAATAGATAAATCTTCCTAGAAGCTAAAGCTTCGGCGTCAGATTTCCTAATTTTACTTTGCTCTTTATACGCCCTTAGTATCTTATTTTAAGGAGTCCTTTGATATCGTGAATAACGTAAAATATGATGTGAATGATATGCCAAAACCTGGTTTATTGGTTGGTTTGTCATTCCAGCACTTGTTTGCCATGTTTGGTGCGACGGTGCTTGTGCCGATTTTGGTTGGGATTGATCCCGCTATTGCTCTTTTCTCATCTGGTTTGGGAACTTTAGCTCACTTGACGGTGACCAAGTACAAAATTCCAGCTTACATGGGCTCTAGTTTTGCCTATATTGCGGCTATGCAGACACTTATGAAGACTGATGGCATTGCGGCAGTGGCTCAAGGTGCCATGGCAGGTGGTTTGGTTTACTTGCTTGTGGCTCTGATTGTTAAGTATGCGGGTAAAGACTGGATTGATAAGGTCCTTCCACCAATTGTGGTTGGCCCTATTATCATGGTGATTGGTTTGAACCTTGCGGCTAATGCAGTCAATGATGCAACAACTTTAAATAAAAGCTATAGTATCTATGCTCTCTTGATTTCGATGGTGACCCTCTTTGCGGTTATCCTCTTTAACATGTATGGCAAGAAGATTATCGGTGTTATCCCAATTTTACTTGGTTTAATTGTGGGCTATATTTTCTCAGCGGTTCTTGGTTTGCTGACAGGACATAGCTTTATCAATTTCTCAGAGGTAGCAGCGGCACATTGGATTCAGGTTCCAAACTTTGACATTCCATTTGTGGATTATAGCTTCAAGCTCTATCCAAGTGCGATTTTGACCATGGCTCCGATTGCCTTTGTGACGATGACTGAACACTTTGGTCACGTCATGGTTCTAAACAGTTTGACTGAGCGTGATTACTTTAAAGATCCAGGTCTTGACCGTACCCTTACTGGTGATGGTTTGGCACAGATTATCGCTGGCTTCTTTGGAGCTCCTCCGGTAACTTCTTATGGTGAAAATATTGGGGTTATGGCCCTCAGTAAGGTCTACTCAGTTTACGTTATTGCGGGCGCAGCAGTGATTGCGGTCTTGATGAGCTTTATTGGTAAGTTATCAGCACTCTTGCATTCTATTCCAACTCCTGTATTAGGGGGATTATCTATTGCCCTCTTTGGGGTTATCGCTGCTAGCGGTTTGAAAATTTTAGTTGAACATAAGATTGATTTTGATAATAAAAAGAATCTCTTGATTGCTAGTGTTATCTTGGTATCTGGTATCGGTGGTTTGATGATTGACCTTGGTGGTCTTCAAATCACGGGTGTGGCAAGCTCAACCATTCTTGGTATCTTGCTTTATCAAATTTTGCCAGATCCTAAAAAAGGTAGCAAAGATTAGTCAATCAATTTAAAAGGAAAAACTATGGCGATTGCAGATGGAAAAGTGTCACTGAAGCATTTGGTGACCATGGAAACCCTCACGAATGAAGAGGTCTTGGGCCTGATTCGTCGAGGTGGAGATTTTAAAAATGGCAGAGCTGATTTCCAGCTGGATCGACAGTATTTCGCTGCCAATCTCTTTTTTGAAAATTCAACACGAACACACAAGTCCTTCGAAGTGGCTGAGAAAAAACTTGGCTTGGATGTGATTGAGTTCGATGCTGGAACTAGCTCGGTAAATAAGGGTGAGACCCTCTATGATACCATTTTGACCATGTCTGCCTTGGGCGTTGACATCTGTGTGGTTCGCCACTCGGAAGTCGATTACTACAAGCAGTTGATTGATAGTAGGACTATTCAGACCTCTATTGTCAATGGTGGTGATGGTTCAGGGCAACACCCAAGTCAGTGTTTGCTTGACTTGATGACCATTTACGAAGAGTTCGGAACCTTTGAAAATCTTAAGATTTGTATTGCAGGTGACATTACGCATTCGCGTGTCGCTAAGTCCAATATGCAGATTCTCAAGCGTTTGGGTGCTCAGCTTTATTTTGCTGGTCCTGCAGAGTGGTACTCGAATGCGTTCGATGTCTATGGTCAGCATGTGGCTATTGACGACGTCATTGAGGACTTGGATGTGCTCATGTTGCTTCGTGTTCAGCACGAACGTCATGGGGACGATAAAGGATTTTCAAAAGAAGACTACCATGCTCTCTATGGTTTGACTGAAGAACGTTATGCCAAGTTAGCTGATCAGGCGATTATCATGCATCCTGCTCCGGTTAATCGTGATGTGGAGATTGCTGATAGTCTGGTTGAGGCGCCTAAGGCTCGTATCGTTGCTCAGATGCAAAACGGGGTCTTTGTCCGTATGGCAATTATTGAAGCTATTTTAAATGGCAAAGCGTAAACTACGTTAACCGATTCCTGAGAGAATCAGACGAAAAAGAACATGGGCTAAATCTTTGAAAAGAGACAAATCTTCCTAGAGGCTAGAGCTTCTTTGTTAGGTTTGATTTTCATTCAGATGTTTAACGCCCTTTGTATCTTAGTGAAAGGAACAATTTACTATAATGGCAAAACGTTTACTTATTTTGGAAGACGGCACTATTTTTGAAGGTCAGGCCTTCGGTGCTGATGTGGATGTGACGGGTGAAATCGTCTTTAATACTGGTATGACAGGTTATCAAGAATCTATCACAGACCAGTCTTACAATGGTCAAATTTTGACTTTTACTTATCCACTTGTTGGTAACTACGGTGTTAACCGTGACGACTATGAGTCAATTAAGCCAACGACCAAGGGTGTTGTTGTGTCAGAGGCTAGCCGTCGTGCCAGCAACTGGCGTAACCAAATGACCTTGGATGAGTTTTTGAAAGCAAAAAACATCCCTGGTATCTCTGGTATTGATACACGTGCCTTGACTAAGATTATCCGTCAACACGGTACCATGAAAGCGACTTTGGCTAATCCTGGTGACAGTATCGAGCACTTGCAAGATCAATTGCGTGCGACTGTTTTGCCAACCAACAATATTGAGCAGGTATCAACTAAGACAGCCTACCCAGCACCAGGTGTTGGTAAAAATATCGTTTTGGTTGACTTTGGTCTCAAGCACTCTATCTTGCGTGAGTTTTCAAAACGTGACTGTAACGTGACTGTTGTGCCACATGATATCACTGCTGAAGAAATTCTCCATCTTAATCCAGATGGTGTGATGTTGTCAAATGGTCCAGGTAACCCTGAAGATGTACCGTATGCACTTGATATGATTCGTGGCATTCAAGGCAAAATTCCAATTTTTGGTATCTGTATGGGTCATCAGTTGTTTAGTTTGGCGAATGGTGCCAAGGCCTACAAGATGAAGTTTGGTCACCGTGGATTTAACCATGCGGTTCGTGAAATTGCGACTGGTCGTGTTGACTTCACCAGCCAAAACCATGGTTATGCCATTGACCGTGAGACACTTCCAGATTGCCTCATGGTAACACACGAAGAAATTAACGATAAGTCAGTTGAAGGTGTTCGTCACCGTGACTTCCCTGCATTCTCAGTGCAATTCCACCCAGATGCAGCACCTGGTCCACACGATGCGAGCTATCTCTTCGATGAGTTCTTGGAATTGATTGATGCTTTCCAAGCTGAAAAAGCACGTCGTTAATTGCAACTGTCTAGTGACTATAGTGGGGTGTGACTCTTGTTCGCCCCAGTCTACTACCTTATTTAATGACAACCAGAGAGTTGTCAAATAGAAAGGAGAAGATACAGGTTCACGGAAGTGAACACGCCCTAAGGACTGTGTGAAAAAGATAAACGGTGACTAGATGCTTAGGCGTCGTCGTCACGTTTCCTATTTTCACTGGGTCCTTAACGGGCTTTGTATCATAAATTATGCCTAAACGTTCTGATATTAAAAAAATTATGGTTATCGGGTCTGGTCCTATCATCATTGGTCAGGCTGCTGAGTTCGACTACGCTGGTACGCAAGCCTGCTTGGCCTTGAAAGAAGAAGGCTACAGTGTTGTTCTTGTTAACTCTAACCCTGCGACTATCATGACTGATAAAGAAATCGCAGACAAGGTTTACATTGAACCAATTACGCTTGAGTTTGTCACACGTATTCTTCGTAAAGAGCGTCCGGATGCTCTCTTGCCAACTCTTGGTGGACAGACTGGTTTGAATATGGCAATGGAATTGTCAAAAGCTGGCATTCTTGATGAGCTTGGAGTAGAGCTTTTGGGAACAAAATTGTCTGCCATTGACCAAGCCGAAGACCGTGACCTCTTCAAACAATTGATGGAAGATTTGGAACAACCAATTCCAGAATCAGAGATTGTAAATACGGTTGAAGAAGCAGTTGCCTTTGCGTCAGAGATTGGCTACCCAGTTATCGTTCGTCCAGCCTTTACCCTTGGTGGTACTGGTGGAGGTATGTGTGCCAATGAAGAAGAACTTCGTGAAATCGCTGAAAATGGATTGAAATTGTCACCAGTAACCCAATGTTTGATTGAACGTTCTATCGCTGGTTTCAAAGAAATCGAATACGAAGTTATGCGTGATGCCGCAGACAATGCTCTTGTGGTATGTAACATGGAAAACTTTGACCCAGTTGGTATCCACACAGGGGACTCAATTGTATTTGCTCCAACGCAAACCTTGTCAGATATTGAAAACCAAATGCTTCGTGATGCCAGCTTGAAGATTATTCGTGCCCTTAAAATTGAGGGTGGTTGTAACGTACAGTTGGCTCTTGACCCTAATAGCTTCAAGTACTATGTTATCGAAGTGAACCCACGTGTGTCTCGTTCATCAGCCCTTGCCTCAAAAGCAACTGGTTACCCAATCGCCAAATTGGCAGCCAAGATTGCTGTTGGTTTGACACTTGATGAAATGATTAACCCAGTCACTGGTACAACTTATGCCATGTTTGAACCAGCTCTTGACTATGTGGTTGCTAAGATTCCGCGTTTCCCATTTGATAAATTTGAACACGGGGAACGTCGTCTTGGTACTCAAATGAAAGCAACTGGTGAAGTTATGGCTATCGGTCGTAACATCGAAGAGTCACTTCTTAAAGCCTGCCGTTCACTTGAAATTGGTGTTTACCACAATGAAATGCCTGAGCTTGCGGACGTCACAGACGACGCCTTGGTTGAAAAGATTGTCAAAGCTCAAGACGACCGTCTCTTCTACCTCTCTGAAGCCATCCGTCGTGGATATACTATTGAAGAATTGTCAGAGTTGACTAAGATTGATATCTTCTTCCTTGACAAATTGCTCCATATCTTTGAATTGGAACAAGAACTGGCTACTCACGTAGGCGATGTTGAAGTTTTGAAAGAAGCTAAACGTAACGGTTTCTCTGACCGTAAGATTGCTGATCTTTGGAATCAAACAGCCGACCAAGTTCGTACGACACGTTTGGAAAATAACATTGTTCCTGTCTACAAGATGGTCGATACCTGTGCGGCTGAGTTCGAGTCATCAACACCATATTTCTACTCAACTTACGAGTGGGAAAATGAATCAATCAAATCTGATAAAGAATCTGTCATCGTTCTTGGTTCAGGTCCTATCCGTATCGGACAAGGGGTTGAGTTCGACTATGCGACAGTTCACTCTGTAAAAGCTATCCAGGCTGCAGGTTACGAAGCTATCATCATGAACTCTAACCCTGAGACAGTTTCAACAGACTTCTCAGTTTCAGATAAACTTTACTTTGAACCATTGACTTTTGAAGACGTGATGAACGTTATCGAATTGGAACAACCTAAGGGTGTCGTGGTTCAGTTTGGTGGACAGACAGCCATCAACTTGGCAGAGCCATTGTCTAAAGCTGGTGTGAAAATCTTGGGTACACAGGTTGCTGACCTTGACCGTGCCGAAGACCGTGACCTCTTTGAACAAGCCCTTAAAGATTTGGACATTCCACAACCACCAGGACAAACAGCGACAAACGAAGAAGAAGCGGTTGAAGCAGCTCGTAAGATTGGCTTCCCAGTTCTTGTTCGTCCATCATACGTTTTGGGTGGACGTGCCATGGAAATTGTTGAAAATGAAGAAGACCTTCGTTCTTACATGCGTACAGCCGTTAAGGCAAGTCCAGACCACCCAGTCCTTGTTGATAGCTATATCATCGGACGTGAGTGTGAAGTGGATGCCATCTCTGATGGTAAGGATGTCTTGATTCCAGGTATTATGGAACACATCGAGCGTGCAGGGGTTCACTCAGGGGACTCAATGGCAGTTTACCCACCACAAACCCTTTCTAAGAAAATCCAAGAGACTATCGCTGACTACACTAAACGCTTGGCTATTGGTCTTAACTGTATCGGTATGATGAACATCCAGTTCGTTATTAAGGATGAAACAGTCTATGTTATCGAGGTTAACCCACGTGCCAGTCGTACCGTACCATTCTTGTCTAAGGTGACTGATATCCCAATGGCTCAAGTTGCTACAAACTTGATTCTTGGTAAATCATTGGCTGAGCAAGGTTACAAAGATGGTCTTTACCCAGAAAGCAACCATGTCCATGTCAAAGCACCAGTCTTCTCATTCACAAAATTGGCTAAGGTAGATAGCCTCCTTGGACCTGAAATGAAATCAACTGGTGAAGTTATGGGTACAGATGCGACTCTTGAAAAAGCGCTCTACAAAGCCTTTGAAGCATCTTACCTCCACTTGCCAACCTTTGGTAATGTTATCTTTACTATTCATGATGATACTAAAGAAGAAGCCCTTGACTTGGCTCGTCGTTTCGACGCTATCGGTTATGGTATCTACGCCACTGAAGGAACAGCCAAGTTCTTGAATGAACACGGGGTTCACGCAACGCTTGTTAACAAATTGGGTGAAAATGACGATAACGACATTCCAGCCCTCGTTCGTACAGGTAAAGCGCAAGCTATTATCAATACGGTTGGTAACAAACGTACTTATGACGAAGACGGAGCAGCTATCCGTAGCTCAGCTATTGAAGCTGGAATTCCACTCTTCACAGCGCTTGACACAGCAGATGCTATGGTGCGTGTGCTTGAAAGCCGTAGCTTTACAACAGAAGCTATCTAATCACGAAATAGAGTCTCAGCTTTGCTGGGGCTTTTTTTTTGAAGACAAAGTTTTCTTTTGAGACTTTTCTTAAGTGATGACGGTCGTCAGCGACCTTCTGCGAAGTTCCATGACTCAGTTTTGAGCCGGAAGTCTCAAAACTTCCGAACGCCTGAAACTAATCGTTTCAGACGTTTTTATCACTACGAAAAGTCTCGGTATAAGCTTACTAGGTTCGCAAAATCTATTTCATATTTAAAAATAGTTTAATTATGTTCTGAGTCTCAGCCTTACTGGGGGCTTTTTTCTTACACAAATGTAAGCTATCAAATTAAAATGAAAGCTAAGACTATGGTTTTGTTTCCTAAGATTCTGCTATACTAGAAACATGATTATTACCACATCTTTACGTGAAAATGAGGCCTTGATTGCGCGTGCCCAAGAATTGGCCCACGAACTGGGAGCTGACTACCAGCCTCGTCGCAAGTTATCCTTGGCGAAATGTTTAGAGCGATTTGACCCCTTTTATCTTCTATATAAAGACAGATTGTCTTTTGTCAATGAGGATGGCAGTGAGCTGTCCTTTCATCCAGATACGGCAGTTCTTCGGATTAAGGCACCACACGATGCTCTAGTCAATCTTTTGGGTTCGTCTAGCAAGTCTATTCTCGACACGACCATGGGGCTGGCTTCCGATAGTCTAGTTATGGCGGCAGCGGGAAATAAGGTGACTGCCCTTGAGAGTCAAGAAGTGATTTTTCAGGTAGTTTCTCGTGGTCTGGCCACTTATCAGACAGATGACAAGCAACTTGAAAAAGCGATGCGGTCTATTAAGACCATTAAGAGCGATAGCTTATCCTTTTTGAAGTCTCAGGCTGATCACTCTTTTGATATCATTTATGCTGATCCTATGTTTTCAGAGACTATCAAGGAATCGGAAAATCTACAAGCTATCAAACCTTTGGCCAATGGCAGCCGTCTGACAGAAGAATGGTTAAATGAGGCTAAGCGTGTCGCACGAGAAAAAATTATCATCAAGGCGCATTTTCGAGATACCGTTTTTGAGGAACTTGGGTTTGAACGTCAGATTCGCCCCAATCAAAAGCTGCACTATGGTGTCATGGATTTAAGCGAAGGCCATTGACACAGAAAGTTAAAAGTATTACAATTGTTTTATTTATACGATACAAAAGAAAAGAGAGACTTATGCGAAAGAAAATCAGTCCAAAGTTATTTAAAAATAAAAAAAGAGTTTGGATCATTGGAGGAATTGGCTTCCTTGTCCTTTTGGTCCTAGGATTTAACCTTTTTGCAGGTGGTGGCAAAGATGATAAGGCTTCCGAGTCCCCTACAGCAAGTAAGGTAACCAAGGGGCAGTTGGCCTCGTCTACCCTTCTGACTGGCATGGTGAAGGCTCAGTCGGAACAGTACGTTTATTTTGACAATACCATTGGACGCAATGCCACTGTGACAGTCTCTGTTGGTGAGGAAGTTAGCGTTGGTCAGCAACTGGTCCAATACGACAGTACCTCTGCCCAAGCAGCTTATGATACGGCTAGTCGTGCCTATAATAAGGCAGTTCGTGACCGTAATTATTTCCAACAGTATGGGACAGCTCCTGCGGCTTCGGCACAAACAAGTAGTGATTCGGATGAGGATGATTCGACGACTACCGTTAGCCCTCAACAGCGTCAGCAAACCGAGGCAAGTAATTACCAAACCTTGCAAGATTATAATGATGCTGTTGCTAACGCAGCATCAGAGCTAGAAAAGGCACAAGATGTCCTCAACCAAACAGTCATTGTTTCAGATGCTAATGGAACAGTCGTAGAAGTTGCGGACTCTGTGGATCCTGCTTCAAAAGAGAGCCAGACTCTAGTTCATGTGACCAGTGAAGGCCAATTTGAGATTCAAGGAACCTTAACGGAATATGACATTCCAAATATTTCAGTAGGTCAAAAGGTCAAGATTACTTCCAAAGTATACCCAGATCAAACTTGGACAGGGAAAGTTAGCTACGTTTCCAATTATCCTAAGCAAAATGCCAGTCAGTCAGCGGGGACATCTAGCAATTCAGGACAGACAGGCTCCCAGTATGAATATAAGGTTCAACTGACTAGTCCAATCGGTAAGCTCAAGCAAGGTTTCAATGTATCTCTTGAAGTAACCAAAGATGATGATGCTTTACTAGTTCCAGTAACTGCTGTGACCAAGAAAGGCTCTGACAACTACGTCTGGGTTTACGATGACGAGAGTCAAAAAATCAAGCAAGTCAAGGTCAAACTTGGTAATGCAGATGCTAAGCAGCAAGAAATTGCATCAGGGCTTAAAGAAGGTCAAAAGGTTATTACTAAGGCTGAAAAATCCTTCAAGGATGGTGAGACACTAAAGGATGTGACGGATGCCGATAGCAAAAAATCAAAAGAGACTAGTGGAGAAGAGGTGAAGTCTAGTGACTAAGCCAGCTCTTATGGTCTTAAAAGGCATCACCAAGTCTTTCAAAAATGGTCAGGAGTCCTTGCAGGTCCTTAAGGGAATTGACTTATCAGTTGAAGAAGGTGACTTCGTGGCAATCATGGGTCCTTCTGGTTCAGGGAAATCAACCCTCATGAATATTATTGGACTTCTTGATCAACCGACTACAGGTTCCTATCAACTCGAGGGCGAGGATGTGGCTAATCTCTCTGAAAACCGCCTGGCCAAGGTAAGAAATGACCAGATTGGCTTTATCTTTCAGCAGTTTTTTCTCTTGCCAAAGTTAAGTGCCCAAAAGAACGTAGAGCTTCCCTTGATTTATGCGGGGAAATCTCCACGTGAACGTAAGCAAAGGGCACAACAATTCTTGGAAAAAGTTGGCTTGTCAGACCGTAGCCATCATTTGCCATCAGAGCTATCTGGTGGTCAGAAGCAGAGGGTGGCTATTGCGCGTGCACTGTCTAACGATCCGGCAATCATTTTGGCGGATGAACCTACGGGTGCGCTTGATACCAAGACAGGAACCCAGATTATGGATCTCTTAACCCAGCTAAACCGAGAAGGGAAGACCATTGTCATGGTTACCCATGAACCTGAGATTGCGGATTATGCCCGACGTAAGATTGTTATCCGTGATGGGGAAATCACCCAAGACACAACGGACAGCGTTCGGATTGACTAGGAGGTAAGAATGGAAAATTGGAAATTTGCTCTTAGTTCTATTCGTTCACACAAGATGCGGTCCTTCCTGACCATGTTGGGGATTATCATTGGTGTTGCTGCGGTAGTACTTATCATGGGTCTAGGAAATGGGATGCGTCAGAGTGTTACCGATAGTGTGACCGGTGATAAGGATACCGTTCAAGTCTACTATGAAGCCAAGGGTGAGGAGCTAGATCCAGCCTATGCGGACCTGTCACATCCGACCAAACCGGTTAAAGAAGTTTGGTTGGAGCAAGTGGCTAGGCAGACGCCTGGTATCGATAGTTATTTTGTGACCAACAGCCTAACTTCCTCTATCTCCCTCCAGAAAAAGACTGTGAAGAATGTTAATATCACAGGTGCCAGCCAGGGCTACTTTAAAGCTAAAAAGTTAGAGATGTTGACAGGACGTTCCTTGCAAGACAATGATTATAAAAACTTTTCACGAGTCATTGTCATTGATCAGATGGTGGCTAAAAAACTCTTTGAGTCGAATGAGGATGCCCTTAACCAAGTGGTTACTATTGGGAACAATGATTATCGTGTGATTGGTGTTTATAAGAATAAAGACACAGCAATCGGTGCCTATGGTGAAATTGGAACAGCTCTTGTGGCCAATACCCAGTTAGCAGCTGAAAATAACACCGATGCTATTGGTCAGATTTTTTTCCATGTGACCGATGTGAAAAATAGTAGTAGCGTTGCTAAGGATGCTGCCAAACGCTTGACCCAGTTGGCCCAAGATGACAATGGAGAATATAAGGCAGCAGATATGAGTTCGGCCCTAGAACAGGTGAATACGATTTTTGGAACCATTACCACCGTTGTCGGAGCTATTGCTGGCATTTCACTCTTAGTTGGCGGAATCGGTGTTATGAACATCATGTTGGTTTCGGTAACTGAGCGGACACGAGAGATTGGTCTTCGTAAGGCTTTAGGTGCCACACGTCGTAAAATCTTGACTCAGTTTCTGATTGAGTCCATGGTTTTGACCATCCTGGGAGGTTTGATCGGGCTAGGCTTTGCGGCCCTAGTCGTTGGACCAATTGGGAATGCCATGGAGCTTAAAGCGACAGTCTCTCTTGGCGTAGCCATGGGAAGCATCGCTTTCTCAGCAGCTGTGGGAATTATCTTTGGTCTCCTACCAGCTAATAAAGCTTCGAAACTCGATCCTATCGAAGCTCTTAGATATGATTAGACATCACCTCTTGAAATCTTTGGATTTTGAGAGGTTTTATGCTTTTAAAAAAAGATAGAGAAAAAAATAAAAAAATTTGCATTTTTTTCTTGACGTCTGATTTAGGTCATGATATTATAAATGAGGTTTGAAAAAACTGACCTAAGACAGTTGGGGAGTTAAACTCATAAACATCCAACCGAGGCACAAAACGTAACTATTTTTTTGTAACGTATTGTACTTTCGTGTCTAGGTTTAGGTACGATTTTTTTGTGCCTAGCCCAAAAATAAAAACGGAGGTAAAACTACTAATGAGTGAAGCTATTATTGCTAAGAAAGCTGAACAGGTTGCGATTGTCGCTGAGAAAATGAAAGCTGCAGCATCTATCGTTGTTGTTGACTCTCGTGGACTTACAGTTGACCAAGATACAGTTCTTCGTCGTAATCTTCGTGAATCAGGCGTTGAATTTAAAGTTATCAAAAACTCAATCTTGACTCGTGCAGCTGAAGAAGCAGGTCTTGAAGACCTTAAAGGACTCTTCGTTGGTCCATCTGCAGTAGCATTCTCAAACGAAGATGTTATCGCACCAGCGAAAGTTATTAGCGAATTTGCTAAAGACGCAGAAGCTCTTGAAATCAAAGGTGGTGTTGTTGACGGCGCGTTCACTTCAGTCGAAGAAATCAACGCTCTTGCATCACTTCCAAACAAAGAAGGTATGCTTTCTATGCTCCTTTCTGTACTTCAAGCGCCAGTGCGCAACGTTGCATACGCTGTCAAAGCGGTTGCAGAAAGCAAAGAAGACGGTGCTGCGTAAGCCCATCTTCACAACTCGTAGCCTAAGCTACGTTTAAAAAATTATATTAAAAAACACATTTGGAGGAAATCACAATGGCATTGAACATTGAAAACATTATTGCTGAAATTAAAGAAGCTTCAATCCTTGAATTGAACGACCTTGTAAAAGCTATCGAAGAAGAGTTTGGCGTAACTGCTGCTGCTCCTGTAGCTGCTGCTGCAGCTGGTGCTGCTGACGCTGGTGCTGCTAAAGATTCATTCGACGTTGAATTGACATCTGCAGGCGACAAAAAAGTTGGCGTTATCAAAGTTGTACGTGAAATCACAGGCGAAGGTCTTAAAGAAGCTAAAGCTATCGTTGACGGTGCACCATCAGTTCTTAAAGAAGGTGTTGCTGCAGCTGAAGCTGAAGAAATCAAAGCTAAACTTGAAGAAGCTGGAGCTTCAGTTACTCTTAAATAATAAGGTAACGACTCAAGTCGCTTAATAAAGAAAACCAGGGCAAAAGCTCTGGTTTTTTATTGCAATAAACGATTATGAGAAACTGTTTGAATTAATAGGTTCCCTACCAAAAAACTGCCAAATTTATTTTTGGCAGTTTTTTTGTTTTTCTATTTTAAACTGGTTTTGTTCATTTTCAATATGTGCTGTAATTATCACATATTGGTTTTTACTAATATAAAATATTTTTGGATCATATCTAAATGTTAAGTAAGTATGTCTTAGTCCAGCGCCATTTCGAATAAATAATTTTAGGTAAGAGTAATCCTCATTATGTTCTATATTTATGATTTTTCCTCTTGCAATAACTGTATTCCTTCTTCTATTTTTTATCTGGGAATTGACATGATTCATCATTTATTATCTCCTTATTTTCAATAGTCAATTCTTCACAATGAAAATCTGATTCATTATCTGTTTTAGCATCATACCCAAATAGCAGAGTAGGGGGTGAATCACGTCTTCCGCCCTCTAAGTAATCTCGTTCGTGTTGTGTAAGTTTTTCATTTAATTCTGTATCATGACGAATAATATTATCAAGACCATCATTTTAAATAGACGCTAAAAATAGAAGATGTTGTCCTTTTATGACGAAAAAACTACAGTTTATGACTTCAATGAAACTTTAGTTGTCTTTATATTATACTAATCTTGTAAATCATAAGAAAAGGAACGTCAATCATGAAAACAACAACTAAACTCATTGGTATCCTATCAACTCTTATTGTAGTTATCCTCGCTATCTTCTTAGTGACTAAGTTTAATAGTCATGAGTCAGCACGTGTTAGCACAAGTAGTAGCCCAGTCAAGACGGTCAAGAAATCATCTTCAAGCTCAAGTAAAGCTGTTAAGAAGGATAAGAAAGCAGCTCAATCATCATCTTCAGCAGTTTCAAATGAAGAAAATAACAATCAGGCTTCAGCAGTAGCACCTAAATCTTCTTCTCAAGAACAAGCTCAAGCAGGCACTACAGATGCTGGGCAAGTGGCTGAAGCAACAACACCAGCTTCTCAAGTTGGAGGAGTTGAAGGTGGTCGAGGTGCTTGGACAGCAACTTCTGGAACATTGACACTTGATGAGGAAACACCTGTATATACTGCGCCAGATAAAGATAGCGGAGCAGTTTCTACACTTCCTGCAGGTGATGTTGATTGGGATAAATATGAAATTTTACCCGATGGAAACTGGTATAGTTTTGTTAAAGATGGGCAACGTTATTATATTTCATATTCAGATGTAGGGCATTGATAAAGTATTAAGAAGTCTTTATAAACCACTTTTCAAGTCTATCAAGGCTTTAAGATAAACATGAAATAAAAAAGACAGTAACTATTCTGAAGTTACTGTCTTTTTGGGTCCTACGAAAACTACTAGCACAGCTAGTGGTCCCAAAAATTATTAAGCTATGTAGCAAAAAATACTAGAAACAGACTATTCAAATGCAAAACCGAAGTCGATTAAAGAGGTTAAAGTTTAAAGTCGACACTTATTTACAAAATCTGATAGTTTGAGAAAAGAGATGATTTGCACTACGAGTGGTAATTGTAGATTTAGGGTATTTTTCTAATATGCTATTTACATTATGTAACCCAAGACCTCTTCCTTCCCCTTTACTAGAGTACCCCCTAGCAAAAATACGACTAACATCCACTTTTTCTGTTTTTATACTATTTTCGACGATAAGTACCAACGAATCATCATTATTCATGAAAGCAACAGTCATTCTTGGATTTATAGCTTCAATCGTAGCTTCGATAGCATTATCACAAAGGACAGAAAGAACAGTTATGAAATCTAGTAATTCTATCCTAAAATTACTAACAGGTTCTTCAATCTCAACAGAAATTGAAATACCTCTATTTTGTGCCTCAAGTAATTTAGCGGAAAGAATACTTTTGATAGCATCATTCTTAATATTACTAAGTTTAGCAATATCAAACTTACTATCATAGAATTGGTTTGCACTATCTCTAAGTACGCCATTGTAAACAGTTTTAATAGCTTCAATATCTTGATTATCAATTCCTAATTTTAGACTGGTCAAAATATTAATGTAGTCATGACGGAAACTCCTAATTTCCTCATAAAGTGATTCAACATGATGGCTATAGATAGATAGTTCATTTAGTTGAGTATCTTTTTGATCAATAATTTCCTTCTCTAGTTTTTCTTTTGAAATTGCATTGAGATAGAGTAGCATTACAAAAAACAGAACAATATAAAAGTTATTAATATGTCCTCTCCAGTTATCTGCATCAGCTAATTTGTCTCTATAAATAACAAGTATAGAAACTAAGAGCATATATACAAACATAGAGATGTTGATCAGTAATAATAAATACTTGAAATAGTAACGCTTGAAACCTTCTTTTATTTCGTCAAAATCTAACCTAAGAGATTTTACTATGAGTAAATGAAGAGGGAAAACCAGTAATTCAATTAAGATATCATACCAACTTAGTTTGACTTCATTGAAGACAGAGACTCCTAGTAGAGGGAAAACGTAGAATGCTAACATTCTACCTAGCAAGCTTTGAACGATAATGGGGTACAAGCCATAAAAAATATCAAGTGTTTTACTACCATACTTATTTTGATATATGTTATAAGCAATAAAGATAAAAAAGAAAGCAAAGTACCCAACAGGAGGACATATGATGAGGAGTAGGACATACAAAAATGGACCAATAATATTCCACAAAGGTTTGATTGGTTGGTTACTCACCTGTTGAAACATTAACAATACTACTAATGTCTTAGAATAGAACAGCAATAAATTTATAACTATATCCATAGAAACACCTTAGATTTTCAAAGATTTAACTTTTTCTAGGAGACCCTTATATTTCGTACGGGAAATGGGACATTCATTATTATTTTCAAACATTACCATTTTCTCTTCTTTATTGATCTTAACGATATTTTCAGGATTAACGATAAATGAACGATGGCATCGATATAGGCGGTCGTCAGCTCGTTCAACTTCTGAAATACTGGCGTAGAACTCCATTCGTTCTTCTTTAGTATGCAAAATAACTTTATGTATTGTTGGAGACGTTTCAAAAAATAAGATATTGTTAAAAGGCACTTGAACATGGGCCGTAGCTGTTTCAAAAGTAAAAGAATCTTGGGCAATAGTGGCACCCATTTTATCCATGGTATATTCAATTGCTAAATGAACACGTTCATAAAAATCTTCATCATCTAAAGCTTTATCAATAAAATCTAGTGCAGCAACTCTATATTTAAAAGTGACTGGCATAAATTCTGAATGTGTTGTTACAAAAACAATTGTTGCATTAGGATCTTTTTTTCGAATTTCTTTCGCAATGTCTAGCCCCTTTTTTTCTTCTCCTTTAATTTCAATATCTAAAAAGAAAAGTTGGTGAGAACCTCTTTCCGTAATTGCGTCAAGTAACTGGCTAGGTTTTCCAAAAATCTCAGGTCCTTTACATTTTAGAGATTTTTTTGCAATAACATTTTTTATAACATTCTCTATTCGTGATTGTTGTAAAAATTCGTCTTCTAAAATAAAAATATTTAACAATTAGTGTACTCTCCATTCGATAAAATATTTAGTACTGCAGTAAAAGACATTGAAGTCTTTTTCCAGTATGAAAATATATTTGTTTTGTTTTTTTAGGACGTCTAAATAAAAATCCATGTTTCTTTGCAAATACAGATAATTTTCCCTAACATGCAGTACACATATAAGTATGGAAACTTTTAAGTAATGATAGTAGTCATAAAACCGGTATATCGTAACAGTTCTAGAAACTATTATATCGGTATACTTTTACTGTAAATGACAAAAAATGAACCGTTTATGATATATGACAAATTAAATGGTATAACCAAGCTATAATAAAAATAGGAATTGGAGGTGAAGTATGTTCAATATTGTGAGGCACTTTTGGTTGTTGATAACTGTTAAAAAGTATATTAAAAAATATAAGTTAAAAGTTAAAGTTAACAATCATTTTAATTCTATAAGGATTACTACAGCAACTAACACTCTTTATTTTATCACATTTACAAAGAATTGTAATTATGGAAAAAAGTTAAAAAAATTAGGAGGAGTAACGTTTATGCACAAATTATTTTATTGACAGCGAATATTGATTATAACAAAATATTTAATGAACATCTCGAACTATTAGGTGTCATTGATATCAAAAAGTCATTAGCGAATACCTCTAATGAAATTTGTGATTATCTAGATTATTTTTTTAATATCGAAAAGGTGCACTAACCTCCATGTACATGTAAACTGTACTTGAGGTTATTTTTTTATCATCAGATTAAATAGTTTTTCGATGTTTTATTGTAATAAACGTTTTGTTTAGGTATTGCAACTCTACTGTAACGAATTTATTCCTTTTTGTGTTTACACAACTTATATTCTACTACCATCAGGAATTGTTTATAAATTTATTTTTTCTGAAAAAAATCTGAATAATCTTTGTTACTATTTTAATAGTCAAGCAGTCTGGACTATTAAATATTGACTTAGAAAGGAAAGTATATGAGTTATACGAAGCCAGTTATAGAAAAAATTTCTACTTTTAAAAGTGGTACTGCAGGATTAGTCGCAGGTAGCTTCAGAGATATATTTGGTGGCAGGGCTTTATTTTTAATTAGAATATAATCCATTACCCGAATATATTCATTAAGTTAATATAGTAATTATTATGGAAAACAAGTAATCCACATAGTGGAGGTGAAAAAAATCTGAAATTTGTTCAATCTTAATCTATTTTCTGATATTTTTCCGAAATTCATATTATAGAATTTAAAAGAACAATTTTTAGCATAGGAGTATCGTATTATGACAAATAAGATTGAAATAAGAGATGTTACAAAAACTCTTAAAGAAGGAGATATATTAAAGAACGTATCCTTTACAGCTGAGGAGGGGGAAGTCACTGCCTTTTTGGGACCGAATGGTGCCGGAAAAAGTTCGACACTACGAATACTTTTGGGTCTGGATAGGGCATCTTCAGGAACTGCTTTAATAGGAGGTAAGAAATATTGTGATATTGAACGTCCTCTTTTAACTGTAGGAGCTTCTTTTGATGGTGTGGGGGCTCCTAGTGATCGAACAGTTTTTCAACATTTGAAAATTGCTGCCGCTAGTAATGGAATAGATTATTCCAGAATATCAGAGGTGTTATCCATTACTGATATTGAACATAAAAGAAATTCAAAAATAGGCAACCTTTCCTTGGGAGAGGGTCAGAGATTAGGTATTGCAACAGCGCTGTTGGGAAACCCCCAGTACCTGATTTTAGATGAACCTACAAATGGTCTAGATCCTAGTGGAATTAGATGGTTTAGAAATTTTATTAGGGAACAAGCAAACACTGGTAAGACAGTATTGTTATCTTCACATATACTTTCAGAAGTAGAAGCGGTAACTGATAGGGTTGTTTTTATTGACAAAGGAAGTATCATAGCTTCGGGTACACTTCGTAATATATTGAACGGATTTGATAATCTAGAAGATGTTTTCTTTCATTTAACAGGAGGTGGCTATGATGAGTAGTATAAAAATCAATAATACTTTATCAGAGCTATATAAAATTTTTTATAGTAGATCAACCCGAATAGTTTTACCAATTGTTTTTATTTTTCAGCCGTTATTGTCTTATATCAGTTCTAAACAAATTTTAGCAGTTGGATTGAATGCAACCCCTGAAACAAATAGCAGCTTAGTAGAACCAATACCTCCAATTGAGTATATTGGTTTTGAAGCTATACTATTGGGCTTGTTTGCTATGATTATTTTAGGAGCAATTCTTGGAAGTATGGAATATAAAAATAGTTCTTTACGTACCAGCTTGTTATTATGTTCAAATAAGGCAGTATTCTTTGTAATAAAATTTTTTGTTACAAGTGTATTTATTTTTGTTGTGTCATTTGTTTCAATCTATTTATCTATTGCAAGTGCACAGTTTGGTTTAGAAAGAGAAGGATTGAGCCCTCTGATACTGAGTAATAATGTTTGGTACTTTATATTGTTAGGATCATTGTCGTGGTCGCTACTAGCGGTGTTATCCTATTCAATTGCTTTTTATTTTAAATCTTCACTTGGATCATTATTATTCTTATTACCACAAGTCTATAATTTAGGTAGTTTTCTTGCTGACAGAATTCAGCTTGCTAAGTATTTACCAGTATCTTTAGGGCAAGATTTAATTGCAACATCTCCTTTAAAAATCACAACACCAGGACGCAGTGTTTTATTTTTGAGTACTTGGGTGCTAGTAATTAGTAGCTTTGCATATTACAAATTTTTGAAAGAAGATGTAGGTAATGTTAGATGAATTCTTTTAGAAGTGAGTATTTAAAGTTTATTTATAATAAATGGTTATTATTGACTGTCCTAGCAACTATAATTTTAGTACCTTTATTTGTTATTTTTTTACATGAAACTCCAAGTTATATAACCGAGGATTATGTTTTAACGCAAATCTTAGAAAGCTTCTATCTCGGACAAGCTGGGATTATTATTATTACAATACTATTTATAGGTCAAGAATTTAACGGTTCAACTTTAAGAAGCAGTTTATTAGCTAACCCAACACGGTGGAAATTCTTTTTTATAAAATTAATAGTAATATTATCAATATCTATATTAGTTTGGAGTCTGGTTGCTTTCTGTACTATTTGCGTAGTATATACTTTTTATGGTCTATTAATTCCCTTACATATTTATACCTTAGCATTAAGAATAATATTGGTATCAATTGGTTTAATATTAATATGTTTTAGTTTAGTTCTTATAACAAGGAGTATAGTTGTTCCAATGGGAATGTCCTTGTCTTTCTTGTTGGGGTTAGGTCAAATGCTTCTGCAATTCAGCGATGCTTTTCTCTACTTCCCGATTATCTCCACTATGAATTCATTTTTTATGATTGAGAATCAATCTTATATACCTTATACAATAGGTATTGCAATTCAATTTTTATGGGGGATTTTGCTGTTATCTTTCTCTATTTTGCTGTTTAGGAAGAGGAGTGTACGATAAAAATTTTGTATTTTGTGATAATATTTAGTTATGAAAGAAAAAAAGTATATCGAATATTAGCAATTGATGATGATGAAAGCATTCTTCGTTTGATAAAGAATTCTTTAGAACGCTCAGAGTTTGAAGTTACGACGAGGAGAGAAGTAGGTAACATAGATATTTGTTCATTTATTGGCTTTGATTTAATTTTATTAGATATCATGATGCCGATTGATGGTTTAGAAATTTGTAAATCCATTCGAGAACAAATCGATGTACCGATAATTTTTGTAACAGCCAAGCAATTGGATAGTGATTTGGCTAGCGGGGTAAAGGCTGGTGCGGATGATTATATAAAAAAACCATTTAGTATTACAGAATTAGTTGCTCGTGTTAGGATGCATATCCAAAGGGAGGAAAGAACTCGTAAAAATAATAAAGAAATATGTACAAAGAATTTGATAATTAATGTCAGCAATCAAGAAATCTTAATTGAAGAAGAGACTATATCATTGACAAAGCGAGAATTTACAATTTTATATACTTTAGCAAGCAACCCGAAGAGAGTATATTCCGTTGAGGAGCTCTATGAGAGAATATATCCGTCGGAATCAGATGCACAATTTCGTTCTATTGCTGAGTATATTTATCAAATTCGTTCAAAATTAAAACCCTTTTCAATTAATCCGATCAAGACACAGTGGGGAGGCGGATATAGTTGGAACGAAAATTAGATTTTAAGGCTTTAGTAAAAAAGACGCAGTGGACAATTGTTAAACAATTTTGTTTGAATGTAATTGTAGCCTATATTTTTCCTATATCAACTATTTCTATCAATATCCATTCAGAAAATCAGTCAATCGCTAGTGGCTTGTTAGGGCTATTATTTAATGTTTTTTCATGGGTTTATATTTGTATATCTTTGATTATTATAGTTTCTATTAATATTAAAGCTTTGTTAACAAGAGTAAAGCAAGAAATGGAGATTGTTTATCATGGTAGCATGTGGCTAACATCTGTAAACAATTCATCGAATTTAACAATTCTTGAATTCATAGAAACAAATAAACACATTGAATTAATGCAACAAAGAATTAAAAATATGATTCAGGTAGAGAAAGACCAAAAGGAGGATATTCTCTTTAAAGTTTCAGCGATGGCGCATGACTTGAAGACACCTTTGACTGTAATTAAAGGAAACTCGGAATTGTTGCAATTGGCACCTTTATCAGGTGTTGATGTTCAATGTCTTAAAGACATTGAAAGAGCAAGCAACCAATTAGATAGCTATTTTAATCAGTTAATCAACTACTCTAAAACTTTTTACTCTTATCAGATTTCTTTCCATCAGTATCGTATTAGTAATTTATCCAAAATACTGGAACAAGAGTGTGAATACCTTATTGGAGATAACATTGACTACAAGTATAATTCGAAGATAGACCGAGACTGTAATATTGAATTGGATTTAGATTTAATAATCCGTTCGGTGGCAAATATTGTTAATAATGCAATGGCTTATGCAGACGATTCTAAAAAGAGAATCAGAGTTATCTTTGAGTTAGAAGATGGTAGTATTGCCTTAAGTATTTGGAATAATGGTTCTAAATTTTCTGAAGATGTTTTAAAAAATTTTGGAAAATTATTTTATCGAGAAGACACTAGTAGAAATTCACAGTTTGAACATTTTGGAATAGGTTTGGCATTTGTAAAACAAGTAATGAGCATTCATTCTGGTGATATACAACTGCAAAATAAGGAAAAAGGGGCTATGGTTAAATTAATTATTCCTATAAAAAATAGTGATAACACCTAGGCTTGAATATCGTAATCTTGAATTCTATGAAGTTCATAAAGTAAGCATATTGATAATAATTATTTCAAAATCTTTGCAATTAGCACTCATAACTGATTTATTCGGTTCTTTTCCACCATTTGTCAAGTCTATCATGGCTTTAAGTAAAGATAAATAATAAGGTAACGACTCAAGTCGCTTAATAAAGAAAACCAGAGCATTAGCTCTGGTTTTTTCTATTGCTTTTAATATTTTCATTTGTTAGAATGTAGGTAATGTGCGTGCTTGTCACGCCCTTTTTCTGTGCCTTTTTCGGCTTTAGTGGTTGTCAATAACTATAAAAATCCTAAAGGCATGGTAAATGCAAAAAAGAAAAGGAGAAATTTATGGCTTATATTTGGTCTTATCTCAGGCGTTATCCTAAGTGGCTAGCAATGAATTTTACGGCGGCTATTTTATTTGTTATTGCTAACTTAGGTCTGCCGACGGTTCTTGCCAGAATGATTGATGAGGGGATTAACCGTGGAGATGCTGACAAGCTTTATACCTATGCTTGGGTCATGTTCGGTGTGGTCTTGACTGGGATTGTTGGTCGTGTGCTCTTGTCCTATGCGGTTAGTAAGTTGACGACCACAATGGTGCAGGTCATGCGTAATGACATTTACGCTAAGCTTCAGGAGTATTCCCACCATGAGTACGAGCAGATTGGGGTATCCTCTTTGGTAACTCGTATTACATCTGATGCTTTTGTTCTCATGCAGTTTGCAGAACAGATTCTAAAGATGGGTGTCATTACTCCTCTGATGATGGTTTCCAGTGTCTTCTTAATTTTGACGACAAGTCCATCTTTGGCTTGGATTGTGGCAATTTCCTTGCCTTTCCTAGCCGTAGTAGTCTGGTATGTGGCGGTAAAAACGCGTCCGCTTTCTGAGAAACAACAGGCAACTCTCGACAAGATTAACCAGTACGCTCGTGAGAATCTGACTGGACTTCGTGTCATCCGAGCTTTCGCTAGAGAAGATTTTCAAGAGAAGAAGTTTGCTTCTGAAAATGCTGTCTATGCGGATAATTCAAACAAGCTCTTTAAATTAACTGGTTTGACTGAGCCACTTTTTGTGCAAATCATCATCGCCATGATTGTAGCTATTGTTTGGTTTGCTCTTGAGCCATTAGGTTCTGGAACGTTGGCAATCGGGGATTTGGTTGCCTTTATTGAGTACAGTTTCCATGCGCTATTGTCTTTCCTTTTCCTAGCTAACCTCTTTACCATGTATCCTCGTACGGCGGTATCTAGTGAACGTCTGCAGGAGATTATGGATATGCCTATTTCTATCAATCCAAATGAAGATGGAGTGACAGAGACTGAGACTAAGGGATATTTGGAGTTTGACAATGTGACTTTTGCCTATCCTGGTGAAACTGAGAGTCCTGTCCTACACAATATTTCTTTCAAGGCTAAACCCGGTGAAACCATTGCCTTTATTGGATCTACGGGTTCAGGAAAATCATCACTTGTACAGTTGATTCCACGCTTTTATGATGTGACCTTGGGGCGCATTCTTGTGGATGGTGTGGATGTTCGTGACTACAATCTTAAGGCTCTTCGTCGTAAGATTGGCTTTATTCCACAAAAAGCCCTGCTCTTTACAGGGACCATCGGTGAAAATATCCGTTATGGTAAAGAAAATGCCAGTCATGAAGAATTGAATCAAGCTACGGATGTCGCTCAAGCTAAGGAATTCATCGACAGCAAGGAAGAACGCTACGATTCTCACTTGGCTGAGGGTGGTAGCAACCTTTCTGGGGGACAGAAGCAGCGTTTGTCAATTGCACGTGCAGTGGTTAAACGTCCTGACCTCTACATCTTTGATGATTCCTTCTCTGCCTTGGACTACAAGACAGATGCGACCTTGCGTCGCCGTCTGAAAGAAGTTACCCAGGATGCGACAGTCTTGATCGTGGCTCAACGTGTGGGAACTATCATGGATGCTGACCAGATTATCGTTCTGGATAAGGGTGAAATCGTTGGTCGTGGCCGTCACGAAGAACTCATGGAAAGCAATGAGATTTATCGTGAAATTGCTAATTCTCAATTGAATCAAAAGAGTCTTACAGAAGACTAGAAGGAGGTCGAAATGAAGAATAATAAAAAGAAAACAAGTCATTCCTCAAGTTTTGGCCGCCTTTGGTCCTACTTGCAGGCTTATCGTTTCCCACTTTACCTAGCCATTTTCCTGAAAATTGTTAGTGTTATCATGAGTGTCCTTGAACCCGTAGTTATTGGTTTAGCTATTACAGAGCTGACCAAAAATACGCTGGCCATCATGAAGGGTGTCGAAGGCGCTCATATCAACGTTTCCTATGTTGGTTTGGTTTTGGTTGTTTATCTCTTGCGTGGTCTTATTTATGAGTTGGCCGCCTACTATTCCAACTATTTCATGACCAATGCTGTGCAGGCAACGGTTCAGGATATGCGTAATGAGATGACTGAGAAAATCAATCGTATCTCAGTGTCATACTTTGACAAGCATCAATTTGGGGACCTCTTGGGACGCTTTACCAGTGACGTCGAGACAGTTTCGAATGCCTTGCAGCAGTCCTTTTTACAGGTAGTTAATGCGGTCTTTACTTTGGCCTTGGTTATCGGGACAGTGCTTTACCTTAATCTTCAATTGGGAGCTATAGTTGTCATCACTATTCCCATTACTTTCTTTGGTGCTCGCTTTATCATGAGTAAGTCTCAGCCCTATTTTAAGCAGCAGGCTGATGCCCTAGGTGCCCTTAACGGTTTTGTTCAGGAAAATCTAACTGGTTTCAACGTTCTTAAGCTATTTGGCCGTGAGGACAGGTCTTTGGACGACTTTAAAGAAATCACGGAAGACCTTCAGAAGGTAGGTTTTAAGGCCAATTTCATTTCAGGACTCATGATGCCTGTCCTTAATGGTTTGTCTGATCTGACCTATCTGATTGTCGCTGTTCTTGGTGGTTTGCAAGTTTTGGCTGGTCGTCTGACGATTGGTAATATGCAGGCCTTTGTTCAGTATGTTTGGCAGATTAACCAACCCATTCAGAACTTGACTCAGTTGGCTGGACAATTGCAGAGTGCTAAATCTTCTTTGGACCGTATTTTCCAACTCATGGATGAACCAGACGAGGCTAATGATGCTACTGAAGTGCTAGAGGGAGATTTGACTGGCCAAGTTAGCTTTAAGCATGTGGACTTCCAGTATGTGGCTGATAAACCTTTGATTCGTGACTTTAATCTTGAGGTTAATCCTGGCGAAATGGTAGCCATTGTCGGTCCTACCGGTGCTGGAAAATCAACCATTATCAACCTCCTCATGCGTTTCTATGATGTGACTGCCGGGTCTATCTCGGTTGACGGTCACGATATCCGTAACCTGTCACGTCAGGATTATCGTAAACAGTTTGGTATGGTGCTTCAGGATGCTTGGCTCTTTGAAGGAACTATCAAGGAAAATCTTCGCTTTGGTAATCTTGAGGCGACTGACGAGGAGATTGTTGAAGCCGCTAAGGCTGCCAATGTGGACCACTTTATCCGTACACTACCTGGTGGTTACAACATGGAAATGAACCAGGAATCAAGTAACATTTCACTAGGACAAAAGCAACTTTTGACCATTGCGCGTGCGCTTTTGGCTGATCCTAAAATCTTGATTTTGGACGAGGCAACCTCATCGGTTGATACCCGTCTGGAACTCTTGATTCAAAAAGCCATGAAGACCCTTATGCAAGGTCGAACAAGTTTTGTCATTGCCCACCGTCTGTCGACTATTCAAGAAGCAGACAAAATTTTGGTCCTTAAAGATGGTCAAATCATCGAACAAGGGAACCATGAATCCCTCCTTGCAGATAAAGGCTTCTATTACGACTTGTATAATAGCCAGTTTGCGGAGAAATAAACAAAAAAATCCATCAGTTCATAACTGGTGGATTTTTTCTGAATTTGACGAGCAATAAAAGAGACTTCCCCGGAAAGAGAAGTCTCAAAATCAATATTATTTTTCAGCACGTCGTGTGACGAACATGGCATCTCCGAAACTGAAGAAGCGGTAGTGTTCTTGGACGGCGTGTTTATAGGCATCAAGGACGAATTCACGGCCAGCAAAGGCTGAAACCAACATCACCAAGGTTGATTTTGGAAGGTGGAAGTTGGTTGAAAAGGCATCTACGACTGTGAATTGGTAGCCTGGTTTGATAAAGATATTGGTCCAGCCTGAGTCGGCTTGGAGTTGACCATCGTATTTATTGCCGATTGTTTCTAGTGTTCGAATAGAGGTTGTTCCCACTGCAATGATGCGTCCTCCAGCGGCTTTGACACTATTGAGTGTATCGGCAGCGTCTTGGCTGAGGGTGTAAAATTCTGAGTGCATCTCATGTTCGTCGACATTATCGACAGAAACAGGTCGGAAGGTTCCCAGTCCAACGTGAAGGGTGAGGTAGACCAATTTTACACCTTTAGCTTCAATCTTTTGAAGTAATTCAGGAGTGAAATGGAGGCCAGCTGTAGGAGCAGCGGCAGAGCCATTTTCCTTGGCATAGACCGTTTGGTAACGGTCACGGTCTTCTAATTTTTCATGGATATAAGGTGGCAGTGGCATCTCGCCCAAACTTTCCAAGACCTCAAGGAAGATACCGTCGTAGCTAAATTCTACGATTCGACCACCGTGATCTAGTTCCTCAGTGACAGTGGCAGTCAAGCGGCCATCGCCAAAACTGACTTTAGCACCTACTTTAAGGCGTTTGGCTGGTTTGGCCAATACTTCCCATTTATCCCCTTGGGTATTTTTCAAAAGTAGGAATTCCACATGGCCGTGGGTATCAGGCTTTTCACCATATAGGCGGGCTGGAAGCACACGTGTATTGTTCATGACCAAGGCATCGCCAGGGTTAAGCTGGTCGATGATGTGGTCAAAGTGGGTATCAGTCATTTCCTTAGTTACAGGATCAATGACCAAGAGTTTAGAGGCATCACGTTGTTCCAATGGGGTTTGAGCAATCAGTTCCTCTGGCAGTTCAAAATCAAAATCGTTTGTATTCATTTCTTTCCTCGTTTAAAAATGTTCAGCCTTTTTATTATAGCACGATATAGGGCGACCGTCATTAAAGGAGTTGAGTGAAAGCGCTTGACAAAAAGGTTAAAAAAAGAGATAATAAAGAAAATGGTATATACCAATATTGAGGTGAATAGAATGAAAAAGATTTTAGTTAAGAATCAAGTTGAGGGAGGCCAAGTTGCCTTTGATCTTCTTAAAGAGAGCCTTGTAGCAGGTGCTCAAACATTGGGCTTGGCGACAGGTAGTTCCCCTATCGCCCTTTACCAAGAGATGGTTGAAAGTGACGTGGATTTTTCGAAACTTTACAGCGTCAATTTGGATGAGTACGTCGGACTAGCACCAGACCATGAGCAGAGCTATCATGCCTTTATGAAGGCTCAACTCTTTGATGCCAAACCATTTAAGGAGAGCTTCTTGCCTGACGGTATGGCTGAGGATTTGGAGCAGGCGGCTAAGGATTACGATGACGTCTTGGCACAACATGCCATTGACCTGCAAATCCTAGGCATCGGAAGTAATGGGCACATTGGTTTTAATGAGCCAGGTACGCCTTTTGATAGTCAAACTCATGTGGTCGACTTGACTGACAGCACCATTGAAGCCAATAGCCGTTTCTTTGCCAGTCGTGACCAAGTCCCTACAAAGGCTATTTCAATGGGAATTGCTTCTATTATGGCTGCCAAGAAGATTATCTTGTTTGCCTATGGTGACAAGAAGGCAGATGCCATTTTCAAGATGGTCAAGGGTCCGGTGACAGAGGAAGTCCCAGCTAGTGTTTTGCAAAATCATCCAGATGTGACTCTCATCTTAGATGAGGCAGCTGCTGCGAAATTGTAATACTATCTTTTGAAAAACAATCTTACGAAACTCAGGTTGAGGCATTTGACCTCAGCCTTTTTCTTTTGTGAAAATGTGCTTCCAAACAAATCAATTGCCTAGCCCTCTTTGATAGCGCTATAATAGTTAAGTTGACTTTGACTATCAAACAACAGATATAGATATTTCATAAAGAAAGAGGACATACAATGGCAAAACCTATTCGAGTATTGCTTTATTATAAATACCTTCCCATCGAAAATGCTGAGCAATTTGCGGCTGACCACTTGGCTTTCTGTAAGTCAATCGGTCTGAAAGGACGTATCTTGGTCGCTGACGAGGGAATCAATGGAACGGTTTCTGGTGACTATGAAACCACTCAAAAATACATGGACTACGTTCACAGCCTTCCAGGGATGGAGGACCTCTGGTTCAAGATTGATGAGGAAGAAGAGCAAGCCTTCAAGAAGATGTTTGTGCGTTACAAGAAGGAAATCGTTCACCTTGGTTTAGAGGATGATAACTTTGACAGCGACATCAATCCGCTTGAAACAACAGGTGCCTACTTGTCACCAAAAGAGTTTAAATCCGCCCTTCTAGATGAGGACACTGTTGTCCTTGACACACGTAATGACTATGAGTATGACCTTGGTCACTTCCGTGGAGCCATTCGTCCAGACATTCGTAACTTCCGTGAATTGCCACAATGGGTTCGCGACCATAAAGAAGAGTTCATGGACAAGCGCGTGGTTGTGTACTGTACTGGTGGTGTCCGCTGTGAGAAATTCTCAGGTTGGATGGTCCGTGAAGGCTACAAAGATGTTGGCCAGTTGCACGGTGGTATTGCAACTTACGGAAAAGATCCAGAGGTTCAAGGGGAGCTTTGGGATGGTAAGATGTATGTCTTTGACGAGCGTATTGCCGTTGATATCAACCATGTAGACCCTGTCGTTGTCGGTAAGGATTGGTTCGATGGTACGCCTTGCGAACGCTATGTCAACTGCGGTAACCCATTCTGTAACCGTCGTATCCTTGCTTCAGAGGAAAATGAAGACAAGTACCTTCGTGGCTGCTCACATGAATGCCGTGTTCACCCACGCAACCGTTATGTCTCTGAAAATGGTTTGAACCAAGAAGAAGTTGTCGAACGTCTTGCGGCAATTGGTGAAAGCTTGGATGTAACACCTGCCTAAGTTTAAATAGTGAAGAAGCTGAGAAGAATCTCGGCTTTTTATTTTGTAATTTATTTCTAAAATTATGACACATATATATTGCAATTAGAAATATATAGTGTATAATTAAGGTGAAAACAGATGGTGAATCTAATTGATGTCGACGATAATATCAGATATGATGTAAAGGAGGGGCATGTGGCAAAGAATTTACGTTTAAAAGCAGCTCGAGTAGAGCATGATATGACCCAGGGTGACTTGGCAGAAGCTGTAGGTGCAACAAGACAAACCATAGGTTTGATTGAAGCTGGAAAGTACAATCCCAGCCTAGCCTTATGCATTGCTATTTGTAAAACACTAGACAGGACGTTGGATCAACTGTTTTGGGAGATTTAGAAAGGAAGTAAAGATGATGAAATTTAAGCTGATTGATAATAAGGTTACAGACGAACGCGAAAAAGCTCTAAATAATAAAGTTGGTGCCGAATGCTATTGCATAATGATTGCAGGGATGTTTGTATACTTAGTTTATGGCTCCCTCTTTAACAATGGTGTCATCCCTGCTGATTACTTACTTTATCCATTATTGATAGCATGGATTTGGTCTGGTTATAGAGCTGAACGTCTTGCTGTAAATGCTTTTGGAGGTTCGAGGATGACAGTCTTAGGTTGTTTACTGGCGACTGGGCTTATCACTCTTATAATTATGATGACTAACTATCGGTACAACCACAATGTTTATCATAATAATCCCTTGGATCCTAGATATCTCATGACTTGGGCAGGTACTTATATGTTGTATGCTCCCTTTGTCTTTTTTATGAATTGGGCTCTCGCTGCACTTGGAAGATATGCGAGAAAGCATCTTGAAAAACAACTAGACGATTTGGAAAATGAAGAATAAATAGTGTTAGAATCAGACCGTTCTTTTTGGTCTGATTTTTTTGTGTTATAATGGGTCCTAAAACTAAGGAGGTCACGTATGCTACTAACTGAATTTGATGCGAATAGACAAGCGATTATCAATCCCGAGGACTTGAATGAGCCTCTTGAGGGGTTTCCTAAAATAGCTGTATCCTGTTTTTCTCGTTCGACCTTTCAACGAATGCTTGAGATGTTTCCTCATGAACTTATCTATGAAACGTCCATGGCGAATGTGGCTATTCCGATATATAAGCTTGTTATTGATGAGCAGGAGTTGGCTCTTTTTAATGCACCTGTAGGTGCCTCTGCCTGTGTGGCTATTTTAGAGGATATTTTTGCTTTGGGAACTGATAAACTGGTGCTCTTTGGGACTTGTGGGGTGCTTGATGAAGATATTAAAGAGACTTCTATTATTATCCCTAGTCATGCTCTTAGAGATGAAGGAACGAGTTTTCACTATGTGGAAGCTAGCAATGAGATTGCGGTAAATGTGGGTGTTTTAGCTTGTTTTCGTTCCTATCTCAATGAGCGTCAGATTCCTCATAAGGAAGGCAAGGTCTGGACAACTGATGGTATTTACCGTGAGACGAGTGCTAAACTCAAAGCTCGAAAGGCAGCAAGGGCCATTTGTGTGGATATGGAGTGCTCTGCAGTTGCAGCTTTAGCAAAGTTTAGAGGTGTTGAGGTCTGCCACTTCTTCTATGCTGCGGATCACCTTTCTGAAGGTAATTGGGACGCTCGTAACCTGATGAATCATATGGACTTGGATGAAAAGGACAAGGTGGCTTTATTAGCTTTGGAGTTTGCGTGTGACTGGAGTAAACCTTAAAAATTCTACTTTTCAAACTTCTTATTTGTAATCATTCTAAATAACTGCTATAATACTTTTTAGAATCATTCTAAATAAGGAGTAAGAGAATTGGAAGATAAGAATTTTGCAGAACGCTTAAATATTTTGAGAGCAGGTGTATTAGGTGCCAATGATGGAATCATTTCCATTGCGGGAGTGGTCATCGGTGTGGCTAGTGCGACATCAAACATTTGGTTCATCTTGATTTCTGCCTTGTCAGCCATTTTTGCTGGTGCCTTTTCGATGGCCGGTGGCGAATATGTCAGTGTCTCAACGCAAAAAGATACCGAAGAAGCTGCCATCGCTAAGGAACAAGCTCTCCTGGATCGCTCACCTGAAGCAGCTAGAGAGAGTTTGTACCAAACCTTCCTCAGTCAGGGGGATTGCGAAACAGCAGCCGAAGTCAAGGTCAATCAAGCCTTTAGTAAAAATCCTATCAAGGTCTTAGTTGAGGAAAAATATGGAGTGGACTTGGATGAAATTACCAATCCATGGCATGCTGCCGTATCTAGTTTCTTTGCTTTTTCAGTTGGTTCCTTGCCACCAGCACTAGCTATCATGCTTTTCCCAGAGCCTTACCGTATTCCTGTAACAGTGGTCGTGGTTGCACTGACTTTGCTTTTGACTGGCTATATTAGTGCCAAGCTCGGAAAAGCACCTATTAAACAAGCGATGTTGCGTAATTTGACAGTAGGACTCTTGACCATGCTTGTGACCTTCTTGGTTGGGCATATCTTCCATGTGAATGTGTAATTGTTAGTAATATGAGTCTGCTTTCTTAGGTAGGCTTTTTTAGTCTACTAGACCAGGCTTATCCATGGTACAATAGGGCTATGCGTTTAGATAAATTATTAGGACAGGCGGGCTATGGTTCTCGCAATCAAGTCAAGAAGCTTATTCGTAGCCGTCAGGTATCTGTGGATGGCATCTTGGCTGAACAAGATAATCTTAATGTGGATGCTAGTCTTCAAACCATCACGGTTTCTGGTAAGGAACTGGAGCATGCCCCAGAAGTCTACTACCTTATGAATAAGCCAGCAGGTGTAGTGTCAGCTCGAAGGGACAAGGAACACCAAACAGTCATTGATTTGATTAAGCCTGAAGATCAGCGAGAGGGGCTTTATCCTGTTGGGCGATTGGATAGAGATACGGAAGGTTTGGTGCTGATTACTAACAATGGTCCCTTGGGATTTGCCATGCTTCACCCACGCTATCATGTGGCTAAGACTTATTATGTCGAGGTCAATGATGTTCTTGGGCCTGATGCACCTGCATTTTTTTGAGTCAGGTGTTGTCTTTGAGGATGGTACTGTTTGTAAATCAGCTCAGTTAGAAATTCTAAGTTCTGCGAGTGACAAGAGTTGTGCTAGAATCACGATTTCGGAAGGGAAATTTCATCAGGTGAAAAAGATGTTCTTGGCTTATGGCGTCAAGGTGACCTATCTTAAGCGTATTTCTTTTGGAGAGTTTAAGCTTGATGAAGGGATGGCAGTAGGATCCTACCGAGCATTAACTGAAGCGGAAAAAGCAATCCTACGTACTTATCTTGGCTAGCAGCCCTATGTGACTTAAAGTGCGATAGGAATTTTCAATCTCATGATAGGTTCCCTCTATCATGAGCCTTAATACTGTAAGGCTCATAACGGCGGTCTTTTCTAGGGGTATAAGTAAAACTTATGACATTCCATAAGTTTTTTTAATTTCTCAAGCCTTGTTTCTGGTGGTATGATGGTATCAATTCGATTGAGAACTGAAGTAAGTCAGGAGCAATGACCAAGTCTAATCAGAGAGGGAGGTTCATTATGACAGAAGCATTTTATGATCATTTAGCAAAAACACGTCATCAGATACACCAACATCCAGAGGTTTCTGAAGAGGAGCATGAGACGACAGTCTTTTTGAAAGGTTATTTGAAAAATCTAGGTATTGAGCCTTTAAATTATCCTTTGAAGACGGGACTCATCGCTGAGATTGGGTCAGGTCATCCGATTATTGCTTTGCGTGCTGATATTGATGCCCTACCGATTAAGGAAAAGACAGGACTTCCTTATGCCAGCGACAATGGGGCTATGCATGCTTGTGGTCATGACTTTCACCAAACCTCTCTACTTGGAGCCGCTCAGCTTTTAAAAGAAAGAGAAGCAGAGCTTAAGGGGACCGTTCGATTGATTTTCCAACCAGCCGAGGAAAATTTCCAAGGGGCCTATCAGGTCATTGAAGCGGGTGGTCTTGATGGTGTGTCAGCTATCATCGGTTACCACAATAATCCTCACTTGAAACCTGGTCAGATTGGACTTCGTTCAGGTGCTATCATGGCTGGTGTGGAGCAGTTTAGGGTTGATGTTAAGGGTGTTTCTTCCCATGCGGCCCGTCCTGATTTGGGTGTCGATACAGTCTTGGTTACTACGACTATCATCAACAATTTACAGCAGATTGTGGCTCGTACAGTATCGCCCTTTGAATCAGCAGTATTGTCAGTTACTCATATCGAAGTTGGAAATACTTGGAATGTTCTTCCAGCAGCAGGCTTTTTCGAAGGAACGATTCGTACCTTTGAGCCTACGGTTCGTGAAGATGTCATTGCTCGTTTTGAAAAGGTCGTTCAGGCGACAGCAGACCAGTTTGGTGCTCAAGTTGGCATCACTTGGGGCAATTCGCCCTACGTGACCTACAATGACCAGACGCTCACACCTCTCATCTTTGAAAATTCTAAGGCCTTCGCAGAAGTGATTGAAACCTTGCCATCAACAGGGGGAGAAGACTTTGCGGCTTATCAAAAGGAAATACCAGGAGTCTTTGCCTTTATTGGCTCAAATGGTGAAGATAATGCACCAGACTGGCACCATGATGATTTCCTTGTGAAAGACGAGGCCTTGCCAGTAGCTGTGAATTACTATGTGGAAAACGCCCTCTTTCTACTTGACTATTTTAAGGAGCAAGAAAAATAACCATTCCCTTAATCGGTATTACCAGTAATGAAAAACCTGTCGAAGAAGGAAGTCCCATTTATAGGTGTTCAGTGGCATCCTGAGTTTCTCTTGGGCCATAAGCAATTAGCAGACCAAGGACTCTTTTATTATTTTGTTAAGAGTTTTAAATAAGGTTTTAGGACTTTAAATTGGTACCACTTTTGAAATCGAAAAGGAGGACGTGCCTAAGAAGAAATATTCTTTTGATCATTTAGTTTACACTTAAGAACCCAGCCGATTGGTTGGGTTCTTTTGTCGTATTTTCGAAGTAAGATTTCAGGACCTAAAAAGGGGTGAGAATTTTTTACTTGCTATTTTTGAGCTTTTTAGATAAAATGAAAGCGTTATCATTTCAAAAAATAGATAGGAAGTGGTTAAGTCATCTTTATGATGTTTTACCTTATAACTTCCGAATAAGGAGAAACGTATGTTAATTGGTATTCCAAAAGAAATCAAAAATAACGAGAACCGTGTGGCTCTAACGCCTGCTGGGGTGCAAAGTCTTGTAGCTAAAGGTCATGAAGTCCTTATTGAAACCAATGCGGGTCTTGGATCTGGCTTTACGGATGCAGACTACGAAAAACAAGGTGCTAAAATTGTTGCAACTGCTGCAGAAGCATGGGCAGCTGAGCTCGTGGTTAAGGTTAAGGAACCTCTTGCTGCAGAATATGGCTTCCTTCGTGAAGACCTTTTACTCTTTACCTACTTGCACATGGCAGCAGCTCCAGAATTGGCAGATGCTATGGTCAATGCTAAGACAACAGGTGTGGCCTATGAAACCGTACGTAGCCAAGAAGGTCACCTACCACTTTTGGTTCCAATGAGTGAAGTAGCAGGACGTATGGCCGTTCAAATCGGTGCACATTTCTTGACCAAACAAGAAGGTGGTTCAGGTGTTCTCCTAGGTGGTGTGCCTGGTGTTCCTAAAGGTAAAGTAACTATTATTGGGGGTGGTGTCGTAGGGACACATGCAGCTCGTATTGCCCTTGGACTTGGAGCTCAAGTGACTATCCTTGATATCAGTGCCAAACGTTTGTCTGTCCTTGAAGAGGTCTTTGGTAGCCAAATTCAAACACTGATGTCAAATCCGCTCAACATTGAAGCGAGTGTTCGTGAGGCTGACGTGGTTATCGGTGCAGTTCTTATCCCAGGGGCAAAAGCACCAAAACTCGTTACTGACCATATGGTTAAGCAAATGCGTCCAGGTTCAGTTATTGTTGACGTTGCCGTTGACCAAGGTGGGGTTGTTGAAACTGCAGATCGCGTGACTACTCATGATGAGCCTGTTTATGAAACACATGGTGTTCTTCACTATGCCGTTGCCAATATCCCAGGAGCTGTGGCACGTACATCAACCATTGCCCTTACTAATGTCACTTTGCCTTATATCGAAGCCCTTGCAGGAAAAGGATTCAGAAAGGCAATTAACGACGACGAAGGTCTTCGTCAAGGGGTTACAACCTACCAAGGTCATATCACTAGCAAACCAGTTGCAAAGGGGCTAGACAGAGAATATACATCAATTGACGAATTGGCTTAAACAGAGTAACTTATCAAACACAAAAAGGAGTCGCACCATGATAGAGGGTGACTCCTTTTTTGAGGTCTGAGCAAGAAGTGAACCATTTTTTGCGAGTTGATAGGTGACTGCTCGCAAAGCCTGAAACTGTTGGATTTTTCTAATTTCGGTCTTATTTTATGATATAATGAGTAGACATATTAAGGGTAGTAATGAGCACCTATAATGCTTTTTATTCATGCTTATCTTTAGGAGGTTTTATCGTGGCCAACCATATTCGTGTAATTACAGCAATTGTTTTTTCTCAGCTTGTCGTTCTTTATTTTGGTTTTCGTATGGATGTCTCTTTGACCGGACTGCTAACTACAGTAGCTGTGGCATCCCTGGTTGAGATTATTTATCATGTGAAGCTTGTTCGTAAGATAGGAGCCAATATTTCTTTTGAGACTTTTTGGAAAAACTGTG
Source organism: Streptococcus sp. 9.1 (assembly GCF_016648815.1). Classification (NCBI taxonomy): domain Bacteria; kingdom Bacillati; phylum Bacillota; class Bacilli; order Lactobacillales; family Streptococcaceae; genus Streptococcus; species Streptococcus sp. 9.1. The sequence continues at coordinate 382,716 of NZ_JACLQS010000001.1, read as the reverse complement.
ACCAACTTTTTAGAAAAAATGCTGTGCTGCTGGCTATTTTACTTTGTGACCTGCTTATTTTTAAAGGTGGGGATTTCATGGCCTTCATTCTTTGGCAAGTTACCTTTGTTGTCTTGGTAAGTATCATCATCATGGCATCAAATAATGCACCGGACGCATGATAATACTTAAATCTTGCAATGAAAGAGTTTAGATAATGTTTAGCATTCACAGAAATCATTTGTCAGACCAGGGCGTTGACTATGTCACATTTGGTCAAGGAGATAAGGTTCTCGTTATCATTACGGGATTAAGTTTGCAAGGCTTAAGTGATATATCTGACCTTGCCATTTACTCGCTATTTTATCGATTTGCTAAGGAGTATAAGGTCTATATTTTTGATAGAAAGGACCATATCGAAGAAGGTATTTCAATTGAGAATATGGCTGATGACCTCTACCATTCTTTACAAGAATTACATATTGCTAAGGCCTCTATCATAGGCATGTCACAAGGTGGTATGATTGCCCAGCTGTTTGCTATCAAGTATCCTCAAAAGGTGACTAGTCTGGTGTTAGCTCTGACATTCTCTCGAAATAATGATATCAGTAGAGACACCATCGAAGGTTGGATTGAGATGGCTAAAAATGGTGAGGTGGCTAAGCTCAATAAGGATTCAATGTGTAAAACATTTTCGTCTCCTATGTTAAAGAAATTATATGTGATTAATAAACTATTCATGAGGACTGTAAGTGTTGAAAAACAAGAACGATTTATCCGATTAGCTAAGTCTATTCTTGAGTTTGATTGCCATAAGTCCCTTGATAAAATCACCTGCCCGACTCTTGTCTTGGGAGCTAAAAAAGATTTGGTTCTGGGAGTGGATGGTGCAAGGGAACTTGCAAATAGCATTCCAAATGCTTCCTATTATGAATTTAGCAAACAGGGTCACGCAGCCTTTATTGAAAGTAAGCAATTTAATAAAATTATATTAGAATTTCTGCGAGAAAACACTTAGGTAGTGGACTTAGGGATATCTATTAAAAACAAATGAGAAAGGGGTTACAATAAAAGCTGTAGCCTCTTTTTATTTCCGGTTCAATTGTGTGCAGTCTGAAAAATTAAATGATAGAATAGCGGTAGATAGGAGGATACAGAAATGTTAAACTATGATTTGATTGTTATCGGTTTCGGTAAAGCCGGTAAAACTCTGGCTGCTAAGATGAATGCAGCTGGTAAGAAAGTTGCTGTCATCGAGCGCAGTAAAGCGATGTATGGTGGTACTTGCATTAATATTGCTTGTATCCCAACTAAGACTATGATTGTAGCGGCTGAGAAGGGCTGGTCATTTGACGATACCATGAAGGAACGTGGTGCAGTGACTGGTCGTCTTAATGCTAAGAATTATAAAATGTTGGCAGACAATGGCGTTGATGTCATTGATGCAGAGGCACATTTTGTGTCAAATAAGGTTATTGAAGTAGTGGCTGGTGATGACCGCCAAGAGCTAACAGCTGAGACTATTGTCATCAATACAGGTGCCGTGTCTAATGTCTTGCCTATTCCTGGCTTGACAACAACTAAGCATGTTTACGATTCAACTGGTATTCAAACCCTTGAAGCCTTGCCAAAACGTTTAGGTGTCTTAGGTGGTGGTAATATCGGCCTTGAATTTGCTGGCCTTTATAACCGTTTGGGAAGTCAAGTGACTGTCTTGGATGCAGCGACTAGCTTCTTGCCACGTGTGGAGCCATCTATTGCTAAGTTGGCCAAGGAATACATGGAAGAGGACGGCATTGTCTTTGAGCAAGGTGTTAAAACTTCCGAAGTGAAAAATGACGGTGATGAAGTTGTCGTTGTTACTGACAAAGGCGAGTTCCGTTTTGATGCACTCCTCTATGCGACAGGACGCAAGCCTAATATCGAACCTCTTCACTTGGAAAATACTGATATTGCCTTGACTGAACGTGGTGGTATCCAGGTCAATAAACATTTGGAAACAAGTGTTCCTGGTGTCTTTGCAGTGGGTGATGTTAATGGTGGCCTTCAATTTACCTACATCTCACTAGATGATTTCCGTATTGTCTTTAATTACCTAACTGGTGATGGCAGCTATAACCTTGAAACACGTGGAGCTGTTCCAACTGCTATGTTCCTCAACCCACCTTTAGCTCAAGTTGGTCTTACTGAAGACCAAGCCAGAGCAGCAGGTGGACCGGTTGCTGTCAAGGAACTTCCAGTTGCTGGCATGCCTCGTGGCCATGTTAACGGTGATTTGCGTGGTGCCTTCAAAGCTGTGGTAAATCCTGAAACTAAGGAAATCTTGGGTGTGACCCTCTTTGGTCAAGAATCTCATGAAATTATCAATATAATTACCCTAGCTATGAATCATCACATTCCATACACAGATTTAGCTAAACAAATCTTTACTCACCCAACTATGGCTGAGAACCTAAACGATTTGTTTGCGATTTAAAATGACAAGAGCCGATAGGCTCTTTTTTTGGAAACATATCTCTAATGCAAAGCGACACTCTAGGTTAGATGTCGCTTTTTTTACGCTTTGATGATAAGATAGAAGTGACATAGGAAAATACCTTAGATTGGTGTTCTCTGTCTTCTTCAGATGCTGGATAGACCTTGAGTCACCACTAGAAACTGTATGAAAAACATAGAAAGATACTCGTATGCCAACTGGTCTGTGAGTGTGTATAGCTTATGACTAAGAAAGTAGGAGTGGGCAAGGCCCACAGTAAGATTATTTTGATGGGGGAGCACTCGGTTGTCTATGGTCATCCTGCCCTTGCTCTTCCTCTTAAGGATATTGAGGTTGTCTGTCAGATTCAGGCGGCTGAGATTCCTTTAACTCTTAAGGCTCAAGATCCCTTGACGACGGCTGTTTTTTCAGCTCTTAACTATCTGAAAATCAAGAATCAGCCTATCAGTTATGATATTTCGTCTAGTGTCCCTGAAAAGCGTGGTATGGGGTCATCTGCTGCAGTGGCCATTGCGGCCATTCGTGCGGTTTTTGATTATTTCGACCAGGAACTCAGCCAGGAGACCTTGGAAATGCTGGTCCATCAGGCAGAGACTATTGCCCATAGTAAACCTAGCGGATTAGATGCCAAGACCTGCTTGAGTGACCAAGCCATTAGCTTTACGCGAAACATTGGTTTCAAGGAAATCGAGGTCAATCTAGGTGCCTATCTGGTCATTGCTGATACGGGCATCCATGGAAATACCCGTGAGGCCGTGGAAAAGGTTGAGGCTATAGGACTAGATGCCTTATCAGACCTGAACCGACTGGGCGAACTAAGTCAGCAGGCAGAAGAAGCCCTCAAAGCCAAGAATCAAAAGCTTCTCGGGCAACTCATGTCTCGAGCCCATAATCACCTTAAATCCTTAGGGGTGTCTTGTGATTTGTCGGACCTTCTAGTAGCAACTGCTCTGGAGCATGGTGCACTAGGTGCCAAGATGTCAGGCGGAGGACTGGGTGGCTGCATTATTGCCCTAACAAGTACCAAGGATCAAGCCCAAACGATTGCTAAAAAACTTCAAGAAAAAGGAGCCGTAAACACGTGGATAGAAAGCCTGTAAGCGTCAAATCGTACGCAAATATTGCTATTGTCAAATACTGGGGTAAGGCGGATGCGGAGCGTATGATTCCTTCAACCAGCAGTATCTCACTGACTTTGGAAAATATGTATACAGAAACCAAGTTATCTTTTCTGCCAGAGGATGCGACTGGTGATGTCATGTATATCGATGACGAGCTCCAAGGGGAAAAAGAAACAACCAAGGCCAGCAAGGTTTTAGATCTCTTCCGTACCAATCCCAACCACCATGTCAAGATTGAAACTTGGAACAACATGCCAACAGCTGCAGGCTTATCATCAAGTTCCTCTGGCCTTTCTGCCCTAGTTAAGGCAGCTAACGAGCTCTTCCAAGTCGGAAAAACGCAGTCTGAATTGGCTCAAATTGCCAAGTTTGCCTCAGGCTCCTCATCACGGTCTTTCTTTGGTCCATTGGCAGCTTGGGACAAGGATAGCGGTGAGGTTTACCAAGTTGAAACAGACCTCAAATTGGCCATGATTATGCTGGTTTTGACAGATCAAAAGAAACCCGTATCAAGCCGTGATGGTATGAAGTTGTGTACCGAAACATCGACATCCTTCCCAGAGTGGATTAAACAGTCCGAGCAGGATTACAAGGATATGTTAGGCTACCTCAAGGCTAATGATTTCCAAGCGGTCGGTGAGCTCACGGAAGCTAATGCCCTTCGTATGCACCAAACCACAAGTACGGCAAACCCTCCATTTTCATATCTGACGGATGCTTCCTATCAGGCTATGGACAAGGTTAAGTCCCTTCGTGCTTCTGGTGAGCAATGTTATTTCACAATGGATGCAGGACCAAATGTTAAGGTGCTTTGCCTGGAAGAAGACCTGGACCGCCTAGCTGACCACTTCCGTAAGGACTATCAGGTCATTGTTTCACGCACAAAGGAGTTGCCAGATGCCTAAGCAGTCGGTTAGTCGAGCCAGGGTAAAAACTGGCGGAAAACTCTACATTGCTGGAGAATATTCAGTTCTAACACCTGGTCAGACAGCCCTAATCCGGTTTATCCCTATCTTTATGTCAGCAGAGGTCAAGGAAGCACCAAGCACACAGCTATTTTCTGATATGTTTGACTATAGTGTTAGCCGTGAGCCAGACGCAAATTATGCCCTCATTCAAGAGGCCTTGAATACTTTTGAAGCCTATTGTGGTGAGAACTTGCCCGCTCTGGACCTTTCAATTACTGGAAAGTTGGAGCGAGATGGGGTTAAATTTGGTATTGGCTCATCTGGTTCAGTTGTGGTATTGACCCTCAAGGCCTTGGCAGCGGCTCTGCAGAAAGACTTATCCGAAGACATTCTCTTTAAATTAGCTAGTTACACCCTCCTCAAACAAGGAGACAACGGTTCTATGGGGGACCTAGCTTGTATCGTATACGAGGATCTGGTTTCCTATCGCTCTTTTGACCGTGCAAAAATAACAGAGCTTATAGACCAAATGACTCTATCAGAGCTTTTGGAGAAAGACTGGGGATATTGTATCAGACCTGTAGTGCCAGCTCTCAAAGCTCATTTTTTAGTGGGGTGGACCAAGCAAGCTGCTATCTCAAAAGACATGGTTAAGATGGCTAAATCTCGTATATCAAGCAAGTATCTAAGTGAAACTGAAGTAGCTGTTCAAGCTGCCATCAAGGCTCTGGAAACAGGAGATAAGACCTTGCTTAAGAGCAGCCTTCAAACTGTCAGTGACCGGTTGGAATCACTGAGTCCAGATATTTATGTGGACAAGCTGAAAAAACTCAAAGAAGCAGAGCAAGGACTCGATGCCATTGCTAAGTCCTCTGGAGCTGGAGGTGGCGACTGTGGTATCGCCTTTGCCTTTGACCAATCAAGCCGAGATGCTCTAGTTGAGCGTTGGCAAGAGGCAGGGATAGAGCTCTTGTATGAGGTATAGGAATCAGCTTAGTAGATAATAATCACGCAAGAAAGTAAAGAAATAACCTATGACAAATCGTAAAGACGATCACATCCGTTATGCCCTTAAGTACCAGTCGCCCTACAATAGTTTTGACGATATGGAACTTATCCACAAGTCTCTACCAACTTATGATTTAGATCAGATTGACTTGTCCACACATTTTGCAGGACGAGATTGGAACTTTCCCTTTTATATCAATGCCATGACAGGTGGTTCTGCCAAAGGTGGTGCAGTTAATCGAAAATTGGCTGAGGTGGCCAGTCGAACAGGTATTCTCATGGTGACGGGTTCCTACAGTGCTGCTCTAAAAGGAGAAGCACCAGAGTCCTTTGACTTTCGTCAAGAGTTTCCAGACTTAGATCTAGCGACTAATATCGGTGTGGATAAGTCTGTAGACCTGGGGATTAAGACGGTGGAAGCCATGAATCCAGTCTTTTTACAGCTCCATGTTAACCTTATGCAGGAGCTTCTCATGCCTGAGGGAGAGCGTATTTTCCACACTTGGAAGGAAAATGTGGCGGCTTATGCACAGAACATAGAGATTCCTCTTGTGCTTAAGGAGGTCGGCTTTGGTATGGATGTGGAAACCATTCGTTATGCCATGTCTCAAGGCGTCAAGACTGTGGATATCTCAGGTCGTGGTGGGACTAGCTTCGCCTATATTGAAAATAGTCGAGGCGGCAACCGTGATTACCTCAATGACTGGGGACAAAGCACCGTTCAGACCCTCTTGCAAGCCCAAGACCTTCGTGAGGATGTGGAAATCCTAGCCTCTGGTGGCGTGCGAAACCCACTCGATATGGTCAAATGTCTGGTCCTAGGAGCAAAAGGCGTTGGCCTCTCACGAACTGTCCTTGAATTGGTGGAACGTTACCCTGTGGATAAGGTTGTAGCTATCGTTAATGGCTGGAAGGACGACCTTCGTCTCATCATGTGTGCCCTTGATTGTCGGACTATTGATGAGCTCAAATCTGTTGATTATATTCTACATGGTAAGCTGCAAGGGACTTATATCAAGCAAGGAAAGTAGGAAAGAGCTAAGTGCTCTTTTTTTCTTGTCTTACGAAAACCACTAGCTGTGCTAGTGGTTCCGAAAAGCTTTTAGCGATGTATCAAAAAAGTCCCCCTAAAGTGTTATATTAGATAAGGTTTCCCGACCACTAACTAATATACAAAAGGAGGACCCCTGATGAGACAGTATAATAATAGTTTAGCACATACTACATGGAATTGTAAGTATCATATTGTTTTCGCTCCAAAATATAGACGTCAGATAATCTATGGGAAATACAAAGCAAGTATTGGTCAAATCTTACGGTTATTATGTGAAAGAAAAGGCGTTGAAATTCATGAAGCAGAAGCTTGCCCAGATCATATTCACATGTTAGTGAGTATACCACCGAAACTAAGTATTTCTTCATTTATGGGATATTTAAAAGGTAAAAGTAGCTTAATGATCTTCGACCGACACGCAAATTTAAAGTATAAATATGGGAATCGCAAATTTTGGTGTCGAGGCTTTTATGTTGATACGGTTGGGCGAAATCAGAAGCGAATTGAAGAATATATTCGTAATCAATTACAAGAAGACGTGATAGCAGATCAGCTCAGTCTTTTTGAGGAGTATGATCCGTTTACAGGTGAGAAGAATAAAAGAAAGTAATCTTAAAGAGACCCGCTAGACGGGTCAGCTAGCAAAGGTGGTGCTGAAGGGAAACCATTCGGTAGGCCTTTAGGCCTCGGCCGGAAGCAGAGGCTTTCAGCCGAAGAGCAAGCCACCCGTTCTCACGGGTGGTTTTGACTTTTCTTATTATGTTAAAATATTGTAATGTAAAACATTGTGTTTTTCAGTCAACACATGCCTGTTTTCAGAAAAATGCATGGAATGATAGGTGTTGGGTTAAAGAAATATTAAAGGAGTAACTATGTCTCAGCAGGTTATTAAAGCGGACAATTTAGGCAAAAGCTTTGGGTCTTTTAAGGCCATAAGTTCCCTCACTTTCGAGGTCAACAAGGGAGAAATTTTAGGTTTTCTTGGACCGTCTGGATCTGGTAAAACGACCACAATCAATATTCTCACAGGTCAATTGACACCAGACCAAGGGCAATCATCAATTCTAGGTAAGTCCTCTACCAATTTGAACGAGAAAGACCTTGCTAATATTGGTCTAATTACGGAAAATAGTGGCTATTATGAAAAGTTGAGCCTTTATGACAATCTCCTCTTTTTCGCAAAACTCTATGATGTTCCACAAGGGGACCTTGATGATTTGATGAAGCGTGTAGGTCTCTATGACAGACGTAAGACTCTGGCTGAAAAGTTATCAACAGGGATGAAGCAACGTATGTTACTCGTCCGTGCCATTATTAATAAGCCTCAAGTTCTCTTTTTGGATGAACCGACTTCAGGCTTGGATCCGTCAACTTCCAAGTCTATTCATGAACTTATTAAGGAGTTGCAAGCAGAAGGGACGACCATTTTTCTAACGACCCATGACATGCACGAGGCGACTATCCTCTGTGACAAGATTGTCCTTCTTAATAAGGGACAAATTGTGGAAGCGGGGACTCCAAGTGATCTGATTCAAAAGTACAATACAGCTAAACGTGTCAAAATTACCTATCAATCTGGTGAGGAGAACTACCTATCGTTTTCAGAGTTGGGACAGGTCGGCCAGACTGATGATATTCTAACCATCCATTCTTGTGAACCAACCTTGGAAGATGTCTTTATCCAACTAACAGGAGGTAAGCTCAATGCGTAAGCAGTTAAAATCACTCATGTGGCTCAGACGCCGAATTATCTTATCTAACAAAAGTCTTTTGCTTCAAGTCATGCTACCATTTGGCTTTCCCTATCTATACAAAAAGCACTATGAGGTTCAAGGAACATTAAATGAGGAGACAAAGTTCAATCTTCTAGCGAGTTGTTTGTCTATGGCTCTTTCCCTTGGTGTAGGAAATATAATTAGTACCATTGTGTCTGAGGAAAAGGAGAAAAAGACTCTCCGAACTCTCCTTCTGAGTGGTGTTAAGACGAAAAATTACATAATCTCTACCCTTGTTTTCCCATTCGCCATTAGTCTTGCTTCAGCTCTTTTCATTCCTAAAATTCTAGAGATTGATTTGGGTAAACAGTCAGATACTTATTACCTTATTGTTTTATTAACTGCGGTAGCTGTCATGCTTATTTATCTATTTATTGGTATGGTGTGTAAGACTCAAGTTTCTTCACAAATTGTTAGCCTACCAGTAACGATGATTAGCCTTTTCATTCCAACATTTTCAGGCATGAGTGATACTTTTGATACCGTTATAAAATATAGTCATATGGGACTTTTCACAAATGGACTCAGTGATTTGGACCACTTTAAGTGGCAGGACCAAAAAGCTAGTTTAATAGCTCTAATCATCTGGATCCTTGTCTTTGCATTGCTTGACTTCGTGCAGGCTAAGAAAATACGAAAGATTTCTTAATTCGTCTATTGATAAGATAAGTTCCTATTTTGACTACGACGTCCGTACTCACTTCAGGAAAGTCTCAAAAAAGATTATTTTACAAAAAGGAGCGGAAGCTCTTTTTTATTATCCAATCAAGCAAAAAGTCAACTTTCCCCTTGACAAGTCACTGCCTTAGGAGTAATATTTTCAGTGACATACGGTAGGTGAGGCTACCACAAGGATACGGATGACTACCGCAAAGCAGTGGAGACACTACTCGTTGGTCAACAGTCCTGATCGCCAAGGTCAAGACTAAGCTCATTTCATCGCCTTGCGGAGCTAAAGCTTGAACGGTCCATTTTTTGACAGAATCTATTAAAAAATCAACCTCGAGTTTATAGAGTCTTACCTGTATATGGGTAGGACTCTTTTCTTTTGTCTGAGGTCCACCCACTATGTAAAAAAATGAAAGGAGAAACCTATGAGACTAATCGACGATCACCCCGAACCGCACCTAACCAGTCAATCGCTGATTAGTGTCTTAGGGACTCCATAAGTGATTGGCTCCTGATTAAATAAGGAGATTCCAATGTCAACAAATAAAGAAAGACTTATTGCTGCTCTTCAAGAGCCACTTGAAACAACCCTTACTCGCTACAAGACTCATTTGGATGGCTTGAAGGAAGACCAAGTAGAAGAAAACCGTGACCTTTATGGGGAAAATGTCATAACCAAAGGACAAGAGGATTCTATCATCAAAAAGATTTATGAATCTATCATCAATCCCTTTACTGTTATTCTCTTAGTCATTGCTCTGGTTTCCTTTATCACCAATGTCTGGCTTGCTAAACCGGGTGAAGAAGACCCAACGACTTCTATCATCATTGTCACTCTAGTTTTGATATCTGGTGGTATCCGTTTTATTCAAGAACTTCGTAGCGACAAGGCTGCCAGTAATTTGTCTCGCATGATTGTCAATACAGCAACAGTACTTCGAGATGGCAGTGAGCAAGAAATCCCAATTGATGAAATTGTGGTTGGAGATGTGGTCAAACTAAGTGCGGGAGATATGATTCCGGCTGATGTGGTCTTACTAGATTCTCGTGATTTCTTTGTTCAACAGTCTGGCTTGACAGGTGAAAGCGATGCTGTGGAAAAAGCTTGTCTGGCTAAAGCAGATGGTCAAAATCTAGAGAGCCTGCTTGAAAGTGAGAGCCTTGCTTTCATGGGAACTAATGTTATCTCTGGTCGTGCAACAGCCTTGGTTTTAGTTGTTGGTGATGAAACCATGATGGGAGCAATTGAGCAGACCATCAATACTTATGACGAACCAACTTCATTTGAACGTGAGATGAATTCCATTTCTTGGCTCTTGATTCGACTCATGTTGGTTATGGTTCCTGTTGTTTTTGTGATTAACGGTTTAACAGATGGGGACTGGCTTGAAGCCGGCGTCTTTGCCCTTAGTGTGGGAGTCGGTTTGACCCCAGAAATGTTGCCGATGATTATCACAGCCAGTCTTGCCAAGGGTTCTATCATTATGGCCAAGGAAAAGGTGGTCATCAAAAAACTTAATGCTATTCAAGACCTAGGGGCTATCGACATCCTTTGTACGGATAAGACAGGAACCCTGACTCAGGATGAAATCGTTCTTGAGTACCCTCTTGATATCCATGGTGACCTTGACCTATCAGTACTTCGGAGAGCCTATCTTAATTCTTATTTCCAAACTGGCTTAAAAAATCTTATGGACCGTGCCATTATTAGCCGAACTGAAAGAGAAGCTAAGAAACATGACATCGTTCGTGACCTTGACCAGACCTTCCACAAGATTGATGAGCTACCTTTTGATTTTGAACGTCGTCGCATGAGTGTCATTGTTCAAGACACTGATGGATTTGTTAGCATGGTGACAAAAGGTGCCCTTGAAGAAATGCTCTCTGTTTCTAACTATGTGGAATACAAGGGAGACATTATCCCATTGACTGACGATGTTCGTGAGGAAGTCCTTGTGGAAGTTGCACAGTTGAATGAACAAGGTTTGCGTGTTCTCGGTGTTAGCTACAAATCACAACTTAATGAAAATGACGTCTTTAGTGTTGAAGATGAAAGTGATATGATTTTGACGGGATATCTTGCCTTTCTTGACCCACCAAAACCATCAGCAGCACCTGCTATCAAGGCTTTGGCGGAATATGGTGTGACCACAAAAATTTTGACTGGAGACAATGATAAGGTGACACAGGCTGTCTGTGAAAAAGTTGGTCTAGATGTGACGCACATTCTACTTGGAAGTGATCTTGATACCATGTCAAATCAAGATTTGGCTAAGGCTGTGGAAACGACAACAGTCTTTGCTAAGTTATCCCCAGACCAAAAGGCACGAATTATCCTAAGCCTTAAGGAAAATGGGCATAAGGTAGGCTATATGGGTGATGGTATCAACGATGCCCCATCCATGAAGGTGTCAGATGTGGGGATTTCTGTGGATACAGCTGTTGATATCGCCAAAGAAACTGCAGATGTTATCTTGCTTGATAAGGATTTAATGGTCTTGGAAAAAGGTTTGGTTGAAGGACGGAAGGTCTATGCTAATATGACCAAATATATCAAGATGACCGTTTCTTCAAATTTCGGGAATATCTTTTCTCTCCTCTTTGCCAGCATTTTCTTACCATTCCTACCAATGGCACCTGTGCATTTGATTGTCCTAAATCTTGTCTATGATATCTCTTGTATCGCCCTTCCATTTGACAATGTGGACAAGGAATTTCTTAAAGAGCCACATATCTGGGAAGCCAAATCAATCATGCGTTTCATGGCTTGGATAGGACCTATTTCGTCCGTATTTGATATTTTGACATATATCTTGCTCTATTTCATCATTGTGCCAATGATTTTGGGGCATGGCTATGTTCATGGTTCACCAGAAGCTGCAGCCTTTATCATTATTTTCCAAACAGGTTGGTTTATCGAATCTATGTGGTCTCAAACCATGGTTATCCACATGTTACGTTCACCAAAACTACCATTTATTCAAAGTCACCCAGCACTATCAGTTGTTGTGACAACCTTATTTGCTGCTTTCTTTGTGACTTCTCTTCCATACAGTCCATTGGCTAGTCTCTTAAAACTCAGCCATCTAAACGGTCTCTATTTCATTCTCTTGTTTATCATCATTACTTTGTATATGCTTAGTGTTACCTTTGTGAAGCATATCTATATTAAGAAATACAAAGAATGGTTATAGGATAACTATTCTTAGAAAAAGAGCGTCAGCTCTTTTTTCATTACCTTTCATTCTGCCAAAACCTTTTCATTTATGGTATAATAGGGCGATTATAGATAATCAGAGGCCCTAAAAAACGTCTGTTATGAGGACATCTTTTCTAAGAAATGAGAGACTATGTTTTCAAGGCCCCTTTCTTTCGTAGGCTATCCCAGTGGGAGGTTGAGGTCCTGAGATTTGGGGCTCAAGGCTAAGACCGCCTCGAAGGAAACCATCACAAATAAATCTTAAGAAGGAAAAAGAAAATGAGTAATTACGCTATTATCCTTGCTGCGGGTAAAGGAACTCGCATGAAATCAGATCTTCCAAAAGTATTGCACAAGGTTTCAGGCATCACTATGCTTGAGCATGTCTTCCGTGCAGTTTCAGCTATCGAACCAGCTAAAAACGTTACTGTTATTGGTCACAAGGCTGAGCTTGTTCGTGAGGTTTTGGACGGTCAATCTGCCTTCACTATGCAAACTGAGCAGTTGGGGACTGGTCACGCAGTAATGATGGCTGAAGAAGAGTTGGCTGGACTTGAAGGGCAAACGCTTGTTATCGCCGGTGACACGCCTTTGATTACCGGTGAAAGCCTTAAAAACCTTATTGATTTCCATGTTAATCACAAAAATGTTGCCACTATCTTGACTGCAACTGCGGACAATCCGTTTGGTTATGGTCGTATTATCCGTAACGAAAATGGCGAAGTGACTAAGATTGTTGAGCAAAAAGATGCCAACGAGTTTGAACAACAGGTTAAAGAAATCAATACAGGGACTTACGTTTTTGATAATAAACGCCTCTTCGAAGCACTTAAAAATATCAACACCAACAACGCTCAAGGGGAATACTATTTGACTGATGTTATTTCTATTTTCCGTGAGAATGGTGAAAAAGTAGGTGCCTTCACTCTTCGTGACTTTGAAGAAAGTCTCGGGGTTAACGACCGTGTTGCCTTGGCTACGGCAGAAGATGTTATGCGTCGTCGCATCAACCAAGCTCACATGGTTAATGGTGTTACTTTCCAAAATCCAAATGCTACTTATATCGATGTGGATGTGGAAATTGAGCCAGACGTTGTCATTGAAGCCAATGTTACGCTTAAAGGGCAAACTAAAGTCGGTGCAGAGTCAGTGCTTACCAATGGGACTTATATTGTTGATTCAACTATCGGTGCCAATACTGTTATCACTAACTCTATGATTGAGCACTCAGTGGTTGAAGAAGGTGTTACTGTTGGTCCATTTGCCCATGTTCGTCCAGATTCAACCCTCAAAAAAGATGTTCATATCGGTAACTTTGTTGAGGTTAAAGGTTCTACTATCGGTGAAAATACCAAGGCTGGACACTTGACTTACATTGGTAATGCGGAAGTTGGTTCTGACGTTAACTTTGGTGCTGGAACAATTACCGTTAACTATGATGGTCAACATAAATTCAAGACCCAAATTGCTAACAACGTCTTTATCGGAAGCAATTCAACCTTGATTGCACCGCTTGAAATTGGGGATAACGCCCTCACAGCAGCTGGTTCAACTATTACAGATGATGTGCCAGCGGACAGCGTAGCCATTGGACGTGGCCGTCAGGTCAATAAAGAAGGCTATGCCATTAAGAAACCTCACCACCCAAGCCAACAAAAGTAGGCTTAAGGCTATCTGAGCTTGGTTATTCTTATAAAACCAGCTTAGAATGAGGTCAGAAGTAAAAGGAGTCAATTCATGGAGTTTGAAGAAAAAACACTCAAACGTGAGTCAAAATTTAAGGGACATATTTTTGAAGTTGCAGTAGACGAGGTCCTCTTGCCAGACGGTAAGACGGCTGGTCGTGAGCTCATCTTCCACAAGGGAGCAGTAGCTGTTTTAGCGGTTACCCCAGAAGGAAAAATCATTATCGTCAAACAATACCGCAAGGCTATTGAGGCGGTTTCCTACGAGATTCCTGCGGGTAAACTGGAAGTTGGTGAGGCTGGTGAAGAGATGACTGCAGCAGCGCGTGAACTTGAAGAGGAGACTCAGTATAAGGGTGAACTTAAATTGATTCATGAGTTTTACACAGCCATTGGTTTCTGTAATGAAAAAATCAAGCTCTATGTGGCTACAAACCTCAAGCCTGTTGAAAATCCACGCCCACTTGACGAAGATGAGTTTCTTGAAATCTATGAGTTGACTTATGAGGAATGTATGGAACTCGTAGCTTCAGGTGCAATTCAAGATGCTAAAACCATCATCGCTCTCCAATACTATGCACTTCATTTTGGAGGAAAATAAGTTATGAGTAAGCCACTTTTGACTGACGATGTCATTGAGCAGGCTAAGCGTGGGGAAATCGATTTAGAGGAACATCCTTATTATGAGGACTATGATCAAGAGTTCTATGATGAGGACTATGAAGCTAATTATCAGCCCTCTGCTTACAAGAGCCGTCGGATTGAGAATGCTAAACGCAATCAATTCCAACACAAGCTTAATCGCATCCTCTTTTGGGTTGTCGTCCTCTTGATTATTCTCTTCATTGCTGTCTTTTATTTCTAATAAGTCTATGAGTCAGATAGCTCTGTCTACTGATTCAGACAAGATTACAAGCTGAAAAGGAACTATATGAAAATTGGAATTATCGCTGCCATGGAGCAGGAGTTAGTGCTTCTAGTGGAGCAATTGGAAAATAAGGTTGAAGAAACTGTTCTTGGCAATACCTACTACACAGGACGCTTGGGAAAACACGACGTCGTTTTGGTACAATCAGGTGTCGGTAAGGTTATGTCAGCCATGTCTGTGGCTGTTTTGGCAGACCACTTTGGCGTTGATGCCCTCATTAACACTGGTTCTGCAGGAGCAGTAGCACCTGGACTTAAAATTGGAGATGTCGTTGTGGCATCAAAATTGGCCTATCACGATGTTGACTTGACAGCATTTGGCTATGACTATGGGCAAATGTCTATGCAGCCACTCTACTTTGAAAGTGACCCTAGCTTTGTAGAGACTTTTGAAAAGGTTTTGGCTCAAGCCTCTATCGACTCTAAAATTGGTCTTATTGCGACTGGTGATAGCTTTATTGCAGGTCAGGATAAGATTGATGCTATTAAAGGGCACTTTCCAGAAGTCTTAGCCGTGGAAATGGAAGGAGCAGCCATTGCTCAAGCTGCACATAGTGTCAAGAAACCTTTCATCGTTGTTCGTGCTATGAGTGATACAGCAGCCCATGACGCTAATATTACTTTTGACGAATTCATTATTCAGGCGGGGAAACAATCAGCTGCTATCTTAGTGGAGTTTCTCAAAGAGCTTGCCTAAAATACTTTAAATGAGTGTTTATGCTCATTTTCTTAATTAATTTAAAGACGACTGTTATTCCTTTAAGAATGGTAGTTTTTTTCTTCCTTTAGACAAGATAATCCTCTCATTTTTCAAAGAGAAAATCTGAATTTTAGTATTTTTTAGACAAATTTTGAATTAAAATTATGGCAATAAAATGAGAAAGAAAAACAATATTAAAAGAGAGACTCCGAAAGAAAGCCTATAATATAAGGGTTTAAAAATTTCACTATCTATTGATATCTTAGAAATCTTTACAAAACCTCCAAAGGGGTAAATAATTTTCTTGCAAAGTTCTGAAAATAGTGTATAATTCTGGTTGAAAAGGGTTACAAAAATGTTAAGATTTGTAAAAATGGGAGGATAGAATCATGAATAACCTATTCGGTGATTCGAGGCAGCGTTTCTCCATCCGTAAGTTTACGGTGGGCGTTGCTTCGGTCTTACTTTCGTCTGCAGTTTTTGGTGTAAGTACCGCTAATGCAGAACAAGCTGAAGAGCCTACGGGACAGCCAGCTACGAGTGTACTTGAGGAAGCCAGTGAGTCTGATGGTGGAGGCCAAAGGACAAACACTAGTTCTTCAAGTCAAGAAGTGACAGCTGAACCTACTGTTCAGGCAGAAAGTACAAGTGCTATCTCAGTGACTGCTATTTCTAGTGAAGTTGCGCGTCAAGAGCAAACGGTTGCAAGCTCTGAACGAACTAGTTCATCGCAAGATAAGACTAGTGAAACTCTTAGTGAGAAACCTGTAACTGTTAGTGAAACACGAGAAGCTAGTGCTAGCGAACTTGCTGCAGCAAGTAATAGTAGTTCCACTTCATCTGATAATTTCGGACTTAAGGTTACCAATCTAAGTCGTCCAATTCCAGCGGATGTCAAGGTGACTAAGACAGGAACTGAAATTAATGTTCAAAATCCTGATGTGGAAATGGAATTTCCAAATGGAAATAGCAAGTACGCGACTAGCAAGGTAATCTACCACAATATTCCTTTCCCTGATGATATGACCATCAATGAAGGGGATCAGGTCATTTTTAATTTGCCTGAGCAGTTGCGTTTCCGTACTAGATACGATATTAATGTCTATAATCCAGACAATCAAATTGTAGGTCTGGCTCAAATTGATCCTGAGAAGAATCGTGTCACAACGACCTTTAATAATTATTTCCAAACACATCCCAACAATAAGCTCATGAGTTTGGAGTTGGATACCCTTTATTCTGAAGAAGTAGATGAAGGGGAACATCTTACTCTTGATTTTGAGGGACGTATCATTCATGTTTCAGTGGGTAAAGTGCAGTCACCTCCTCCAGGTCAAGAGGTTATTTCTAAGTGGGGTAGTCAAGACAAGAATGATCCGACGCTTTTGAATTGGCAGATGCGTCTTAACTACTCACGTCGTGTTCTTAACAACTTGAGATTGATTGACACTTGGTCTGACAATCAACGATTTGTGGACGGTTCTTTGCAACTCCGCTACATTGATTCAGCAAGTCCTTGGATTGACAAGGGATCGGCTATGGACCTGATTAAGAGTTTCTCTTATGACGACACCCATTTTGAGCTTAAACTCAATCAGTTGGACCGCATGGTTTATGTTTGGTATCAAACCCGTTTGACAAAACCTGTTGAAGAATCAACCAACCCTGTCAACCGTATTAAACTCCATGCGGATGTTGTTTCTGATTCTTACAAGTCAACCATTCGCTTAGTTGGAGGTCGTGGAGATGCCATCGGGGATAATCTCGCTCATTTCAATCTTGAACTTGAGAAGGACTTGGCAGGCAGAGACCTCAAGGACAAAGAATTCACCTTCAAACTAGTTGATGTGACGGATAGTGCCAATCCTGTTGACTTAGGGGAAACCACTAATGATGCCAAGGGTAAAATTGTCTTTTCAAATCTCTCACTTAGCAAGCCAGGCGTCTATCATTATCGTGTGACTGAGGTTCCGGGCAATGACGAAGATGTGGTATACGACAAGCTCGAAGCCAATATCACTATTCAGGTTGTTCGTGAAACTGTAGATAACCAAGTTAAATTGGTTGCCAAGGTTGCCTATCCAGAAGACGTTATCTTTAACAATAAATTAGTAACACCAGCCAAGGCCAAAATTGCATTTGGTAAGGAATTGACCAAGGCAGGTGTTAAGCAAGATCTAAAAGCAGATCAATTCCAATTTGTTCTCAAAGATCGCTTTGGAAAAGTCCTTGAGACTGTTGGAAATACAGCTGACGGTCAGGTTGCCTTTAGTGAGTTGACCTTTAACAAGGTTGGTACCTACAACTACACTGTTGAAGAACTTGCAGGTAAGGATGATGCAATTGTCTATGATACGATGAAAGCTGCTGTTTCTATCACGGTAACACGTGATGGTGATGCTCTTGTTTCAACCGTAGTTAATCCAAAAGACACCATCTTTAACAACAAGTTTGTGACTCCAGCTAAAGCTGCTATTCAGTTCAGTAAGGAATTGACTAAGGCAGGTGTTAACCAAACTTTGACTGCTAATGAGTTCCAATTTGTCCTCAAAGATAGTGCAGGCCATATTGTCGAAACTGTTGGAAATACAGCTGATGGTCGTGTTGCATTTAGTGAACTTCACTTTGATAAGGCAGGAACTTACACTTATACTGTTGAAGAAGTTAAGGGAACTAACGAAGATATCATCTATGATGGTATGAAAGCGACTGTCTGGATTACAGTGACCCGAGATGGGGATGCTTTGGTATCAACGGTCGCTAATCCAAAAGACACTGTCTTTAATAACTATGTTAAAGAAGTGCAACCAGCCAAGGCCAAATTCGAATTGACCAAGGTTCTTACGGGCCGTAACCTCAAAGATGGTGAATTTAGCTTCGTTCTTAAGGACGACAAGGGTAATGTTATCCAAACAGTGACCAATAATGCAAAAGGAAACATTAGTTTTGAAAACATTGTCTATGACAAACCAGGTGTTTACTACTACACTGTTGAAGAAGTCAAGGGTAATGAAGCCGATGTGGTTTATGATAACATGGTAGCTAAATTCCAGGTGACTGTTACCAAGACTGTGGGTGAAAAGGAAAATCTGCTTGTAGCAGCAGTTCTCCTTCCTTTGGATACAGAATTTAACAATAGTTACATTCCTCCAAAACCTCCTACACCGCCAACACCACCGACACCACCAAGTGTCCCACCGAAACCACCAGTGGTTCCGCCAACACCACCAACACCACCAACACCGCCTACTCCACCGGTGACGCCAAAACCAGCTAAGCCAGTTCAATCCTCTGAGAAATCAGGACCTCAACTTCCAGAGACTGGTCAAGCTAACGATACTGCCTTGCTTGCCCTCGGTGTGGCAGCAGAAATGGCAGCAGTCATGGGTGTAGCATATAGCCATCGTCGCCGTAAAGACGTTTAAGATGATGACCTAAAAGATCGAGAATGCTCGATCTTTTTTAGTGTTGGAATGCCTATCTCATTAAATGAGAAATCAAGATAAAGCCAACTGCAGGATGAAATTTCTACTAAATTAAGCTATAATGAGGAGTATGAAAGTTCTACTTTATCTTGAAGGAAAATCGGTTCTTGAAAAATCAGGAATCGGACGGGCTCTCCACCATCAGATGCATGCCTTGGACTTGGCGGGGATTCCCTATACAACGGACATCTTGGGTGATTACGATGTCGTTCATATTAATACTTATGGTCCACGTAGCTTGATGTTGTTGCATGCTGCAAAACGCCGTGGCAAGAAGGTCATCATGCATGGTCATTCGACACGTGAAGACTTTGAGAATTCATTCATCGGTTCTAACCTTTTAGCCCCACTTTTTGGGAAATATTTGGCCCACATGTATCAAAAGGCCGATTACGTGATTACACCATCTGAGTATTCCAAAAAATTGATTCAGTCTTACGGAGTTACCACACCAATCATTGCTGTTTCAAATGGGATTGATCTAAAAAAATACGGTAAGGATCCACGTAAGGAAAAAGTTTTCCGAGACTACTTTGGTATCGAGGAAGGACAGCCAGTGGTTATTTGTGCGGGTCTTTATTTCCAACGCAAGGGAATTGAAGATTTCGTCAAGGTTGCCGAAAAGATGCCTCATGTTCGTTTCATTTGGTTAGGTAGTATCAGCAAATGGCTGATTCCTAAGAAGATTCGAGACATTGTCAATGGTAAGCATCCTGATAATGTCAGCTTCCCAGGTTACTTCAAGGGAGCCGTCTTCCAGGGAGCTATGAGTGGTGCTAACGCCTTCTTTTTTCCGTCCTATGAGGAAACCGAAGGAATCGTAGTGCTAGAGGCCTTTGCCAGTCACCAACATGTGGTTTTGCGTGATATTCCTGTTTATGAGGGCTGGGTTGATGACAAATCTGCTTCATTCGGGCATAACGTGGACGAATTTGTAGTTGCCTTGCAAGATATTATCGATGGTAAAGTGGACAAACGTGAAGAAGGTTACAAGGTTGCGGAAAGTCGCTCGATTGATGATGTCGCCCAAAAACTTGTTGAAGCCTACAAAGAAGTATTGGAGATTTAAATGCGTATCGGATTGTTTACAGATACCTATTTTCCACAGGTATCAGGTGTTGCGACCAGTATTCGCACACTGAAGACGCAGTTGGAAAAAATGGGGCATACAGTCTTTATCTTTACCACGACTGATAGAGATGTTGACCGCTATGAAGACTGGCAGATTGTCCGTATTCCTAGTGTGCCTTTCTTTGCTTTTAAGGATCGCCGAGTGGCTTATCGTGGCTTTTCTAAGGCTCTAGAAATTGCAAAACAGTACAAGCTTGATATTATTCACACGCAGACAGAGTTCTCCTTGGGGCTTCTAGGGATTGCCATTGCGCGTGAACTTAGGATTCCTGTTGTGCACACCTATCATACTCAGTATGAAGACTATGTCCGCTATATTGCCAAAGGTATGGTCATCCGTCCAAGTATGGTTAAGTACATTGTTCGTGGCTTTATGAGCGATCTGGATGGGGTTATCTGTCCGAGCGAGATTGTTTATGACCTTTTACTCAAGTACAAGATTGCTGCTGAAAAACGGGTCATTCCAACAGGCATTGAACTTGAAAAATTCCAGCGTCCAGAGATTACCGAAGAAGATGTAGCGGACTTGAGAGCCAAGCTTGGTATTGCTTCGGATGAAACCATGTTGTTGAGCTTGTCTCGTGTCTCTTATGAGAAAAATATCCAAGCAGTTCTGGCGGCTCTACCTTCGGTTTTAGAGGAAGACGATAAGGTTCGGTTAGTTGTTGCTGGCGATGGCCCTTACCTACCAGACCTGAAGTCCCAAGCCAAGAAACTTGGTATTCTGGATAAGGTGGTTTTCACAGGTATGATTGCACCTGGCGAAACAGCTCTTTACTATAAGGCTGCTAATTTCTTCATCTCGGCATCAACCAGTGAGACTCAGGGCTTGACCTATCTGGAAGCCTTGGCTAGCGGTACTCCGATTATTGCTCATGGAAATCCTTATTTGGATAATGTGATTACGGACCAGATGTTTGGAACGCTTTATTATCATGATAATGATTTAGCTGGGGCAATTTTGGAAGCGGCTATAGCAACGCCGGAAAAAGATGAGACAAAGTGGGCTGAGAAGCTCTATGAAATTTCTGCCGAAAACTTTGGAAAACGTGTCTATGAGTATTACTTGGACCTCACGATTTCTAAGGATTTCCACAATGATTTGAATGGTGAAGATGGTACCATGAAACGCTTGACGCGTATGGTGACTTACTTGCCAACCAAGGCTATTACCTTGCCTGTTAATGGTTCTGTTCGTATCCTCAAAGGATCAGCCAAACAGGTCAAGAAAATCAAAAATATCACGAAACTTTTGGATTAGGAAAGCTATCAGATTTTCCTAGTCAGGTAAAATCTTAGAATTGATTAATAAAAGAGATAATTAGCTTGAAAAATTACAGTTTCATGCTATAATAACGCATAGAGACATATCAGTCATGGGAAATCTTTCAGAGAGCGTGTGTCGCTGGGAATCACGCAGAGGACATGATTGGGACTACTCGATAAATTTTTTATGCAAACATAAAACGGTGGCCACGTTAGAGCCAATCAGAGGTGTAGGACAGACGCATTTTTTGTCGTACACGAACTAAGGTGGAACCACGTTGCGACGTCCTTTTTGGATGTCGCAATTTTTTATGAGGAGATTAACTATGGAGTTGCAAGAATTAGTGGAGCGCAGTTGGGCAATCCGACAAGCTTATCACAATCTGGAAGTTAAGCATCATGGTTCCAAGTGGACGGTAGAAGAAGACCTCTTGGCTTTATCGAATGATATTGGAAATTTCCAACGATTAGTGATGACCAAGCAAGGACGCTACTATGATGAAACACCTTACACACTGGAACATAAACTTTCAGAAAATATCTGGTGGCTAGTAGAACTTTCTCAACGTTTGGATATAGACATCCTGACGGAAATGGAAAACTTCCTCTCTGATAAAGAAAAGCAGTTGAACATTCAGACTAGGAAGTAGTCTGCTAATAAAAAGTCAATGCTTAGAAACTATGAAATAATAAAAGGAGAAAATTATGATTAACATTACTTTTCCAGATGGCGCTGTTCGTGAATTCGAATCCGGCGTTACAACTTTTGAAATTGCACAATCTATCAGCAACTCTTTGGCTAAGAAAGCTCTTGCTGGTAAATTCAACGGTAAATTGATTGATACTACACGTGCTATCACTGAAGATGGAAGCATTGAAATCGTGACACCAGATCACGAAGATGCCCTTCCAATTTTGCGTCACTCAGCGGCTCACTTGTTTGCACAAGCAGCTCGTCGCCTCTTCCCAGACATCCACTTGGGTGTTGGTCCAGCTATCGAAGATGGTTTCTACTACGATACTGACAACCAAGCTGGTCAAATTTCTAACGAAGATCTTCCTCGTATCGAAGAAGAAATGAAGAAAATCGTTAAAGAAAACTTCCCATCAATCCGTGAAGAAGTGACAAAAGACGAGGCGCGTGAAATCTTCAAAAATGACCCATATAAATTGGAATTGATTGAAGAACACTCAGAAGACGAAGGTGGTTTGACTATCTACCGTCAAGGTGAATACGTTGATCTTTGCCGTGGCCCACACGTGCCATCAACTGGTCGTATCCAAGTTTTCCACCTTTTGAATGTTGCAGGTGCCTACTGGCGTGGAAATAGCGATAATGCTATGATGCAACGTATTTATGGTACAGCTTGGTTCGATAAAAAAGATCTCAAGGCTTACCTTAAACGCCTTGAAGAAGCTAAAGAACGTGACCACCGTAAACTTGGTAAAGAACTTGATTTGTTCATGATTTCTCAAGAGGTTGGTCAAGGTCTTCCATTCTGGTTACCAAACGGTGCGACAATTCGTCGTGTCTTGGAACGCTACATCGTGGACAAGGAAGTAGCAGCAGGCTACCAACACGTCTACACTCCACCAATTGCCTCAGTTGAACTTTATAAAACTTCAGGTCACTGGGATCATTACCGTGAAGATATGTTCCCAACAATGGATATGGGAGATGGTGAAGCCTTTGTCCTTCGTCCAATGAACTGTCCTCACCACATCGAAGTTTACAAACACCATGTCCACTCTTATCGTGAATTGCCTATCCGTATCGCTGAAATTGGTATGATGCACCGTTATGAAAAATCTGGTGCCCTTACAGGACTTCAACGTGTACGTGAAATGTCACTTAATGATGGTCATACTTTCGTAACACCTGAACAAATCAAAGATGAGTTCCAACGTACGCTTCAATTGATTATCGATGTTTACGAAGATTTCAACTTGACTGACTATCGTTTCCGTTTGTCATATCGTGACCCTAAAGATACTCACAAATATTTTGACAATGACGAAATGTGGGAAAATGCTCAAAGCATGTTGAAATCAGCTATGGATGACATGGAACTTGACTACTTTGAAGCAGAAGGTGAAGCTGCCTTCTACGGTCCAAAACTTGATATCCAAGTGAAGACTGCCCTTGGTAATGAAGAAACCCTTTCTACTATCCAATTGGACTTCTTGCTTCCAGAACGTTTTGACCTTAAATACATCGGAGCTGATGGAGAAGAACACCGTCCAGTTATGATTCACCGTGGGGTTATCTCAACAATGGAACGCTTTACAGCTATTCTTATTGAAAACTACAAAGGAGCCTTCCCAACTTGGTTGGCACCTCAACAAGTAACTGTTATCCCAGTTTCAAATGAAGCCCACACAGATTATGCTTGGGAAGTTGCTAAACAACTTCGTGACCGTGGTATCCGTGTTGAAGTGGATGAACGTAACGAGAAAATGCAATACAAGATTCGTGCGTCTCAAACACAAAAAATCCCTTATCAATTGATTGTTGGTGATAAGGAAATGGAA
Source organism: Streptococcus sp. 9.1 (assembly GCF_016648815.1). NCBI lineage: Bacteria > Bacillati > Bacillota > Bacilli > Lactobacillales > Streptococcaceae > Streptococcus > Streptococcus sp. 9.1. The sequence continues at coordinate 358,780 of NZ_JACLQS010000001.1, read as the reverse complement.
GACGGAACTGTTAACGTTCGTCGTTATGGACAAAAACAAACACATACAGAAGCTGTGTCAGAATTTGTAGAAAATATCCTTGCTGATATTGCTCGCAAATCACGCCCAGATGCCGAATAAAAAAGGGTCGGTTAGCTAAGCTAACTGACTTTTTAGTAGGATAAACCATGCATGTTTTTATGAAAAGACTTTTATTTCTGATGGGAGCAGTTCTAGTCTTGTTACTGGCTAGCTTTATCTATCATAGATTAGCCTTGCAAAGAGAAAAGGCTTCTCTCAACCCTATGGGGCAAATGGTGTCTGTGAATGGCCATGACATGAGCGTCTTTGTGAAGGGAAATGGTCCACAAACCTTAGTTTTTCTATCTGGTGCTGGAACGGCCTCTCCCATTCTAGATTTTAAAGACTTGTATGATGGGCTTTCTAAGCAGTATAAGATAGTCGTTGTAGAGAGAGCTGGCTATGGTTATAGTGAGGACACATCTAAGTCCAGAGATGTGTCTGAGGTTCTTTCTGAGACACGTCAAGCCCTAGCCAAGGCACAAGTATCAGGTCCTTATATTATTCTTTCTCATTCGATGGCCTCCTTAGAAACGCTTTTGTGGCAAGAAAAATATCCAAGTGAAATACAGGCAGTCATCGGCTTAGATTGGGCTCTACCAGAGAGTTATTCACAATTGAGAATGCATTCCCAGATTTTACGTATGGCTCGTTTGGGAAGTCAATTAGGTCTTTTAAGGTATATACCGAGTCGCTTATATGTGCCTAATGAAAATCTAAGTAGTAGTGATCGACGCCTCTATCAACGAATAGCTTATCGTCAAATACTGTCACAAGCTATGTTAAATGAGAGCCTATCTGTTAAGGAAAATGCTAAAAAGGTTGATGATAAGATAGATTCACAAATCCCCACCTTACTTTTGGTTTCTAATGGAGAAGGCACGAGTTTTAGCAAGGAGGAGTGGCGAAATTATGCGGCCAGATTTGCAAAGGACCAGAAAAATATCGCACTGACTTTTTATGATGCCCCACATTATCTTTATCACTATCAGACCAAAGAGGTAGTTGCTAAGATAGAGGACTTCATAAAAGGGACCACTGATTAAACTAACTTATGTTATTGAGGAGAGATGAGATGCTCATAGGCTCAAAAGCCTTTTCTAGCTTATGGAAGGAATGGCAAAAGGAATACCAGCCACTGCAGGTGCTGAAGTTATTGCTTGCTTATATAGAGATGCCAGAGGATCTATCTGGGGAGATAAAGGAAACTCAGCGTTTATTATCCTATTTTGACCCTGACTTGGCGCCTCATGATGCTTTCTGGAAGGATGTTGCCAGGTTAGTAGATTTGGCTTTTCCTGAGGACAGCTTATCTAAAAAATTCTCTATTGAGCGACAAATCCATCAGTTACGTTACCTGATTTCTAGTCAACAGGCCCAGTATGTGAGGACACATTATAAAAAAACAGGGATGACAGACAAAGAAGCTTTAGCTGTCTATCTCAGATGGAAACCTTTCACCATGTTTGATCAGGGGCGTCTGCACCAAAAGATTTCTTTCTGTGATGGCAAGGGGATTTATCCAGATGGAATTCCTAGTGTTAATTTAAAAATTCTTCTCTATAATCGGATTGAGTTTATTTTGGATAGTCAGGGAAATTTTCTCAATGAGGTCGATGCGGAGCAGGTGACTGAGAGTGGAGTGGTTAATGGTGCTAGTTTCAACTATGGCAATTTCAAGCGCCACTGGCAACTGGATGTGGAGCCGGTTCAACCACATGATCCTGCCTTTCGTAATCGGATGACCAAGGGTTTTCGATCACCCAACAAATTGAGAAAGAAGTGGGGCCGAAAAGAGCCTGAGCATTTTGACAGGTCTTTTTACAATCCAAATGGTATCTATGCTCAGTCACACAGATCTTTGGCTAATGATGTCAAACGTCAAGCCAGACTTTTTCTCGCCATGGTTTATGGCTTTAAACCAGTTCAGAAAAAGCAAATAAAGGAGGTTCATATGTCTAAACAACCACAAAACAATAAAGGAACAGCAGTTCTAGGATCACTAGTATTTATGGCCTTATACGCCCTAGGTATTTGGCACAATGCTGTCCGAGGAAATATTCCCTTTCTCATTCTTTGGAGTGTTTTACTCCTTGTTAATGTCAGCTATTTGATTTTCCGCTTGAGAAAATAAAAAAAGAAAGTGATATGGACCTAAATGGTAAGAAATTTAGGTCTGTATCACTTTTTTGTATATTCAATTACAGCTTACCACTTGCTTTCTTCTGGGATAATAATCCAGCAAATGATGTAGAAAAGAAAACCTGTTCCAAATAAGAAGATCGCTGCAGCCCAAATAAGGCGAATAATGACAGGGTCAGTGTCAAGATATTTAGCGATACCAGAACAAACACCGGCAATAATTTTGTTGTTTGGATCTCTTCTGAGTTCTTTTTTCATATGATTTACCTCCGTACTTCCTTATTATACCATAACACCTTGATGTCTAGTATTGGCTTTAAGGAAGCATAAAGTAGACAATCCCCATATATTGAAGAGCCGAAGCCAACATGATGAAGAGGTGCCAAATCATGTGGAAGTATGGTTTTTTCTTAGCATAGAAAGCTGCACCAACCGTGTATGACAATCCTCCAGCAAGCATGAGTCCCCAAAAGGCAGGTCCTGTCTTAGTGACGATAGCTGGAATAATGAAGATAACCAACCATCCCATCATCAGATAGAGGAAGAGGGAGAATTTTTCGTTGATTTTTTTAGCAAAGATTTTGTAAAGAATACCAAAAATTGTTGTTCCCCATTGGAGGACGATGATGCTGTAGCCTAGCCATCCGCCAACCAGTGAGAGGGCAACAGGGGTGTAGCTTCCAGCAATGGCGATATAAATCATGCTGTGGTCAATAATTCTTAGAACCATCTTGTGGGGTGAGTTATAATCCATAGCATGATAGATGGCTGAACTCAAAAACATGAGGAAGAGACTGATGACAAAAACGGACATCCCTACGGCAGCAGTCATGCCGTAGCCGTTGTTGGCATGAACAGCAGTAATTGGCAATAAGACTAGCATGGCCATAGCTCCGACGGCGTGAGTCACGCTGTTAGCCACTTCCTCACCAAAGCTAAGTTTTTTACTGAGTTTGAGGTTGGGAGAAGTATTAAAAGTAGCAGTATTAGACATTGTTTCCTCCTTCAAGGTCGTTCAAAAGTTGATGGGTAGCTCGGTAGCATTGAAGCGTCTGACAGGCTGAGAGTATGACTTGCGGAGCCTCTTGGGGAAACTGACCATTCATACAGGCTACAAAGTCATTGTAGTAACTCTTTTGACTTTCAGCATCTGTACGCAGGATTTCCAAGGTTTTAGCAATCTCAGAAATCTCAAAGACGGTCTTCAGACTAGTGATGACAATAAGTCTAGCTACCTGAGCAGCATTATATTTTTTCTTGATGGGTTTTGCGACATGGCCATGTTTGACATAATTATTGACCATAGAGGCGGTTAGCCCCTTGTCGTTTGGCCCCAAAGTACTTTGGGTGACCTGATTGACATAGAGCAAAACCTGATCCAAATAGAGTTCAATCTCTGGTAATTCTTCCCAGAGAGGGTATTGTTGTGTTGTCAAATTATAAAAACCTCTTTATCTAGTTTTCATAACCAGATTATAACATTATAGAAATTTAAGTCAAGTCAGAACTTACGGGAAATGAAAAAGATGTTGAGATAATATGTTCAACATCTTTATTTCTTATGTGATATGGCAGAGTTATTTTTTAAAACTGCTTCAATATCTCTTTTTATGGGGTTCTAAGTTTCTCCAAAATTGCTTGTGCAGTTTCTTGATTCATATGTTTGGCCTTGAGAAGTTCAGCCAAAACGTGAGGCATCTCTTCAGGGCTAGCACCGGCTAGTAGGGCTAGAGATTTGGCCTGAAGTTTCATATGTCCTGCTTGGATACCTGTTGAAGTCAGAGCTTTGAGAGCAGCCAGATTTTGTGCCAAACCAAGAGAAACGATGATACTAGCTAGGTTTTTAGCATCTGGATGGTTAAGTAAGTCATGGGCGATAGAAACACTAGGGTTAAGTCCGATTGAACCGCCACGGGTTGCAATTGGCATGGGGAGGGTTAATTCTCCCACCAATTCTTTAGCCTCCTGGTCATAAGTCCATGTGGACAGGCCACGGTAGCTACCATCCTTGCTAGCATAGGCATGGCTACCAGCCTCAACTGCTCGCCAATCATTGCCAGTCGCAATAACTAGGGCATCGATACCATTGAAAATTCCCTTGTTATGGGTAGCTGCTCGGTAAGGGTCCACCTGGGCCAACTGGCTAGCCATCTCCATTTTCTTAGCTAAATCATGAGCGTCTTCCTTGTTACGACTGAGGAAGCGTGTGCTAAGACGACAAGTTGCTGTCACTAGACTCTCGGTGGCAAGATTTGAGAGAATGGCCATGAGACTTTGACCTTCTGAGAGATTTTCCAGTTCTGGCACCAGTGCTTCCATCATGGTGTTGACCATATTGGCTCCCATGGCTTCTTGGGTATCAACGGCTAGATAGACAATGAGGAAGTCTCCCTTAGCCTCAGTCCAGAGCTTGCGAGGGCCACCCCCACGCTTAACAATAGAAGGATGAGCCTCTTTGGCAATCTCTATGAGGTCCTGATTAGCTGCTTGAATTTTACTTGAAGCAGCGGCTTTATCAGGAACGTCAAAAAGGGCAACTTGGCCAATCATTTGACGATTATGAATCGTAGTTGTGAAACCGCCAGAGCGCTTAATGAGCTTGCTAGCATAGGAAGCAGCGGCGACGACAGAAGGTTCCTCAGTAACCATGGGAACCTGGTAGGTTACACCGTCTACCAATACATCTGGGCAAACGGCAAAGGGAAGTGTAAATCGACCAATAACATTTTCAGCCATTTGGTTGGCTGTTTCAAGGGTGAGTTGTTGGTCCTTATCCAGAAGATCTTGATTTTCCTGAGACAAAAGAGCATTCTTTTTCAAATGCTCTTTACGTTCTTGCGGTGTCTTCTTGGAAAAACCAGTCCAAGAGAGTTTAGTCATATTAATTTCCTTTATAGATACGTTGGTGTTCAGAGATTTCAGTTAAACGGAAAGCTCCGGTTTGGTAATCAGCGAATTGAGTAGAGCCAGTGTCATCCAACTGCGCCTCTTCATAGAAAAGTTTTTCATAATCAGCAACGCTCAAGGGTTGACGTTTGGCAAAGGTATCTAGACGGTCTGAACGAAGCAGGTCTTTGTAGCCCTCAACCAGACGTCCTGAGAAAATTTCAGAGACAGCTCCAGAACCGTAAGAGAAGAAGCCAATCTTATCTCCTGCTTTAAGGTCTTGCGACTGTTCAAGCAATGAAAGAAGTCCAAGATAAAGTGACCCTGTATAGATATTTCCAATTTGGCGACTATAGGTAATTGAAGCATCAAAGTTGTTTGTTAAACGCTCTTTATTCTCGGGATTCAAATCTTTTGGAATGATTTTATTAAGTCCCTTAAGAGCTAGCTTAGGATAAGGAAGGTGGAGACAAAAAGCTGTAAAATCAGCAAAGTCAGCCTGATGACGCTCTTGGTAAGCTGCCCAAGTTGTCTTCAAACTGTCAAGGTACTGCTTGGTTGAATAGATGCCTTGAACATAAGGCGTTGAACTGTAGTTTGGGCGCCAGAAGTCCATGACATCACGAGTTTGTGCTACATTGTCATCAGTAAGCTCCAAAATACGTGGATTCTGACTGACTAGCATAGCTACAGCACCAGCTCCCTGGGTTGACTCACCAGAAGATCCGACACCATAACGGGCAATATCACTAGCGATAACCAGCACCTTGCTATCTGGGTGGGCTGCCACGTGCAATTTGGCATAGTTAAGTCCAGCAGTTGCAGCGTAGCAAGCTTCTTTCATCTCAAAAGAACGGGCAAAAGGTTGAATACCCAAAAGACTGTGAACATAGACAGCAGCAGCCTTTGACTGGTCAATGGAAGACTCAGTAGCCACGATGACCATATCGATAGCTTTTTTGTCATCGTCATTTAAAATATCAGCCGCCGCATCAGAGGCAAGCGTCACAATATCTTCTGTAATCGGCGTAATACTGGTTGCATCAAGCATCAGCCCCTTGCTGAATTTTTCAGGCTCCGCCCCACGGGCAAGAGCGAGATCAGCCATGTTTAGAACATATTGACTGGTCGCAAAACCAATCTTATCAATTCCAATAGACATATGATGTTTCCTTTTTTTCTTCATTGTAGAGTATCCAGAGAATACTAATCTATAGTGATTTTACCATAAAATAGCACTTTCTCCTTGAAAAAACTTTGATAGTTAGTTATATCTTCTGTTTCGATAGGAACTAGAGGATTTCACAAGACTTTCCTTTGGGGAACATGACCCTTTTGTTTCTCATTTCAAGCAGAATAGGGTAAAATTGAAATGGCACTCTACTAGTTTTTTAGCTATGTTAGAAAAGTAAAATTGTTGTTATATATTGAAATCATTGCGAGCGTTAAGTGAGACTTTCCGCTGTGAGATAAGTGTCTGTAAATAAAGTGTTTTGTTTACAGACACTCGGAATTTTTGAGACCATAGGCTCAAAAATTAGTCTTGGAACTTCGAAGAAGTTCGCAGACGTCCGTAATCATTTAAGGAAAGTCTCAAAAAATACTTTGTTTTCAATTGAATAAAGAGGAAAATCATGACAAAAGCAGACACTATATTTAAAGAAAATATCACTAAAATCATGGAAGAGGGTGTTTGGTCGGAGCAAGCACGTCCTAAATACAAGGATGGCACTACAGCCAATTCCAAATACATTACAGGGTCTTTTGCTGAATATGATTTGAGCAAGGGAGAGTTTCCTATTACCACTCTGCGTCCTATCGCTATCAAATCAGCCATCAAAGAAGTGCTTTGGATTTACCAAGACCAGTCAAATAGCCTAGATGTCCTTGAAGACAAGTATAATGTGTATTATTGGAATGACTGGGAAGTTGAAGGCGTACCTGCCAATAATGGGGACAAGCGTTCGATTGGTCAGCGTTATGGGGCGGTCGTTAAGAAGCACGATATTATTAACCGTTTGTTGGCTCAGTTGGAGGCTAATCCGTGGAATCGCCGTAATGTCATCTCCCTTTGGGATTACGAGGCCTTCGAGGAGACAGCAGGACTTCAGCCTTGTGCCTTCCAAACCATGTTTGACGTTCGTCGTGTGGGTGAGGACATTTATTTGGATGCTACTTTGACGCAACGTTCTAACGATATGTTGGTGGCTCATCATATTAATGCCATGCAGTATGTTGCCCTTCAGATGATGATTGCCAAGCACTTTGGTTGGGAAGTTGGTAAATTCTTTTATTTTATCAACAACCTCCATATTTATGACAATCAATTTGAGCAAGCCGAAGAACTGCTCAAACGTCAGCCCTCTGATTGCCAACCACGCTTGGTCCTCAATGTTCCTGATGGGACTAATTTCTTCGATATCAAACCAGAAGATTTTGAATTGGTTGACTATGACCCTGTTAAACCTCAACTCAAATTTGACTTAGCAATTTAATAAATGCTTATGATTTAAGCCCATAAAGAGCTGGCAAAGTTTTTTCCAAGCTCTTTTTCTCTTTTTTTGTTAGAATGGATTGTAAACTTAAAAAGAAAAGGAAATACTGTGTCTAAACAACTCATTGCTATTTGGGCGGAAGCTCATAACCATGTTATTGGGAAGAATCACACCATGCCTTGGCACTTGCCTGCTGAACTGGCACATTTCAAGAAAACGACCATGGGCTCAGCAATTCTCATGGGACGTGTGACCTTTGATGGCATGAACCGTCGTTGCCTACCAGGACGTGAAACCTTGATTTTGACACGAGATAAGGACTTCGACTGTGAGGGTGTAACGACTGTTACGAGTGTTGAGGAAGCTCTGGCTTGGTTCGAACAGCAAGATAAGGACCTCTATATTGCTGGTGGTGCTGGTGTCTACAAGGCTTTTGATGGATATTATGATGCACTCATCAAGACAACTATTGAGGCTGATTTAGAGGGAGACACGTATTTTCCACAACTAGACATGACGGCATTTAAAGAGGTATCACGTGACCACGTGGTCAAGGATGATAAAAATGCCTACGACTTTAGCATAAGTCGCTATGAAAAAGAAGGAGACTAGGTTCATGCAACGTAGTGTTTTTGGGTTATTTACTGCATTATTGGGGGTGCTTTGTGTACTCTCTGCCATTCCTGCCTTTCGCAAGAAACGTTATGGGTTAGCAGTTTTTCTCTTTTTAAATGCTTTTACTAACCTTGTCAATACTATTCACGCCTTCTATGGCACCCTATTTTAGAAAAGAGTGAGGAATAAATGGCTGGAAATCGTAATGAAGAAATGGTTTATTGTTCATTTTGTGGCAAAAACCAAGAAGAAGTAAAGAAAATTATCGCTGGGAATGGCGTCTTTATCTGTAACGAATGTGTGGCCTTGTCACAAGAAATCATTCGTGAGGAAATGGCAGAAGAAGTTTTGGCTGACTTGGCTGAAACTCCGAAGCCAAAAGAACTTTTAGATATTTTGAACAACTATGTCGTGGGGCAGGACCGTGCCAAACGTGCCTTGGCGGTAGCTGTTTACAATCACTATAAACGTATCAATTTCACAGAAAGTCGTGAAGACAATGATGTGGATTTGCAAAAATCAAATATTCTCATGATTGGACCAACTGGTTCAGGGAAGACTTTCTTGGCTCAGACCTTGGCTCGTAGCTTGAATGTTCCATTTGCGATTGCGGATGCAACATCATTGACAGAGGCAGGTTATGTGGGTGAGGACGTGGAAAATATCCTCCTCAAACTGATCCAAGCGGCAGACTTCAATATCGAACGTGCGGAACGTGGTATCATTTATGTTGACGAGATTGATAAGATTGCTAAAAAGGGTGAAAATGTATCAATCACTCGTGACGTTTCTGGTGAGGGGGTTCAACAAGCTCTCTTGAAGATTATCGAAGGAACAGTAGCTAGCGTTCCCCCTCAAGGTGGTCGTAAACACCCTAACCAAGAGATGATTCAAATTGATACTAAGAATATTCTCTTTATCGTTGGTGGTGCTTTTGATGGTATCGAAGATATCGTTAAGCAACGTCTTGGTGAGAAAATCATTGGTTTTGGTCAAAATAATAAGGCAATTGATGATGACTCATCATACATGCAAGAAATTGTGGCTGAAGATATTCAAAAATTCGGTCTTATCCCTGAGTTTATCGGACGTTTGCCAGTCCTTGCGGCCCTTGAACAGTTAACGGTTGACGACTTGGTTCGTATCTTGACAGAGCCTAGAAATGCCTTGGTTAAACAGTACCAAACCCTCTTGTCTTATGATGGGGTTGAACTGGAGTTTGACCAGGATGCTCTTGAAGCTATTGCAAGTAAGGCAATTGAACGTAAGACCGGTGCGCGTGGCCTTCGCTCTATCATTGAGGAAGTCATGATGGATGTCATGTTTGAAATTCCTAGCCAGGAAGATGTGACTAAGGTTCGTATTACAAAAGAAGCCGTTGACGGCACAGCTGCTCCAGTTTTGGAAACAGCATAAGGAGGTTCTATGGCTGAAGAACAAGTCCTAAATACGCACAATGCTGAGATTTTGCTTAGTGCGGCGAATAAGAGCCACTATCCCCAAGATGACCTCCCTGAGGTTGCCCTAGCAGGACGCTCGAATGTTGGTAAATCAAGCTTTATCAATACACTTCTTGGTCGTAAAAACCTAGCACGTACTTCTGGGAAACCAGGGAAAACTCAGTTGCTTAATTTCTACAATATTGACGATAAGCTTCGTTTTGTGGATGTGCCAGGTTACGGTTATGCCCGTGTGTCTAAAAAAGAACGTGCCAAATGGGGCAAAATGATTGAGGAGTACCTCGTGACTCGAGATAATCTTCGTGTCGTTGTTAGCTTGGTTGACCTCCGACATGAACCAACTCAAGACGATATCCAAATGTATGAATTTCTCAAGTATTATGAAATTCCGGTTATCGTTGTAGCGACTAAGGCTGACAAGATTCCTCGCGGAAAATGGAACAAGCACGAATCAATTATTAAGAAAAAACTCAATTTCGATAAAAATGACCATTTCATCGTCTTTTCATCTGTCACACGTGACGGTTATGATGAAGCATGGGATACGATTTTAGCAGAATTATAAAAAGAGCTCGGAGAAATCCGAGTTTTTTTCTTGCGATAGTTTTTGTCTATCTCTTTGATAGTTTCCACCTATTATCCAAAGGGTTTTTATTATGATAAGCTTATTTTATTACATCTATTGGAGGAATCTATGGAAAACCATAATTATGAAAATGAAGGTCAGTTTCAACGGAAGATGACCTCACGCCACCTCTTTATGCTCTCGCTAGGTGGTGTTATTGGTACCGGTCTATTCTTGAGTTCAGGCTATACGATTGCTCAAGCAGGCCCTCTTGGTGCGATACTATCTTATCTTGTGGGGGCTATCGTTGTTTACTTAGTCATGCTTTCATTAGGTGAGCTAGCTGTTGCTATGCCAGTAACGGGATCCTTTCACACCTATGCCACTAAATTTATCAGTCCGGGAACCGGCTTTACGGTAGCTTGGCTTTATTGGATTTGTTGGACGGTAGCCTTGGGAACAGAATTTCTGGGTGCGGCCATGTTGATGCAACGTTGGTTTCCATCAGTTCCGGCTTGGATGTTTGCGGCATTCTTTGCCTTGGTGATTTTTGGAATTAATGCTCTGAGCGTAAGGTCTTTTGCGGAAGCGGAATCTTTCTTCTCTTCTATAAAGGTTATTGCTATCTTGGTTTTTATCATCCTAGGTCTGGGGGCTATGTTTGGTTTGGTCAGCTTTGATGGTCATCGTGAAGCTATTATGTTCAAACATTTGACGGCTAATGGTCTCTTTCCAAATGGTGGTCTTGCCATTGTATCAGTCATGTTGGCGGTTAACTACGCCTTTTCGGGAACAGAGTTAATCGGTATCGCAGCTGGTGAGACAGATAATCCTAAAGAGGCTGTTCCACGTGCTATTAAAACGACAATTGGACGCTTGGTTATCTTCTTTGTCTTGACCATTGTGGTATTGGCTTCGCTTCTTCCCATGAAAGAAGCAGGGGTATCTTCAGCACCTTTCGTTGATGTCTTTGATAAGATGGGAATTCCATTTGCGGCGGACATCATGAACTTTGTTATCTTGACAGCTATCCTTTCTGCTGGAAATTCAGGACTTTATGCGTCAAGCCGTATGCTGTGGTCTTTGGCCAATGAGGGAATGCTCAATAAAAAGCTAGTGAAAATTAATAAGCATGGTGTTCCAATGACAGCTCTTTTGATTTCTATGGCAGGAGCAGTTTTATCGCTCTTTTCTAGTATCTATGCAGCAGATACAGTTTATCTAGCTTTGGTATCAATTGCTGGTTTTGCAGTTGTTGTTGTCTGGCTCTCTATTCCTATGGCACAAATCAACTTCCGTAAACAGTGGAATTTAGAGCATTCTGATGATGAGTTAGATTACAAGACACCGTTTAATCCAATCCTACCTTATATTACAATCATTCTGTTGGCTATCTCTGTTCTTGGTATTGCTTGGGATAGTTCGCAGCGTGCGGGACTCTACTTTGGTATTCCTTTCATGATTTTCTGCTACCTCTATCACTACCTTCGCTTTAAAAAACGGTAAGGAGGCCTTGTATGGCAATATTTAAAGACTATTTAGAGAATAAATCTCCCCTCATTCTTCATGGGGCTCTGGGAACAGAGATGGAGAGCTTGGGTTATGATATTTCTGGCAAACTCTGGTCAGCCAAGTACCTACTTGAAAAGCCAGAAGTTATTCAAAAAATCCACGAAACCTATGTAGCTGCTGGGGCTGATTTGATTACCACATCGTCTTATCAGGCAACCTTGCCAGGCTTGATAGACGCTGGACTCACTAAAGAAGAAGCAGAGCAGATTATTGCCTTGACAGTTCAGTTGGCAAAGGATGCACGCGATAAGGTCTGGGCAACTTTGGATGACAGTGAGAAGGCTAATCGTCCTTATCCATTGATCTCTGGTGATGTCGGTCCTTACGCAGCTTATTTGGCTAATGGTTCTGAGTATAGTGGTGATTATGGTCAAATTACTATCGAGGAGCTTAAGGAGTTTCATCGGCCTAGGATTCAAATTCTCCTAGATCAAGGTGTTGACTTGCTAGCTTTGGAAACTATTCCAAATCGTCTGGAAGCACAAGCCTTGATTGAACTCCTGGCTGAAGAATTTCCAGAAGCAGAAGCTTATCTCAGTTTTACAGTCCAAGAATCAGGCACTATCAGTGATGGGACTTCTTTAGATGAGATTGCCAAGCTTGTTTCCCAGTCAGATCAAATCTTGGCCCTAGGAATCAACTGTAGTTCGCCTCTTCTTTATGATCAGGCTCTTGCTATTCTTAAAAATGCTGGAAAAGCCCTCATTACTTACCCAAACTCAGGTGAGGTTTATGATGGCAGTACGCAGACTTGGAAACCTAAGGATAAGGATGCTCTAACCTTAGTTGAACATAGTAAAGATTGGCATGCTCAGTTTGGAGTTAAGATTTTAGGTGGCTGCTGCCGCACACGTCCAAATGACATTAAAGCCTTATATAAAGAGTTTAGAACCTAGTCAAATTTCTAATTATTTGTTATAATAGGAGACTGTAAGGCTATGAGCTCTACACATTATTAGTAGAAAATGAAGCCAGCGTTAAGCTGGTTTTTAAAATGAAGAGGAAAATATGACCTACGAACAAGAATTTCTAAAAGACTTCGAAGCCTGGGTTGTTACCCAAGTTAAAGTAAACGAAACGGCCTTGGCCGCTAGCAAGAAAATCTGGGAAGAAGACGGCGATGAACGTGCACGTGATGCAAGTTACCGCTATGAAGCTAAATTGGATGCTTACAATTTCCTAATTGGTAAGTTTGCCAACTATCGTGCTGGCAAAGGTTTCCATGATATGCCAGATGGCTTGTTCGGGGAACGTCACTATTAATAAAGGATGAAAAAGAAAATGGCGATACTACTTTATAGAAAGGTATCGTCTATCAAAATAGGAGAAAACTAAACATGGCTAAAGTAAAAAATAAAAAGAAAGCTTTTAAACACCGTTTGAAAAAACAAGGACTTTTCAATAATGTTAAAGCCCCTGTTCCACCCGTTGCGCCTGTTCCACCAGTAGCACCACAATCTGTTGCTGAAACTAAGACAGTTGCAAAGGAAGAAGTAGCAGACAAAGATCTTAGTCTTGAAGCCTTTGCAGAACTTCCAGAGGTTGAAGGCCTTCGTTCAAACCTTGTAGAAACTCTTTATAATGAAGGTTTGACTTCAGTAGAGGCTTTTGCTACTGTGACTGAAGAAGAAGTTCTTGCCCTCAAGGGTGTTGGACCTGCGACAGTTAAAAAATTGAAAGAAAATGGTGTCAGCTTTAAAGCTTAAGCCTAAAAAAGATCCGAGGTGTAGACTTCGGATCTTTATTCTTTGACTTGGAAAGCATTGTTTGATTAGGAGAACAAGAAAACCACTAGCTTTTTGCTAGTGGTTGATAGATCTGTATTATTTATTTGGATTTTGTTTGGTTAAATTAAGTCCAAAAGGTACCAAGTTTTCTTGATGCCTACGGATTCGCCCCATATTTTCAGTGTGGCGGAAGATGATAAGCAAAGCCATGATGGTAAGAACCCCAGTGAAAATAAGGTCGTAGCCATCTAGTAAGAAATGGATGGCTGGAAACACAGCTAAGGTAATAAGTCCAACAATTGCTGCAGTGACACTTGAAAATGAAATCATGCTGGTTAGATAGAGTGTTAGGACAAAGACCAAGAGTAGGAATACACAGTAGAGTGGGGCAAAGCCAAGAAGCACCCCTGCACTTGTCGCTACAGCCTTCCCGCCTTTAAATCCAGCAAAGATTGGAAAAACATGTCCGATAATAGCAAAGAAACCAATGATTAGAGGTGAAACCTCTGTAACACCAAGCCAGATAGGTAGAAGAACAGCCAAGGTACCCTTGAACATATCAACTAAAAATGTGATGGTACCAGCAGTCTTACCTAGAACACGAAAGGTATTGGTTGTTCCAGTATTTCCAGAGCCATGCTCACGAAGATTGGTATGGAAGAATAGTTTCCCAATCCAGAGGCCGGTCTGAATGGAACCTAACAAGTAGGCGATTAGGATTAACAATAAGATTTTCATGAGATAATTATAGCATACAGCCTAGTAATTGACAAAGTCAGTCAGCATTAAGATATCCTTTGAGCTTTCTTGATTTCCTTTGCAAATTCTTCTGAAAACTTATAAAATAATAAGGATGAAAATTTTGGAGGTCACTCTTGGCTAAAAAAGAAATAAATGTAAATAATTATAATGATGATGCCATTCAGGTACTAGAAGGGTTGGATGCGGTTCGCAAGCGCCCAGGAATGTACATTGGCTCAACGGATGGAACAGGACTTCACCACCTAGTTTGGGAGATTGTCGACAATGCGGTCGATGAAGCTCTTTCTGGTTTTGGTGATGTCATCGCTGTCACCCTAAATAAGGATGGTTCCGTTTCTGTTTCTGACTCTGGACGTGGGATGCCGACAGGTATGCATGCCATGGGTAAACCAACAGTTGAAGTTATTTTCACTGTTCTCCACGCTGGTGGTAAATTTGGACAGGGTGGTTATAAGACTTCTGGAGGTCTTCACGGTGTGGGTTCCTCAGTTGTTAATGCGCTGTCTAGTTGGCTTGAGGTAGAAATTACCCGTGACGGTAGTGTTTATCGCCAACGTTTTGAAAATGGTGGTCACCCTGTAACAGGGCTTGAAAAGATTGGTAAAGCGCCTAAGTCTAAGACAGGTACAAAAGTTACCTTTATGCCTGATGCGAGCATCTTTTCAACAACTGACTTTAAATTTAACACTATCTCAGAGCGTCTCAAAGAATCAGCCTTTCTTCTTAAGAATGTCACTATGACATTGACTGACTTGCGTGGCGAAGAAGAAGTTCGTGAAGAATTCCACTATGAAAATGGGGTTCAAGACTTTGTGTCTTACTTGAATGAGGACAAGGAAACGCTGACACCAGTCATCTATATTGATGGAGACCAGCAGGAATTTCACCTAGAAGTAGCCCTTCAGTACAATGACGGTTACTCTGATAATATCCTTTCCTTTGTCAATAATGTCCGTACTAAGGATGGCGGTACTCACGAGACAGGCTTTAAATCAGCTATTACCAAGGCCTTTAACGATTATGCCCGTAAGACAGGCCTTCTCAAAGAAAAAGATAAAAATCTTGAAGGCTCAGATTACCGTGAGGGATTGTCAGCAGTTATCTCGCTCTTGGTTCCTGAAGAACACCTTCAGTTTGAAGGACAAACCAAGGACAAACTTGGATCTCCTTTAGCTCGTCCTATTGTTGATGGTATCGTTTCAGAGCACTTGACTTATTTCCTTATGGAAAATGGAGATTTGGCTTCTAACTTGGTGCGTAAGGCTATCAAGGCCCGTGATGCCCGTGAAGCTGCCAGAAAAGCTCGTGATGCCAGTCGAAATGGCAAGAAAAATAAAAAAGACAAGGGGCTCTTGTCAGGAAAATTGACGCCAGCCCAGTCTAAAAATGCTAAGAAAAATGAGCTTTATCTGGTCGAAGGGGATTCTGCCGGCGGTTCAGCCAAACAAGGCCGTGATCGTAAATTCCAGGCCATTCTTCCTCTTCGAGGGAAGGTCCTCAACACTGAGAAAGCCAAAATGGCAGACATTCTCAAAAATGAAGAAATCAATACCATGATTTACACTATTGGTGCAGGTGTTGGAGCTGATTTTAACCTTGACGATATCAACTACGACAAGATTATCATCATGACCGATGCCGATACCGATGGGGCTCACATCCAGACCTTGTTGCTCACTTTCTTCTATCGTTATATGCGTCCACTGGTTGAAGCAGGACATGTTTATATCGCTTTGCCTCCTCTTTACAAGATGTCTAAAGGGAAAGGCAAGAAAGAAGTTGTCGAATACGCTTGGACAGATGGGGAACTTGAGGAACTTCGTCAAAAATTTGGTCGTGGAGCTATTCTCCAACGTTACAAGGGGCTTGGTGAGATGAATGCTGACCAGCTTTGGGAAACAACTATGGATCCAGAGACCAGAACGCTTATCCGAGTAACTATTGACGACCTAGCGCGTGCCGAACGTCGTGTCTCAGTTCTTATGGGAGATAAGGCTGCACCACGCCGTCAATGGATTGAAGATAACGTTAAATTTACGCTTGAGGAAAGTGGCGCATTTTAGGTTGCAGACCAGAAGGGAAAGTAATAAGATAGAGTCAGGGAGAGCGCTTACTATCAATAGCTACTAGGGTTTATAAAAATTAAGTTAATTATTTTTTACATAGTTTATTAACTATTTGCAGAGTCATTGACTAGAAATCAATGGAGGTAGATAAATGGATTTTAATGTTATCGATTACCTAGCTTACCATGCAGATGTAGCTGTTCCGGCTATTATTCTTATGGTTATTGTTTCTACCATATACTTAATTTTTTATGGCATACGACCTATAAAAACACGCTTTTTGATCCTTTTTCTCCTATCTATAGTTTCCCTCATAATCTTCGTGGTGGATAATCCTCTCTATTCTTATTTTGGTAGTCCATACTCAGGTTTATTATTTGTTTTTTACTATATGTTGGTCTTTTCAGTGTTTTATGTACCATTCTCGCTAATAGCTTTTATAAAAAGTCTTCTACATTTAATACGCTTTCAAACCAAATATTCAATTTTACTAGTTATTAATAGTTTCTTTGCTACATTACTGGCTTTCCTCAACCTGCTCTTTTTACAAGGGTCTTTGGGATTTCTCCCTGCTTCATCTATGTACCTTATTTTTCTTCTCCTAGCGATAATTGGTATTGTTCAAACTATAATAGGAGGAAAGGAAAATGAAAAAAATAAAGACTATATTGCTAAGTCAGGAAAAGACAGTATGAGGTAAACCTATGTTATCTAAGGTATTAAGTTTTTTACTTTACTATCCTCAAGTAGTCCTTCCTGTTTGTGGGGGAGCAATAGCTTATTTAAGCGTTTATAAAAAGAGGCCACTAAAAACACGCTTTTTAACCCTGCCTATACTAGTAGTGATAACCTTCCTTCTATCTTTGATAGACAACCCCTTCTCACAGAGGACCTACACGGGGTTGTTATTGGCTTTCTACTATGTCTATGTTTTTACTCCTTTAAGTGTTGTTTGTAGTATCACATCTCTTTTAAAAAGTATCTATCATTATAAGCTATTCCGTATGCCATTAGCTCTAGTTCTCGTGATCAATGGCTCCATAATGACCGGTCTAACAATTTTAAACCTTATTTTATTCTTTGGGGAACTTTCTACTTCATTGACACTATCTTGTGTATCTTTCATTTTAATTGCGATAAGCACAGTGGTTCAATTTGTGATTGGTGAAATAGAAACTAGGAAGGTGAAAACCATTCTTCTACAGTTACAAAGTCAAGGAACAACATTGTAATTAGAGGTGTTGCAGTGAGGTAGGGGAGCTACTATTTGTCTTTTATATTATTTCAAATCATTACTTAAACTAAAAAATAAAGAGAAATCTTATGTCTAATATTCAAAATATGTCCCTTGAGGACATCATGGGGGAGCGTTTTGGACGCTACTCCAAATACATTATTCAGGAGCGTGCGCTTCCTGACATTCGTGACGGTTTGAAACCCGTTCAACGTCGTATTCTTTATTCCATGAATAAGGATGGCAATACCCATGACAAGGGCTATCGTAAATCTGCCAAATCGGTGGGTAACATTATGGGTAATTTTCACCCACATGGCGATAGTTCCATTTATGATGCCATGGTGCGTATGTCTCAGGACTGGAAGAATCGTGAAATCTTAGTTGAAATGCATGGTAACAACGGTTCTATGGATGGTGATCCACCAGCGGCTATGCGTTATACAGAGGCGCGCTTGTCAGAGATTGCTGGCTACCTTCTTCAAGATATTGATAAAAACACCGTTCCTTGGGCTTGGAACTTTGATGATACAGAGAAGGAACCAACCGTTTTACCTGCAGCCTTTCCAAACCTCTTGGTTAATGGTGCTACAGGGATTTCTGCTGGTTATGCCACAGATATTCCACCGCATAATCTGTCAGAGGTCATCGATGCCGTTGTCTACATGATTGATCACCCATCTGCTAAACTGGATAAATTGATGGAATTCTTGCCTGGTCCAGATTTCCCAACAGGGGCTATTATTCAGGGCAAGGATGAGATTCGTAAGGCCTACGAAACTGGTAAGGGCCGCGTCGTTGTGCGCTCACGTACTGAAATTGAACAACTCAAAGGTGGCAAGGAACAAATCATCGTTACTGAAATTCCTTACGATGTTAATAAGGCAGTTCTTGTTAAAAAAATTGATGATGTTCGAGTCAATAACAAGGTTCCAGGTATTGCAGAAGTTCGTGACGAGTCTGACCGTACTGGTTTGCGAATTGCTATTGAACTTAAGAAGGATGCTGACAGTCAAACCATTCTTAACTACCTTTTGAAATATACGGATCTTCAGGTCAACTACAATTTCAACATGGTGGCTATCGACAATTTCACCCCACGTCAAGTGGGCTTGCAAAAGATTTTATCTAGCTACATTGCCCACCGTCGTGATATTATCGTTGCTCGTTCAAAATTTGACAAGGAAAAAGCTGAAAAACGTCTTCATATTGTCGAAGGTTTGATCCGTGTTATTTCTATTTTGGATGAGGTTATCGCTCTTATCCGAGCTTCTGAAAATAAGGCTGATGCTAAGGAAAATCTTAAGGTCAGCTATGATTTTTCAGAAGAACAAGCCGAAGCTATCGTGACCTTGCAACTTTATCGTTTGACCAATACGGATATCGTCACTCTCCAAAATGAGGAAGCTGATTTACGTGAGCAGATTGCGACCTTGGCTGCCATCATTGGAGACGAGCGTACCATGTTTAATGTCATGAAACGTGAACTCCGTGACATTAAGAAGAAATTTGGTAATGACCGTCGTTCAGAGCTGCAAGCGGAAACCAAGACTATTGAAATTGATACCGCAAGTTTGATTGTTGAGGAAGAAACCTATGTCAGCATCACTCGTGGTGGCTATGTCAAACGTACTAGCCCACGTTCTTTCAATGCTTCAACGATTGATGAAGTCGGAAAACGTGATGATGATGATTTGATTCTGGTTCAGCAGGCTAAGACGACACAGCATCTCTTGATGTTCACTAACCAGGCCAATGTGATTTATCGTCCAATCCATGAGTTGCCAGATATTCGTTGGAAGGATTTGGGAGAGCATTTATCACAAACCATCACTAATTTATCTAAGGATGAAGAAGTGCTTTACGCCGAAATCCTGGATGATTTTGAAGCTGGTACTTACCTAGCAGCTACCAAGCTGGGTCAGATTAAACGTTTCGAACGCAAGGAATTTACGCCATGGCGTACCTACAAGTCTAAGTCGGTTAAATACGCTAAACTCAAGGATGATAGTGATTTTATTGTCACAGTCACTCCAATTCAATTGGATGATATCATGATTATCACTCAAAGAGGTTATGCCCTTTGCTTTAACGCGGACGAAGTGCCAGTAGTTGGGGCCAAGGCAGCAGGTGTTAAGGCAATCAATCTTAAGGATGATGATAGCGTTCAGGCTGTTTTTGTGGCAAATACTCAAAGTTTCTACCTTTTAACACAAAGAGCCAGTCTCAAACGTGTGGCTACAGCTGATATCCCGCAGGCTAAGCGAGCTGGTCGAGGTCTCCAAGTTCTTCGTGAGCTTAAGACGAAACCACATCGCGTCTTTACGGCTGGTCCAGTCTTTACAGAAAATTCTGGTGGTGAGATAGATCTTCTAGCAACACCAGTAGAGGAGGCTCCTCAGACCTTGCTTGTGACAGCCACGACAGGTGAAACTGCAGAGGTTGATTTGTCCCTTCTAAATCTTTCAGATCGTACTAGCAATGGAAGTTTTATTGAAGGGTTGGCAGACAAAGAAGTCTTTTCTGCTAAAATTATTGAAAAATAATGATAAGAAAGCTTTGTTCTCTTACTAGAGAGCAGAGTTTTTTTCTTTAAGAGACTAAAGAACTGTTTTAAAAAGAATTGTCAGAATTTTGCAACACAACCTTGAAATTTTCAATGAAAAGGACTATACTAGGAAGCACATAGTAACAGAAAAGAGGACATACACATGACAGTTGATTTAGACTGGGAAAATCTAGGATTTAATTACCGTAAACTTCCATTCCGTTATATCTCATATTTCAAAGACGGTAAATGGGACGAGGGGCAATTGACTGAGGATGCAACTTTGCATATTTCAGAAGCATCTCCAGCCCTTCACTATGGTCAAGAAGCTTTCGAAGGACTCAAGGCTTACCGTACTAAAGATGGCTCTATTCAATTGTTCCGTCCAGATGAAAATGCCAAACGTTTGCAACGTACTGCTGATCGTCTTTTGATGCCACAAGTTTCTGTCGACAAATTTGTAGATGCATGTAAACAAGTTGTGCGTGCCAATGAAGAATACGTTCCACCATATGGTACAGGTGCTACACTTTATCTCCGTCCACTTTTGATTGGGGTTGGTGATATTATTGGTGTGCATCCAGCAGATGAGTATATCTTTACTATTTTTGCTATGCCAGTAGGTAACTACTTCAAGGGTGGTTTGGCTCCAACAAACTTCCTTATTCAAGATGATTATGACCGTGCTGCGCCACATGGTACAGGTGCTGCTAAGGTTGGTGGTAACTACGCAGCAAGTATGTTGCCAGGTAAGATTGCACATGACCGTAACTTCTCTGATGTTATCTACCTTGATCCAGCAACTCACACTAAGATTGAAGAAGTGGGTTCTGCAAACTTCTTTGGTATCACAGCTGATAACGAATTTATTACACCACTCAGCCCATCTATCTTGCCATCTATCACCAAGTTCTCATTGCTTCACTTGGCTGAAAATCGCTTCGGTATGAAAGCTATCCAAGGTGATGTTAAGATTTCTGAATTGGATAAATTTGTTGAAGCAGGTGCCTGCGGTACAGCTGCTGTTATCTCACCAATTGGTGGGGTACAACATGGTGATGACTTCCATGTCTTTTACTCAGAAACAGAAGTAGGTCCTGTAACACGTAAACTTTATGATGAGTTGACAGGTATCCAATTTGGTGATGTTGAAGCACCAGAAGGCTGGATTGTCAAAGTTGACTAATTCTTAATAGTAATTGATTATTTTAAGGCTTGCTCTTGCAAGCTTTTTTCTTTTTCGGTAGAATTAAGGAGATACATTAAGAAAGGATGGCTCGAGCCAAGTATCGGGTATAAATCTATGAGTAAAAAAGATAAAAAAATTGAAATCCAAATTAATGATGCCAAAGTAGTCGTCAACAAGGCAACCATCGAAGGTTTTGAACTTCTTGTTGGCAAGAAAGTGATTGGACAAATTGTGGAAATTGATAGTAAGTTTGCCGTTGTTGATAAGGAAAATGTTGCAGGTTTCCACAAAAAAATGGATGATGCAGTAGCTGCCATTATTGAATCGTACAATCTTAATCATTAAAATCCAAAGTAAAGGCTTGCTTTGGTCAAGAAACTGTGATATACTATTTCTTGTTCTTAAGGAGAGATAGCGAAGAGGCTAAACGCGGCGGACTGTAAATCCGCTCCTTCGGGTTCGGGGGTTCGAATCCCTCTCTCTCCATGTCTAAGAAACTGAATCGGGATAGTCGATGTCAAGTACTTAGATGTTTTTTTATAGCATTTTGCTATTGGGGTATAGCCAAGCGGTAAGGCAAGGGACTTTGACTCCCTCATGCGTTGGTTCGAATCCAGCTACCCCAGTAAAAGGTATCGGGTGCATTGGCACCGTCTATGTTAACCATTGTCTTTGCGGGTACCTTTAAAAATATATTGTTATCAAGGGTCAGAATTGGCTGGCTCTTGTTGGAGGATCTTTTTAGAATGAACGAATTTGAAGAATTGCTAAACAGTGTTAGCGAAGTTAACACAGGTGACGTTGTAACAGCTGAAGTTATCTCAGTAGATAATGATCAAGCAAATGTTGTTATCGAAGGAACTGGTATCGAAGGTGTTTTGACACGTCGTGAATTGACAAACGACCGTGACGCAAACGTTGCAGACCTTGTTAAAGTTGGTGAAACACTTGAAGTGCTTGTTCTTCGTCAAGTTGTTGGTAAAGATACTGATACTGTAACTTACCTTGTATCTAAAAAACGCTTGGAAGCTCGCAAAGCTTGGGATAAACTTGTTGGTCGTGAAGAAGAAGTTGTTACTGTTAAAGGAACACGCGCTGTTAAAGGCGGACTTTCAGTTGAATTTGAAGGTCTTCGTGGATTTATTCCAGCTTCAATGATCGATACTCGTTTTGTTCGTAACACTGAACAATTTGTAGGTCAAGAATTTGACGCTAAAATTAAAGAAGTTGATCCAGCTGAAAACCGTTTCATCCTTTCACGTCGTGAAGTTGTTGAAGCTGAAGCTGCAGAAGCTCGTAAAGAAGTCTTCTCTAAACTTGAAGTTGGTTCAATCGTAACTGGTAAAGTTGCTCGTTTGACAAGCTTCGGTGCTTTCATCGACCTTGGTGGTGTTGACGGACTTGTTCACGTGACTGAATTGTCTCACGAACGTAACGTTTCACCTAAATCAGTTGTATCTGTAGGTGATGAAGTTGAAGTAAAAGTTCTTGCTATCGACGAAGAAGCAGGACGTGTATCACTTTCACTTAAAGCAACAACACCTGGACCATGGGATGGCGTTGAACAAAAACTTGCTGCTGGTGATGTTATCGAAGGTAAAGTTAAACGCTTGACTGACTTCGGTGCTTTCGTTGAAGTATTGCCAGGTATCGATGGACTTGTTCACATCTCTCAAATTTCACACAAACGTGTTGAAAATCCAAAAGATGTTCTTTCAGTAGGTCAAGACGTTACTGTTAAAGTTCTTGAAGTAAACGCTGATGCAGAACGTGTATCACTTTCTATCAAAGCTCTTGAAGAACGTCCAGCTAACGCTGAAGGCGAAAACAACGAAAAACGTCAATCACGTCCACGTCGTCCAAAACGTCAAGAAAAACGTGACTACGAACTTCCAGAAACTCAATCTGGATTCTCAATGGCGGATCTTTTCGGAGATATCGAATTGTAAGATAAAAAAGAGGCATGGAAACATGTCTTTTTTTCTATTTTAGAGTATGCTATAATAGTATACTGTTAGCACCCTTAGTGTAATGGATATCACGTAAGATTCCGGTTCTTGAGATAGGGGTTCGATTCCCTTAGGGTGCAAAAAGAAAAACGTTGAATGATTTGTTCGCTCAACGTTTTTTTCTTGCTAAGTTTTAGTGAAATTATTATGTAAAATCTTTTAGTGTTGAAAGGAAAAAGGCAAACATACAGATGGATGGTTACTAGCTTATCCTAAAATCAAAGTTGACTACTGTATTAGCGTCTCTATAGTGGATTTATTGGGGGGAGACAGTTTGGCTAATCTTTTGCAATTTATTAAAGAATTTGATATAATACTCAGTATCTCATATTGGGGTCGTTACGGATTCGACAGGCATTATGAGGCATATTCTGCGACTCGTGTGGCGACGTAAACGCTCAGTTAAATATAACTGCAAAAAATACTAATTCTTACGCTGTAGCAGCCTAAACACCTGCTCGCGTGACTTCTAGCAGATTGCTTATGTTTGTTTAGAGGTTTTATTGATTTATAAGCTACGTTTGACCATTGCCTAGCTGGTTGAAAAGAGATTTATAGGCTCGCAGATAGAAGGCTTGAGTTATGTGTCGTCTATCTGTTAAATGAAAGACATAACCTATGGTTGTAGACGAATATGTTGGCAGGTGTTTGGACGTGGGTTCGACTCCCACCGGCTCCATAAATACTTGAGGCGTCAGCCTTTTATTTGTGTATATAGGAATTTATTATGAAAAAACTTTTGTCTTTGACCGTTTTAGGTCTCTCACTTTTTACTCTAGCTGCTTGTGGAAAATCTTCGTCTAAAACTGAGTCGAAGGGATCTCTGGATAATGAGGCTTCAAAGATTTTAACTGTTAAGCATGGGAATGTTCGCCAGAACTTTGATAAAATCACCATGGCAAATGCTTCTCAAGAATTCTCAGGAGGCTCAAATCTTGATAGCTTGAAGGGCTGGTTTGGTGAACCCTCATCAACTGGTCAAGAGCAAGCAGGAGATGCTAAGCTTGATGTTTATAATTGGCAGTATGACAATGTTGTGGTTACAGCGAAACTCTTTAACAATAGCACTGTCGTTAAGTCAATTTCAAACTTTTCTTACGTCCGTGATCCCAAAATCACACTGAAGATGTATGAAAACCTCAAAAATGGAACTAGCTATGATGATGCTGTCAAGACGCTTGGCACACCGGATGTTTATTCAATCGCTGTCTCTTCAGATGCAACAATGACACAGGCTCTTTGGTCATCAAACCTTGTCGCTAAGAAGGGTGAAACAGGTAGCCTTACCCTTAACTTTAAAAATGGTGCCTTGGAAAACAAGTCACAAGCAAATTTGATTAACAAGTAATCACAGTAAAAAATGCCTTTCTAAATCAATGAAGGCATTTTTTTGTTATAATAAAAGGAGTGATTAAAATTGTGGAGATGTAATGACCAAAAAAAGACTATTTTTTATAGGGATAGCAGGTTTAATACTGGTGTTCTTATGGCCTCTTTTAAATAACTTCATCCCCTTAATCAAGGAATGGATCAACGCTAAGCATGATCAAGCCTTTTTAAGAGAAGTTTTTAAGCAGGCTAATTTCCAAAATGCACTTATCCTTATTAGTCTTATGATTCTGTCATCAGCTATTCCTGGAGTTTCAAGTTCTATTTTTTGTATTTTTGTTGGGCTACTCTATGGCCCTTTGCTTGCGATTCCGATGAATATTATTGGTAATACTTTTGGAAATTTGACTAGTTTTGAAATTCTTAGAAGACTTGAAAAGCCAGAGAAGTCCAAACGTATGGAGAAATTCCTAAACTATATTGAAAACTTTAAGCATCGTTTTATTGGGATTTCTTTAGCCTTCTCTATTCCTTTTATACCATCAGCTCTGGTCAATTATGCTTGTGTTCAGATGAATTTACCCACAAGGACGAGGATTTTGGCAACCCTTATTGGAGTGACGCCAGTCTCGATTGTTTATGCAGTTAGTGGAGATTTGTTGTTTAATATCCGTCCGATTCGAATACCATTAGTGGTAGTACTTGCCATCTTGCTCTTTATCTCACTCGTCATTTACTTTATTTATTTTAGGAAGGAAAAAAATGAGCTTCATTCAAGTAACTAAAGAAGAATTTAACACACATGCGTTTGTCCATAGTCTTGGTTCATTGTAAAAAGAGATTAGAAATTAAGGAGGTAAGTTGATGAAACTTGCATTATTAGGGACAGGAATGATTGTGACAGAGGTTCTTCCTGTGTTAACAACTATTGAGGGCATCGAGCTTGAAGCTATCTTATCGACACCACGATCGCTCGATAAGGCAGAAGCCCTAGCTAAACAATATGGCTTATCTCAGGCGACTAGTGATTATGAGTTAATTTTGTCTAATCCAGAAGTTGATACGATTTATGTCGGAACGCCCAATCATACCCACTATGACTATGCTAAGAAAGCACTTTTGGCCGGAAAGTATGTTATCTGTGAGAAACCCTTCACCCTTCATTTAGAAGAGTTTGAAGAGCTAGCTAAGCTTGCTCAAGAAAAAAAGCTTCTCTTGATGGAGGCTATTACCAATCAATATCTGGCTAATTTTACAGCGATTAAGGAAGCCTTGTCTGATATTGGGGATATTAAGATTGTGAATATCAATTATTCCCAATATTCATCACGTTACGATGCCTTCAAACATGGGGAAATTGCTCCTGTCTTCAACTCTGAAATGGGTGGGGGAGCACTTAGAGATCTTAATATCTATAATATTCACCTTCTTGTTGGCCTTTTTGGTAAGCCTAATCGTGTGGAATATCTACCTAATGTGGAGCGAGGAGTGGATACGTCAGGAATTCTAGTTTTGGACTATGGTAACTTTAAGGCTGTTGCCATTGGAGCTAAAGACTGTAGTGCGGAGATTCGTTCAACTATTCAAGGGGATAAGGGAGCTATTACTATTTTTGGTGCAACCAACACTCTTCCTGAAATTGGAGTCACTCTTAATGGTCAGAAAGAGAGAGTTGTCAATCTTAATAGTCCACAACATCGTATGCATGATGAATTTGTGGCTTTTGAAAAGATGGTGGCGACCAAGGATTTTGACAGTGTTGCCAAGCAGTTGGAACATAGTCGTCAGGTTATGGAAGTTCTGGATCAAGCTTCGAAAGCTTTGTAACATACAAAAAAACAAGCAGTGGTATTAGCCATTGCTTGTTTTGTCTTATACAGTTGTTGGGAATGAGATCTCAATCAATTTGTCAGTGTGTACTGTTCTAAGTTTGTCCATCAAAACGATATCTTTGTCGATTTTTCGTTTGAGGAAGAATTCACGGATAACTTCTAATTCATTGTCTTTAACAGCACGGTGTTTATTTGAAATCAAGAGTTCATAATGCTTAGGTGCTTGTGTAAAGACAACATCAGTATTCCCAGCAGAGTAGGTCTCTACGAGAAAGGCATCCGTGTTGTCAAGTTGGTTTTGAACAAGTTCTTGGTGTGTACGGGTCGTATTAATGAGTTTCATAGTTTCCTCCTAGGATTTGCCAGTTGTTGTGTTAGTTTCTTTCCATTGTTCGATTCCCCATTTATGACTGCCACGTTTAAGTTTAGCAATGGCTTCGTCAATTGGAAACCAGGCCAGGTTATTGAAATCTTCGAGAGGTTTGCCAATTTTTGAAAAATCTACAACTTCATAAATATAGGCTGGATTGTAATAGTAAGTGTCACGGTGGCTTGAATAGAAGTATTCATCAGCCTGGCCATAGTACTGGCCTAAAGTGGCTGTAAACCCAAGTTCTTCAATTAACTCGCGTTCTAATGCGCTATAGTGATCCTCGCCTGCTTCGATCTCTCCACCTGGGAGAAACCAAGCTCCGTTAGGAGCCTGGACTAAAATAATCTTTGTCTTTTCTTGGTTAGGAATCACAGCATAAACACCGTAACGTGTTTGATAATGAGCTCCCTCAACCTTGTCACCAAATGTTGGATTCATGAGTTGCTCCTTACGTTTATTTGCCTATATTATACTAAAATTTTGCTCATTTTCCTATTGATTTAGGCAGAATTAGGGATAAATTTGAAAATAGGAAATGAAAAGATAAAGAAACCAAGCCATTGCGACTTGGTTTCTTTATTTAATCAGTTTCTTTTGCTGTCTCAGCTTTCTGAGCAGTTTTTTCGGCTTTTTTAGCAGACTTAATGGTGATGTGGCCTTTTGAAGTCATGACTGCCTTGAGATCTTTTTCGTTTGGATTTTCAAGGTAGAAGTCAGTAATAGCGTCTTCAATATGATCTTGGATGGTACGACGTAGTGGTCGAGCACCCATCTTAGGATCGTAACCAAGGTCAACCAATTTTTCCTTAACTTTCTCAGTTACACTGAGGTGGATACCGTTATTAGCCAAGCGTTGGTTGACATTATCAAGCATGAGGTCCACGATAGTGAGGAGATTTTCCTTGCTAAGGGCAGAGAATTCGATAATACCGTCAAAACGGTTCATGAATTCAGGGCTGAAGAAATCTCCAAGCTGGTTAAGCACAGAATTGGTACGATTTTCACGGGCAGCTCCAAAGCCAACGCTAGCTTCTACTTTACCTGTACCAGCATTTGAAGTCATGATGATGATGGTATCCTTGAAACTTACAGTTCGCCCTTGACCATCAGTCAAGCGACCGTCGTCAAGAACTTGGAGGAACATGTGAAGAACGTCTGGGTGAGCTTTTTCAACCTCATCTAGAAGAATGAGTGAATAAGGATTACGGCGGACTTTTTCAGTTAACTGACCAGCTTCGTCGTAACCGACATATCCTGGAGGGGCACCGACTAATTTGGCAACGGCGTGTTTTTCCATGTATTCTGACATGTCGAAACGAATCATACTGTCAGCTGAACCAAAGAGTTCAATCGCCAATTGTTTAGAGAGTTCAGTTTTACCGACTCCTGTAGGACCTACGAAGAGGAAGCTACCAATTGGGCGATTTGGTGCACCCAATCCAACACGATTACGACGGATGGCTTTGGCAATCTTATCAACTGCGGCATCTTGTCCGATAACATGTGATTTAAGATCATCAGCAAGACTAAGAAGTTGTGATTGTTCTTTTTCTTTCAAATCACCGACAGGAATATTGGTTTTTTGTTCCACAATGGCTTCGATATGTTTTTCTGTGATGACAGGCATATCTTGGTCTTTGATGGTTTGTTTTTGCATTTCCTTGTATTTGGCAATTTGATCACGGAAATAGGCAGCTTTTTCAAAGTCTTCGTCACGAGTAGCTTGAGCCTTGAGGTTTTCAGCCTCAATCAAACGTTTGTCGATATCTTTAGGATCAACAAAGTTGAGGGTCAAGTTCATCTTAGAACCTGCTTCATCGAGAAGGTCGATGGCCTTGTCTGGCAAGAAACGGTCTTGAATGTAGCGGTTGGACAATTCTGCAGCTGCAGTAATCGCTTCGTCCGTATATTTGACGTGGTGGTAGTCTTGATATTTAGGCTGAATCCCACGCAAAATAGTGATGGTTTCCTCAACCGTTGGTTCGTCAACCTTAACTGGTTGCATACGACGCTCTAGGGCAGCATCTTTTTCGATGATGCGGTATTCGTTGAGTGTTGTTGCTCCGACCAGTTGAAGTTCTCCACGAGCAAGGGCAGGTTTTAGGATGTTTCCAGCATCCATATTGCCATCACCAGCATTACCAGCTCCCACAATTTCATGGATTTCATCAATAAATAGGATAACATCCTGACGTTGACGAATTTCTTCCATGAGTTTTTGCATGCGTTCTTCAAATTGGCCACGGATACCAGTCCCTTGAACCAGACTGACCACATCAAGACGGATGACTTGTTTGCCTTGGAGTTTTTGTGGCACGCTACCGTCTACAATTTTTTGAGCTAGTCCTTCAACGACAGCAGTCTTACCGACACCGGGTTCACCGATGAGGACGGGATTGTTCTTGGTACGGCGGTTAAGAATTTCGATGACACGAATGATTTCCTCGTCACGACCAATGACTGGATCGATGTCTCCACGACGAGCGATGTCAGTGATGTTAATGCCGAACTCTTCAAGAAGACCTTGTGGCTGTTGAGGAGCTTGTTGGCGTGGTCCTCCTGGGCGGCCTGGCCCTTGTGTATTGCCACCGTTTCCTCGGTTACCACCTTCTTGTGTTGGAGGTGTATTGGGAAGATCACCGTTAGAAGAACGGAAGTTATTTAGGTCGCTGAAGAAATCATCGAAGAAGTTGGAACCTCCAGTTTGATTGAATTGATTAAGGGGGTTCTCTGGGTCAGATTTCATGATTTTATAACAATTTTGACAGAGGTCAACTTGTTGCTGATTACCATTTACATTGGTATACAAATGAATACTAGCTTCATTAAGGTTACAGTTTTGACAGAGCATATCAGTACCTCTTTTCTATCTGAATTGGGAAAGACCTTTTTTGAAAATATTCTTGGTCAAAAAAGGTCAAATCTATGACTCCATTATAGCATGCGGGAGATAGATTGCAAGTAAAAAGCATCTAGAATTGGCACTCTCTTGGCAGGAGTGCTAATGTTGAATTTTAATTCAAAATCACTTGTTTATAATGTATAAATATTATATAATGTTTTTATATTATTCAGAACGAAAGAGAGATACCTATGACACAAGCTAAATCCTTTTTGAAAGAAATCGACTTTACCAAGCAAGAACTCGAGGAGTTAATTGATTTATCTATAAAATTTAAACAGTTAAAAAAGGAAAAAATTCCGCATAAATATTTAGATGGTTTAAATATTGCCTTGATTTTTGAAAAAACATCTACCAGAACTCGCTCAGCTTTTACAGTGGCCGGTCAGGACCTAGGTATGAATGTGACCTACCTTGGTGCTGGAGACATTCAGTTAGGTAAGAAGGAATCTGTAGTTGATACAGCCAAGGTTCTGGGATCTATGTTTGATGGAATCGAGTACCGTGGTTTTAAACAAGAAGATGTTGAAGATTTGGCCAAGTACTCAGGAGTTCCGGTCTGGAATGGTTTGACGGATACCTGGCATCCAACTCAAATGATTGCGGATTTCATGACTTTGAAGGAACACTTCGGTAGTTTGGAAGACTTGACCATCGCCTATATTGGAGATGGTAGAAATAATATGGCCAACTCACTTTTGGTCACTTCGGCTATTTTAGGCGTTAATGTCAAGATTATTGCCCCAGAGGTGCTGCAACCCGAAGATGAGATTGTAGCCTTAGCTCAGAAACATAATAATGGTGCCGACTTAACCATTACAGATGATATTTCAGAGGTCGAGGGAGTGGATATGCTTTATACGGATGTCTGGGTATCTATGGGTGAAGAGGTAGATTTTAAATCTCGTATTGATTTACTCTTGCCTTATCAAATTAATGCAGACCTACTAGCCAAGACAGAAAATCCAGATGTTATCGTTATGCATTGTCTCCCAGCCTTTCATGATCTCGATACCCAAATTGGGAAAGAAATCTATGACAAATATGGTTTGGCAGAGTTAGAAATCACAGATCAAGTCTTCCAAAAATACAGTGATATCATCTTCCAAGAAGCTGAGAATCGTATGCATTCTATCAAGGCCATTATGTACAATTCCTTGAAAAATATTTAAAATTCCCCCATTTTTCCCATAAGTGTGATAAAATAAGTAAGAAATACACAATTAATAGGAGAAATAACATGGAATCACATTTGGTGAGAATCATTAACCGTCTTGAAATGATGGCGGCTGATGGTGGTAATTTGAAACGTAATTTTGAACGTGAAGGAGTGGTTGTTGCCGAAGTATCATTTAGCAACGATCCTGAAAATGGTCCAGTTTTCACATTGCGTGACGTTGAAGCACGTGAATCTTATTCATTTGATAGCATCGACTTGATTTCAATGGAAATCTACGATTTGCTTTACTAATAAATCATTTGGGGACTTTACAAGGTTCCAAAAATTCAAAATGCCTGAAACTCGATAGTTTCAGGCATTTTTATCAGGATGAAAGCATCGGGTAATGCTTGTATGGGTTACCAAAATAGGCAGTATTTGAAATCATTGACAAACCTTTTGGGAAGATGTCATCTTAGGAGGACTTGAGGTGTCTTGCTTGAGAGATTTGATAGCGATGTCTATAACTTAGTTTTTATACTGAAATATCGCATTTATAAGAAAATACTTTATTTTTATACAGTCTTCTGATATAATATTGAAGAATATTAGTAAGGAGTATCTAGATGAATTTTTCATTTCTACCGCAGTTTTGGTCTTACTTTAACTATGGTGTCTTAGTAACAATTATGATTTCGGTCTGCGTGGTCTTCTTCGGAACCATCCTCGGGGTTTTGGTATCCTTGGCCAAGCGTTCTGGAATCAAACCTTTGGAATGGCTAGTAAGCCTTTATGTTTGGGTTTTCCGTGGGACTCCTATGGTTGTGCAGATTATGATTGCTTTTAACCTCATCCACATGAACCTTCCAACTGTGCAGTTTGGGATTTTAAACCTTGATTTGTCACGTATCGTTCCGGGTATTATCGTCCTTTCTTTGAACAGTGGTGCTTATATTTCTGAGAGCGTACGTGCAGGTATCGAGTCTATTCCTAAAGGTCAGATTGAAGCAGCCTACTCACTTGGTATCCGTCCATGGAATACCATGCGTTATGTGGTCTTGCCTCAAGCTATTAAAAATATCTTGCCTGCCTTAGGTAACGAGTTTGTCACTATTATCAAGGATAGTTCGCTCTTACAAACTATCGGGGTTATGGAATTGTGGAATGGTGCACAAACTGTTGCAACAACGACCTACTTGACTTTGACGCCGCTCTTGTTCGCAGCCTTCTATTATTTGATTGTAACAACAGCTATGACGGCACTCTTGAAACAAATGGAACAACGACTTGGGGAGGGACGTAAATAATGGCAGAAACAATTATTGAGATTAAAAATCTTCACAAGTATTTTGGTAAGAATGAAGTTCTCAAAGGGATTGATCTAGATATTAAAAAGGGTGAAGTAGTGGTTATCATTGGTCCTTCAGGATCAGGAAAATCAACCTTCCTACGCTCAATGAACTTGCTTGAGAAACCTACAAAAGGCGTTATTTCTTTTGAAGGTGTGGATATTACAGATAAGAATAACGATATTTTCAAAATGCGTGAAAAAATGGGAATGGTTTTCCAACAGTTTAACCTCTTCCCTAACATGACAGTTAAGGAAAATATCACCTTGTCACCGATTAAAACCAAGGGTGTTTCAAAAGCTGATGCAGACGCGAAAGCTATGGAACTTTTAGAAAAGGTTGGCTTGAAAGATAAGGCAGATGCCTACCCAACAAGTCTATCTGGTGGTCAGCAACAACGTATTGCAATCGCACGTGGTTTGGCTATGGATCCAGACGTTCTCTTGTTTGACGAACCAACATCAGCCCTTGATCCAGAAATGGTTGGTGAAGTTCTTGCAGTTATGCAGGACCTTGCTAAATCAGGGATGACAATGGCAATTGTTACCCACGAAATGGGCTTTGCTTATGAGGTGGCTGATCGTGTTATCTTTATGGATGGCGGTGTTATTGTCGAAGAAGGTACACCACAAGAGATTTTCGACAATACTAAGGAAGATCGTACTAAGGATTTCTTGAGTAAGGTTTTGTAAGATATTCATTAAGTATGTATACATTGTTTGTGAAGGCTGGAACTTTTCTGGCCTTTTCTTTTTGTGTTCTGCTTTTCTAGAATCATTCTTGTTTAGGATAATATTGCGGAAAAAATGGATAAATATGCTATAATGATGCCATATCAAAAATAATAAAGTAGGTCAAGAAATATGCTCATATATGATGCGGCCTTAAAAACGCCTTACCGGATTCTTGGCATTAACCTCCCTAAGGATAGTCTTTTGCACTTATCTAACCTAGGGCTGGCTGCCGGTGAAATGATTGAGGTGGTAACTAAGACCAAGAACAGTGCTATTATTATCGTAAAGGGGAGTCGCTTAGCCTTTGATGCTTCGATTCTAGATAAGATTGATTTGGCACCTGCGGAGGAAGATCAGGAAAAGATACCTCTTTCTGAATTACCAGTTGGACGTTCGGCTATCGTTACTGATATTTTTTCAGCAAATGAGACCAAACGGCGTCTTATGGATATGGGAATTACAAAGCGTACTCGGGTCTTATTGCGTAAGGTAGCTCCTTTGGGAGATCCTCTAGAAATTAGCTTGAGAGGGTATGAATTAACCCTACGCAAGTCGGAAGCGCAAATGATTAGTGTGGTCATGCTGGACGAGGGAGAGGAAAAATGACAGAAATTGCATTAATAGGTAATCCTAATAGTGGTAAAACCAGTTTATTCAACCTGATAACAGGGACCAATCAGCGTGTTGGTAACTGGCCGGGTGTTACTGTAGAACGAAAAAGTGGTCTGGTCAAAAAGAATAAGGATTTAGAAATCCAGGATTTACCAGGGATTTACTCAATGTCACCCTATAGCCCTGAAGAAAAGGTAGCTCGTGACTATTTGTTGAGCCAAAGGGCCGAAAGTATTCTAAATGTGGTTGATGCGACTAATTTGGAGCGTAACCTTTATCTGACAACGCAGTTGATTGAGACAGGTATTCCAGTCACTTTAGCACTTAACATGAGTGATGTTTTGGAGGCTCAGGGAAAACAGATAAATATTGATAAATTATCTTATCATCTAGGCGTCCCAGTAGTAGCTACTAGTGCTCTCAAACAAACTGGTGTCGATCAGGCAGTGAAGAAGGCAGCTCATACGACAACCTCTACAGTTGCTGACATTGCCTTTCCAATTTATGACGATAAGTTAGAAGCTGCCATCTCACAAATTTTGGAAGTCTTGGGAAATTCGGTGCCACAAAGGTCTGCGCGTTTTTATGCCATTAAACTCTTTGAACATGATGCTTTAGTTGAGGCTGAGCTAGACTTGTCCCCATTCCAACGAAAAGAAATCAAAGATATCATTCGTATCACTGAGGAAATTTTCACAGAAGATGCGGAGTCAATTGTCATTAATGAGCGTTATGCCTTTATTGAACGTGTTTGTCAGATGGCTCAAAGTCATACGGAAGATTTTGCCCTGACCTTGTCAGATAAGATTGATAGGATTGTTACCAACCGTATTTTGGCTTTACCAATTTTCGCAGCAGTTATGTATTTGGTTTATTTCTTATCTATCCAAACTGTTGGAACCATGTGGACAGACTGGGCTAACGATGTGCTTTTTGGTAAGTATGTTCCAGATTTGGTAACTTCTGGTCTTGACTTTCTTCAAGTTCAGGACTGGCTTAAGTCTTTGATTATTGATGGTATCGTCGCTGGGATTGGGACAGTACTAGGATTCCTTCCTCAAATTTTTGTGCTCTTTATCTGTTTGGGTGTGCTTGAGGACATTGGATATATGAGTCGTATTGCCTTTGTTATGGACCGTATTTTCCGACGTTTTGGGCTTTCTGGAAAATCCTTTATTCCCATGCTGATTTCGACAGGTTGCGGGGTTCCAGCGGTTATGTCTAGTCGAACTATTGAAAATGAAAGGGACCGTCGCATTACCATTATGACGGCAACCTTCATGCCTTGTTCGGCCAAGTTGGAAATAATTGCCTTGATTGCTGGAGCTTTCTTCCCTAGTAACTCATTAGTAGCACCAAGTACTTATTTTATTGGGATGGCTACCATTATCTTATCAGGTATTGCCCTCAAAAAGACGAGTTTTTTGGGTGGCCTAACCAGTCCGTTTATAATGGAATTGCCTGCTTACCATTGGCCTAAAGCCATGTCAGTTTTGCGCTATGCCTTTGGTAAGGCTATGAGTTTTGTCAAACGTGCGGGAACCATCATTTTCAGTTTAACGG
The DNA here is from genome assembly GCF_016648815.1 of Streptococcus sp. 9.1. Taxonomy (NCBI): domain Bacteria; kingdom Bacillati; phylum Bacillota; class Bacilli; order Lactobacillales; family Streptococcaceae; genus Streptococcus; species Streptococcus sp. 9.1. The sequence continues at coordinate 323,597 of NZ_JACLQS010000001.1, read as the reverse complement.
TTCTTATCTGGTTTATGTCTAACTACAACTTTACGCTACATACGGTAGATACGGAAGCCAGCATTTTGGCGACTCTCGGTAGGAGTTTGTCTTGGATTTTTGATCCGCTTGGATTTGGAAATTGGAAGGCAACAGTTGCGGCTCTTACAGGCTTAGCTGCCAAGGAGACTGTTGTTGCCACCTTTGGTATTCTCTATCATAATAGCAGTGAAGCTGGTTTAGCTGAGGCTTTACGAGGAGATTATTCTTCCCTAGCAGCTTATTCCTTCTTAGTCTTTAATTTACTTTGTGCCCCATGTTTTGCAGCTATTGGAGCTATTAAGCGTGAAATGGCCAATCTTAAATGGACGGTTGGTGCTATCGGTTTTCAAACAGGCCTAGCTTATTGTGTGAGTTTAATTCTTTATCAGTTTGGCCAAGTTATCCTATACGGCAAGTCAATGACAATTTGGACTTTTGTTGCTTTCTTGCTGTTAGTGACCATGATTTATTTTGTGGTTCGTAAACCACGTCAGATTAAGGATCAAATCATTAGTTTGGATAATCTTCAAGAAGCCCATATTTAGGTTTAGGAGGAATTGTTATGTCAACGTTTATCATTGCCTTCATTATTTTTGCTTTGGCTGGCCTTGGCATCCGTCACTATATCAAAGGAAAAGGTTCTTGTGGCGATTGTGAGTGTTCTTGTCCGGTTAAGGAAGAAATGTATAAGGCTAATCGCTAATAATATATAGAAAAATGGTCTCTTAAATGAATAAGAGACCATTTTCTTACGATTGTAAGAAATGTATAAAGGTATGTAGGTTGGAAGTATGATACTATAAGATAGATAAATAATCTAAATTTTTAACAAAAAAGGGAGATGTATAAGGAATGGTTTTGAACAGAGAGATTGTCCTAATTCATGGGACCTGGTGTGATGGCAATGTTTGGGGAGAATTTGCGACAGGTCTACGTCAAATGGGATACAAGGTGCATACACCTAGCTTTCGTTACCATGACCTACCTTATCAAGAGTGCCTAGCTAAAGTTGGGACTGTTACCTTGCAGGACTATCGAGATGATTTAGTGGCTTTGATTGAAAGTCTAGACCAACCACCACTCATTTTGGGGCACTCTTTAGGCTGTCTGGTGGCTCAAATGGTTGCTGAAAAGACAGAAGTTGCTGGTATGATTCTCATGGGACCTGCTCCGACAGCAGATATTTATGCCTTTTATCCAACCATGTTAGCTTGTTTTGGCAAACACTTTTTACGCTGGGGTTTTTGGAAAAAAGCCATGCCCCCTTATAAAAAGGAGTTTTTCAAGTATTGCATGAATGAACAAGAGGAAGCTTTGAAAGAGGAAGTTTTTGCTAATCTGGTTCCTGAATCAGGAAAAGTTTATACTCAGATGGCTCTTCATTGCTTTGATAAGACAAAGGCAGCTTATGTGGACTTTAGTAACATTTTATGTCCTGTTCTCGTCATTTCAGGAACCAAGGATAAGATGACTCATCCTAATATTGCTAGAAGAACAGCTAAGAACTACCGTGATTCTGTTCTCGTTTCCTTAACAGGTGCAGATCACATGTATGAAAGTGGCAAATACCAGCAGAAGACCTTGAAGGTTATTAAGGGTTGGAGTCAGCAAAATGGTTTTGTGGATTAGTCACGAAAGATAATCAGAAGAAGTTGGAAGGCAATTCCAGCTTTTTTAGCTTTCATTTGAAACGTCTTTTTGAAAATTTAGAAAATTTAGTCACAAAGAGTCCTCACTATGGTATAATTGAAAAAAAGTATGTATTGGAGAACACCCATGGCGATAATAATGGATGGTAAGGCCCTAGCTGTTAAAATGCAGGATCAATTGCAAGAAAAGGTAGCACGTCTAAAAGAAAAGGAATGGATTGTGCCAGGACTAGTGGTAATTATGGTTGGAGACAACCCAGCTAGTCAAGTTTATGTGCGTAATAAGGAACGTGCTGCTAAAAAGGCTGGCTTCCATAGTCAGACGGTCAATCTTTCTGAGAGTATTAGTGAGGAAGAGTTGATTGAAGTTATTGAGCGCTATAATCAGGATCCGCTTTTCCATGGTATCTTGGTTCAGTTGCCACTGCCGAATCATATTAATGAAATGCGTATTCTTTTGGCTATTGATCCTAAAAAAGATGTCGATGGTTTCCATCCTATGAATACTGGTAATCTTTGGAATGGTCGCCGTCAAATGGTTCCTTGTACACCGGCTGGGATTATGGAAATCCTTCGTGAGTACAATGTTGAATTGGAAGGTAAGACAGCAGTTATTATCGGACGTAGTAATATTGTTGGTAAACCTATGGCTCAGCTTCTTCTAGAAAAGAATGCAACAGTTACCTTGACCCACTCACGAACACCGAATTTGGCTAAGGTTTGTAGCAAGGCAGATGTCTTGATTGTAGCTATTGGACGTGCAAAATTTGTAACAGAAGACTATGTCAAAGAAGGTGCTGTTGTCATTGATGTGGGAATCAACCGTGATGAAGAAGGCAAACTTTGTGGTGACGTTGATTTTGATCAAGTGAAAGATAAGGTTGGCATGATCACGCCTGTTCCAGGTGGTGTAGGCCCTATGACTATTACTATGCTGATGGAACAGACCTATCAAGCTGCTCTTCGTAGTGCGAAAGGATAGTTTATGAAAGTTGATGACGATTTAGCTAGGCAAGTGATAACACCTCGCTTGAGAGAGTCTCACAAGGGTTCTTACGGTCGAGTGCTTTTAGTTGGTGGGCTTTATCCTTATGGTGGTGCCATCATTATGGCTGCCATAGTTTGTGTCAATAGTGGGGCAGGCTTGGTCACAGTGGCTACGGATCGTGAAAATATCACAGCCCTCCATGCTCATCTCCCTGAAGCCATGGCTTTTGACCTTAGAGAGACTGAAAGATTTCTTGAGAATCTTAGGGCAGCTGATGTGGTATTAATCGGTTCTGGCCTAGGTGAAGATGGTGTAGCTAGTCAGGCTATGGACTTGGTGCTGGCAAATATTAGGGCAGATCAAAATTTGGTTGTTGATGGTTCAGCTCTCAATCTTTTGGCTAAGAAGAATAAGAAGAGCTTACCAGATTGTCACCTTACTCTCACCCCACATCAAAAAGAATGGGAACGCTTGTCTGGTTTAAGGATTCCAGAGCAGACCGTTTCCAACACTCAAAAAGCCTTGGGAGAGTTCCGAGCTGGGACAATCCTGGTTGCCAAGAGTCATAAGACGGCTGTCTATCAGGGTGAAAAAGTAGCTTATTTAGAAGTTGGTGGGCCTTATCAAGCCACAGGAGGAATGGGAGATACCTTGGCTGGTATGATTACTGGTTTTCTGGCCCAGTTTTCTTCAATTGATCGCTATAAGGCTGTCACAGTAGCTACCTGGCTTCACTCAGCTATCGCTGATGATCTGGCTAAAAATGCCTATGTGGTTTTGCCGACACATATCAGTAAAGCCATTCCTAGCTGGATGAAAAAGTTGTCAATATAATCTAAAAAACGTGTCTTATATTGAGGCGAGTTTTTTTAGATTTCGACATTTTTTTAAGATTGCTGAAGCTTATTTGTGATAAAATAAAAGAGAATTTTTATGAGAACATAGAGGAAAAAAAGTGACATCATTTTCGAAAAAACTCAGTCAAAAATGGGAAAAACGGCGCCAAAAACAAAAAGAAAAACGAGCGAACAAACCTAGAAAGCCAGTAAACATTTCACGTCGTGTTTACTTGCTTTTTGGTGTAGTCTTTGTCCTTTTTTTGTTACTTTTTGCACGTTTGACCTATATGCAGGTTTATAACAAATCGTTTTATACTAAGAAATTAGAGGATAATTCTAAGTATACGGTTAGGATTGCAAGTGAACGTGGGCAAATCTTTGATGCTAAGGGGGTCGCTCTTACGACCAACCAGAGTAAGGACGTTATCACCTTTACACGTAGCAATTTGGTGTCATCAGATACTATGAAGAAGGTCGCTGAAAAGTTAGCGACCATGGTAACACTAACGGAGACGAAGGTAACAGCACGCCAGAAACGCGATTTCTATCTAGCGGATTCTGCCACCTACAAACGTGTGGTTAATGATCTTCCAAAGGACAAGAAAACAGATAAGTTTGGTAATAAATTAGCTGAAGCTACTATTTACAACAATGCTGTTGATGCCGTTCCTGATGAAGCAGTGGATTACACTGAGGATGAGCTTAAGATTGTCTACATTTACTCACAGATGAATGCTGTTTCTAATTTCTCAACAGTCACATTGAAAACAGGAGACTTGACGCCTGAACAAATTGCGATTGTAGCAGCTAAACAGAAGGAACTTAATGGTATTACGGTTGCTAAGGATTGGGAGCGTCATACGGTTGATTCAGCCTTGTCTCCTCTCATCGGGAAAGTCTCAAGTTCAGAAGCAGGTTTGCCACAAGAAGATGCTAAGGAATACCTCAAAAAAGGTTATGCCCTTAATGACCGTGTAGGAACTTCTTATCTAGAAAAAGAATATGAGGAGAAGCTACAAGGGAAACATACTGTTCGTGAGATTACAGTAGACAAGGAAGGCGAAGTTGCTAGTGATAAAATCACTCAAAAGGGAAGTAAGGGTAACAATCTGCAGTTGACCATCGACCTTGATTTCCAAAAGGGAGTTGAAGATATCCTAGGTCAACAGCTTTCTTCAGAGATTTCAGAGAACAAAGCTACCTATTCTGAAGGAATGTATGCCGTTGTTATGAATGCTGAAACTGGTGCTGTACTTGCCATGGCGGGGCAAAAACATGAACAAGGAGCACAAGATTTTAAAGCAAATGCCTTAGGAACAATCACTGATGTCTTTATTCCAGGATCTGTTGTTAAGGGAGCAACCCTAACTGCTGGTTGGCGTTCAGGTGCCATCTATGGGAATCAGGTCTTGACTGACCAACCAATCAACATTGCTGGTTCAGCCTCGATTACGTCTTGGTTTACAGATCAAGGTAGCCGTCCTATTACCGCGACACAGGCTCTAGAATATTCATCAAATACCTATATGGTGCAGATTGCAATCAAACTACTTGGCCAACAGTATGTTCCAGGCATGGCCTTGTCGACTGACAATATGGATAAGGCCATGACGACACTTCGTGATACCTACGCTGATTTTGGTATGGGGGTATCTACAGGACTTGATTTGCCTGGAGAATCAGAAGGGTACATTTCTAAGAATTACAATGTAGCCAACGTTTTGACAGAGGCCTTTGGTCAGTACGATTCTTATACAACCATTCAGCTGGCTCAGTATGTTGCTTCAATTGCAAATGGTGGTAAACGTGTAGCACCTCATATTGTGGGAGGTATTTATGATGCTGGTACTAATGGTAGCTTAGGAGCTCTAGCTTCAACGGTAGATACACGTGTATTAAATACCTTACCTCTTGATTCTGAGCAGATGGGGATTATCCAACAAGGCTTTAATGATGTCGTTAATTCTGGTTCTAGCCTTGCGACTGGTAAAGCTATGGCAAGTTCTATCATTCCAATTAGTGGTAAAACAGGGACAGCCGAAACCTATACGACAGACAGCTCAGGTAACACAGTAAAAACATATAATCTTAATGCCGTAGCCTATGCGACCGCCAAAGATGGTACGAAGTTGGCTGTTGGAATCATGTACCCACATGTTCTTGATTGGAAGAGTAAAAGCCCCCAAGTTGCAGTCAAAGCTATCATGGAACTTTATCAAAATACTCACTAAATATGAAAATCTCTCGTGCCTTGCACGAGGGATTTTTCTGTGATATAGTGTTTGAGTATTTGTTCTTGGGTAAAGACATATCCATGACAGTGACAAAAGATAAGTGATGGATAAAAAAATATAAAGAACAGGAGGCCTTCATGCTTTATCCTACTCCAATTGCGAAGCTGATTGATAGTTTTTCAAAACTCCCTGGAATTGGGGCTAAAACAGCGACACGCCTAGCTTTTTATACCATTAGTATGTCTGATGAAGATGTCAACGATTTCGCAAAAAACCTCTTGGCAGCAAAACGTGAATTGACTTATTGTTCGGTCTGTGGTCGTTTGACAGATGATGATCCATGTAACATTTGTACCGATGAAACTAGAGACCGTACTAAGATTTTGGTTGTTGAAGACTCCAAAGATGTTTCAGCTATGGAAAAGATTCAGGAATACCGTGGTCTCTACCATGTGCTTCAAGGGCTTATTTCCCCTATGAATGGTGTTGGGCCAGACGATATTAACCTGAAAAGTTTGATTACCCGTCTTATGGATAGCGAGGTTGACGAGGTTATCATTGCTACTAATGCAACAGCAGATGGTGAGGCAACATCTATGTATATTTCACGTGTCCTTAAACCTGCAGGAATCAAGGTGACTCGTTTAGCGCGTGGTTTGGCAGTCGGTTCTGACATTGAGTATGCTGATGAAGTGACCTTGCTAAGAGCTATCGAAAATCGAACAGAACTATAAGTAAGAAGTGTTGGTCAGGCCAGCACTTTTAGTTTGTAGTAAGTAGGTTTCTCATTAAAAATTTGGTAAAACAAAGTAAGCGCTTTTATAACGAGGAATCATGATGAAGATTGAAAAGGTTTTAAACAACAATGTTATCCAAGCTTTGGATAATAATGTGGAATACATTGTCATGGGTAAGGGACTAGGTTTTCAAAAGAAGGTCGGAGACCTTGTTGATAAGGAAAAGATTGAAAAGACTTTTGTTTTGGAAAATACAGAGGTAGTAGAGGAATGGTCTCGTGTTTATGTCAATTTACCTGATGGTGAAATGCAGGTCTTTTTGAATATCCTTACTTTTGCTGAGGCTGTCTTGCAAACCAAGTTTAATCCCTCTTTTTTCATCGCCCTTGCCGATCACCTACATTATGCTATTGAAAGAAGTAGAGAGGGTGTTTCTTTGCAGAATCCTTTGGCTTGGGAGGTTCGAAAATTTTATCCTCGGGAGTATGAAATTGGGAAACAAGCCCTTCGTTTGATTGCCAAGGATTTAGAAGTTCAGTTAGAAGATGATGAGGCTGCCTCTGTCGCCTTACATTTTGTTAATGCACAAAAAGATGCGGGTCTCCATGAAAAAGACCGACAGATGACTCAAATTGTGGTTGGGGTTAGTGACATTGTCCGTCTTCATTTTGGTTATGATTTGGATGAGGATAGTTTCTCGTATAACCGTTTTATGACACATCTCCAATACCTAGCACAACGTATTGTGAGCGGAGTTAGTGGTGGCAAGAATGATGCTTTCCTTTACGAACAAGTTAAGATAAATTATCCGGAGTCCTTTATCTGTACCCAAAAGATTGCTACCTATATCAAGACAAGTTATGCCTTTGATCTAAGTTTAGACGAACAAGTCTTTTTAACCATTCACATTCAACGTCTTAAGGATAATTTAGATAAGTAAGCGATTCCCAGAGAGGTCCTACAAAAAGCAGACAATTAGCCTTAAGTCTGCTTTTTCTGTGTCCTTATGGTATAATGAAGTGATTAATATTAGACCAAAAATACTCTGGGCTAGTATTCTAGGTATTTGAGTATTTGTATAAAAAAGCTAATGAGTTAGTGAAAGGAAGCGAGCGGTTCTATGCTTGAAGTGAGCATAGCCGTTCCTAAAGTATCTTATGTATATTGAAATGATTGATGAGACTGGACAAGTCTCTGAGAAATTAAAAGAACAAACCTTGGAGTTGCTAGATTTTGCAGCACAAAGACTTGGCAAGGAAGACAAGGAAATGGCGGTCACATTTGTAACCAACGAACGTAGCCACGAGCTAAACCTGGAATATCGTGATACGGACCGTCCAACGGATGTTATTAGTTTGGAGTATAAGCCTGAATTAGACATTAGCTTTGATGAGGAAGAGTTGGCTGAAAATCCTGAATTAGCTGAAATGATGGGAGAGTTTGATAGTTATATCGGTGAACTCTTTATTTCTGTTGATAAGGCTCATGAGCAAGCTGAGGATTATGGTCATAGTTTCGAGCGTGAGATGGGCTTCTTGGCTGTTCACGGTTTTCTTCACATCAATGGCTACGACCATTACACCCCAGAAGAAGAAGCGGAAATGTTTGGATTACAGGAAGAAATTTTGACTGCTTATGGACTTACGCGACAATAACCCACAAAAAAAGTGGAAAAATAGAGAATTTACAGCTAGTTTTGAGTTTGCTCTGACAGGAATAATAACGGCTTTTAAAGAAGAACGCAATATGCGTAAGCACTTGGTTTCAGCTATCTTGGTGGTATTGGCTGGCTTGATTTTCCGTGTGTCTGCGACAGAATGGCTCTTTCTTTTGATGGCAGTTTTTCTCGTAATTGCCCTAGAGATTGTTAATTCTGCCATTGAAAATGTTGTCGATTTAGCTAGTAATTATCACTTTTCGATGCTAGCCAAAAATGCCAAGGATATGGCCGCTGGAGCTGTTTTAGTGGTTTCTTGTTATGCAGTCATTACGGGGATGATTGTTTTCATACCTAAAATTTGGCACTTAATTTTCAATTAAAACGAAGTAGGAAAGAAGTTATATGACATTTAAATCAGGATTTGTGGCTATTCTCGGCCGTCCTAATGTAGGAAAATCAACGTTTTTGAACCATGTTATGGGGCAAAAGATTGCTATCATGAGTGATAAGGCTCAAACAACCCGCAATAAAATTATGGGCATTTACACAACCGATAAGGAACAGATTGTCTTTATCGATACCCCAGGGATTCACAAGCCTAAGACGGCTCTTGGGGATTTTATGGTGGAATCTGCTTATTCAACCCTTCGTGAGGTTGATACAGTCCTCTTTATGGTACCAGCGGATGAGCCTCGTGGTAAGGGTGATAATATGATTATCGAACGCCTCAAACAAGCTAAAGTTCCAGTTATCTTGGTAATCAATAAGATTGACAAGGTCCATCCAGATCAGCTCCTAGAGCAGATTGAGGATTTCCGTACACAAATGGATTTCAAGGAGATTATTCCGATATCTGCCCTCCAAGGAAACAACGTTTCTCATCTTGTGGATGTCTTGAGTGATAACCTTGAGGAAGGGTTCCAATATTTCCCAGCGGACCAAATCACCGACCACCCAGAGCGTTTCTTGGTATCGGAGATGATTCGTGAAAAAGTCCTTCAGTTGACACGTGAAGAAATTCCACACTCTGTTGCGGTTGTCATTGATGAGATGAAGCGTGATGAAGAGACGGATAAGATTCACATTCGTGCGACAATCATGGTTGAGCGTGACAGCCAAAAAGGCATTGTCATTGGTAAACAAGGTTCCATGCTCAAGAAGATTGGTACCCTTGCCCGTAAAGATATTGAAGTCATGCTTGGGGACAAGGTCTTCCTTGAAACCTGGGTTAAGGTTAAGAAAAATTGGCGTGATAAAAAACTTGATTTGGCCGATTTTGGTTACAATGAAAAAGAATATTAAAAAGCTGGGCACTTGCTCGGCTTTCTTGCTAGAAGGAGGAGCAGATGCCTGAGTTACCTGAGGTAGAAACTGTTAGACGAGGGTTAGAAAGATTGGTAGTAGGTCGGACTATTTTGTCGCTTGAGGTTAAGGTCCCGAAAATGATAAAGACCTCCTACGATAGTTTTCTGAATGACTTACCTGGTCAAACTATTCAAGCCATGCGACGTAGAGGCAAGTACTTGATTTTTGACCTTGGACAATTGATTCTGATTTCCCACTTGCGCATGGAAGGAAAATACCTCTTGTTTACAGATCAGGTTCCTGTTAATAAGCATTTCCATCTTTTCTTTACCTTAAATGATGGCTCGACTCTTGTTTATCAGGATGTCCGCAAGTTTGGGACCTTTGATTTATTGGCTAAAAATCAAGAGGACGCTTATTTTACAAAGAAAAAGCTTGGTCCTGAGCCTACTAAGAAGGCTTTTAAATATGCTCCGTTTGAGAGAGCCTTGATGACCTCTGCCAAGCCTATTAAAAGTCTCCTTTTGGAGCAGAAATTAGTGGCTGGTCTAGGCAACATCTATGTTGATGAGGTGCTTTGGGCAGCCAAGGTTCATCCTGAGACGCCAGCAAAGAAACTCAGCAAGGCAGCCATGAAACGGGTCCATGATCAAACGATTGCTATTTTACAGCTAGGAATTGAAAAAGGTGGCTCAACTATAAGGACTTATCGTAATGCCCTTGGTGAAGATGGGACCATGCAGAACTATTTACAGGTTTACGGAAAGACGGGACAGCCTTGTCCACGCTGCGCAAGCACAATTGAGAAAATCAAGTTAGGAGGGAGAGGAACACATTTGTGTCCTCATTGTCAGAAACAATGATTATTGGGTTAACAGGTGGTATTGCTTCAGGAAAATCTACTGTTGTTGAAATGATTAAAGAGGCAGGTTACAAGGTCATTGACGCTGATCAGCTTGTACACGACATGCAGGCCCAAGGGGGCCGTTTGTACCGTGCCTTACTTGATTGGTTGGGAGAGGGGATTCTCCTTTCTAATGGAGAATTGAATCGTCCTAAACTAGGGCAACTGATTTTTTCCAATGAGGAGATGAGACAGCGGTCTGCTGATATTCAAGGGACAATTATTCGAGAGGAACTAGCAGCTCAGAGGGATCGTTTGGCCAAGGAAGAAGATGTTTTTTTCATGGATATTCCCTTGCTTATTGAGAATGGGTATCAGGACTGGTTTGATCAGATTTGGTTGGTGGCAGTGTCACCGGAGATCCAGTGCCAACGCTTGATGAAACGTAATCACTTAAGTGTTGAGGAAGCTAAGCTGCGTATTGATAGCCAGATGTCTTTAGCTGAGAAAATGCCCTATGCCAGCTTGGTTCTTGATAATAACGGTAGTCTCGATGATTTGAAGAAAAAGGTTAAGAGTGCAATAAATGATTTAACGAGCTCCTCATAGCTAGCCATTGTGATATAATGGATAGTGAATTTTAGAAAGAAGATGATTATTTGCGCCAAAAAGAGCTTAAAAGTACTGATTGGCAACGTAACCTTAAAATTGCATGGATAGGAACCTTTTTTACTGGAGCTAGTTTCTCCATTGTTATGCCTTTCATGGCCCTCTACATTGAGGAACTTGGTGTTAAAGGAGATATGGTCGAATGGTATGCTGGCTTGTCTGTTGCCATCTCTGCCTTAGCCTCTGCCTTGGTTTCTCCTGTTTGGGGACGCCTGGCTGACCGTTATGGTCGAAAGCCCATGATGATCAGGGCAAGTATGGTGATGACTTTTACAATGGGAGGTCTTGCCTTAGTCCCAAATGTTTTCTGGCTACTTTTCTTGAGAACGCTGAATGGTTTGTTTGCGGGCTATGTCCCAAATGCCACAGCATTAATTGCTAGTCAGGTTCCTCAGAACCGTTCTGGCTATGCCTTGGGGACCTTGTCTACGGGTCTAACGGCAGGTGTTCTGATTGGCCCTTTGTTAGGTGGTACCTTGTCTGAGGCGTTTGGTATGAGAGGGACCTTTTTATTGGTGGGCCTTATTCTATTTATCTGCTGCCTCTTAACTATTTTTGGCTTGCGAGAGGATTTCCAGCCTGTCGAAAAGGGAGAGATGATGACCCTTTCTCAGGTTTTTGCAAGAATTCCCAGCAAATCTATGTTGATTGGCCTTTTTGTGACCAGTATGATTATTCAGATTTCTGCCCAATCGATTGCACCTATGTTGGCCCTTTACATTCGTTATTTAGGTCAGAGGGAAAATATCCTTTTTTACTCAGGGTTAATTGTTTCTGCTATGGGCTTTTCTAGTCTCTTAAGTACCCCTTATCTGGGAAAATTGGGAGACCGTATTGGGAATCATCGCTTGCTTTTAATGGGGCTATTTTATAGCTTTCTCTTGTATTTCCTCTGTGGTTTTGCCGGTTCAGCCTTGCAACTGGGTATCTTACGCTTTGCCTATGGCTTCGGTGTAGGTGCTCTTATGCCTAGTGTCAATTCTTTATTGACCAAGATGACACCCAAGGAAGGAATCTCAAGAATATTTAGCTTTAATCAAAGCTTTTCATATATTGGACAGGTTTTAGGTCCCTTTGTTGGGTCAGCAGTTGCGACAGGTCTAGGTTATCGCTGGGTCTTCTTTGTGACTGCAATGATTGTCTTTGGAAATTTTGTCTGGTCCTTAATCATCTTTAGAAAATTGCTAGGAGTCAAGAATATAGGTGAGAGTTAAAATCAATTTAAAGTGTAGTGAATGTGGGAGCATCAACTATCTCACAAGTAAAAATAAACAGAATCATCCTGAGAAAATTCAGGTACCCAAATTCTGCCCTAAGGATAGAAAAGTAACCTTACATGTTGAATCTTAAAGGGTTCTATGGTAGAATAAAAAGGACTTTTTCGGAGGAATAACTATGTACGACTTATTATTAACGCTGCTCTTGGTGATGTCAGCTATTATTGTGATTGCGGTATTTATGCAGCCACAAAAAAATCCAAGTAGCAATGTCTTTGATGGTGGTGGGTCAGAAGCACTATTTGAACGTAGTAAACCACGTGGTTTTGAAGCCTTTATGCAACGCTTTACAGGAATCATGGTTTTTCTATGGATTGTAGATGCAATCGTCCTTTCCATTCTCTCAAGTAAGTAATGAGCTGACTGAGGTTGGCTCATTTTTTGCGTTATAGTCAATAAATAAAAGAAAAGGAAATCATGAAAGAATCTATTATAAATTATTTGAAGGAGCATGGGAAATCCAGTGTAAACGACATTGCCCAGGCTCTTAATCATGCTGGGGGAGAAAAGTTCCCTCAGCTCATCAAGGCCATGTCAGCCATGGAAAGTAAGGGACAGTTGCGTTTTAACCGAGATGGCTCTGTATCCTTGCGTCCTAAGAAAGAAAATCCTAATCAGGTGACTGTTGAAGGTATCTTCCGTGCCAATAAGAACGGTTTTGGTTTCTTGCATGTTGATGACAGTGAAGATGACATGTTCATCGGTCGTAATGATGTTGGCCATGCCATTGACGGTGATACTGTTGCCGTTGTTATCAAGAAGCCAGCAGATCGTTTGCGTGGGACAGCAGCAGAAGCGCGTGTTGTTGAAATTGTAGAACGTTCGCTTAAGACTGTTGTAGGGAAATTTATCCTTAGCGACGAGAAAGAACCTTATGCGGGTTACATTAAGTCTAAAAACCAAAAAATTCAGCAGCCAATTTATATCAAGAAAGAACCAGTTGCCCTAGATGGTACTGAAATTATCAAGGTTGATATTGAAAAATACCCTAACCGTCACTATGATTATTTCGTAGGAAGTGTTCGTGACATTATTGGTCATCAGGGGGATGCCGGTATTGATGTCTTGGAAGTCTTGGAATCAATGGATATTGTTTCAGAGTTTCCAGAGGATGTCATGGCGGAAGCAGAAGCTGTACCAGATGCACCGAGTCAGGAAGACCTCGTTGGTCGTGTTGACCTCCGTCAAGAGGTAACTTTTACCATTGACGGAGCTGATGCTAAGGACTTGGATGATGCGGTTCATATCAAACGTTTGCCAAATGGTAACTTTGAGCTTGGTGTTCATATTGCTGATGTGTCTTACTATGTTACTGAAGGATCTGCACTTAACCGTGAGGCCGTAGCACGTGGGACTTCTGTTTATGTGACAGACCGCGTGGTACCAATGTTGCCTGAGCGTCTTTCGAATGGTATTTGTTCACTTAATCCCAATGTTGATCGTTTGACGCAATCAGCCATTATGGAGATTACTCCTAAAGGTAAGGTGGTTAATCATAAGATTTGTCAATCTGTGATTAATACAACCTTCCGTATGACCTACAGTGATGTCAATGAGATGTTGGCTGGAAATCCAGAAAAGATTGAGCAGTTTAAGCCAATCATGGATTCTGTATCAGCTATGGCAGAATTGCATAAGATTTTAGAAGACATGCGTGAGCGTCGTGGTGCCCTTAACTTTGATACATCTGAAGCTCGTATCTTGGTTAATGAGAAGGGAATGCCAGTGGATATCGTGGTGCGTGAACGTGGAACAGCCGAGCGAATGATTGAATCCTTCATGTTGGCTGCCAATGAATGTGTGGCAGAGCACTTTGCTAAGGCTAAGTTGCCATTTATTTACCGTATCCACGAAGAGCCAAAGGCTGAGAAATTGCAACGCTTCATGGATTATGCCTCTATCTTTGGTGTTCAAATCAAAGGAACTGCCAATAAGATGGATCAGCTAGACTTGCAAGAGTTTATGGCCAAAGTTCAGGGAAAACCTGGAGCAGAGGTCATGAACATGATGCTGCTTCGTTCAATGCAACAAGCCCGCTATTCAGAACACAACCACGGACACTATGGACTTGCGGCTCAGTATTATACCCACTTTACTAGTCCAATCCGTCGTTACCCAGACCTCTTGGTTCACCGAATGATTCGTGAGTACACTAACAATATGTCTCAAGAAACACGTGAACATTTTGAAGAGGTTATTCCTGAGTTAGCGACATCATCTTCAACTCTTGAACGTCGTGCCATTGATGCCGAACGTGTCGTTGAAGCTATGAAAAAAGCGGAATACATGGAAGAGTTTGTTGGCCAAGAATTCGATGGTATTGTCGGAAGTGTGGTTAAATTTGGTATGTTTGTGGAATTGCCAAACACTATCGAAGGTTTGGTTCACATCACGACCCTTCCAGAATTTTACAATTACAATGAACGTACCATGACACTTCAGGGTGAGAAAACTGGTAAGACTTTCCGAGTTGGTCAGCCTATCCGTGTCAAATTAACACGTGCGGATAAGGAAACAGGAGACATTGACTTCCAATACCTTCCAAGCGAGTATGATGTTACTGAGAAAGTAGACCACAAGGCTCGTCAGGAACGTGAAGAGAAGGCGAAAGCCTTCCGAAATAGAGGTCCACGTCGTGACCGTCAAAATGGAGACTTCGAACGTCGTGGTAAACGTGGGGATAACCGTAACCATCAAGATGCTAATGGTCGTAAAGGCTCTTATGACGAAAAACGTAAGTCATCTAAGAAACCCGACAAGCGTAAGAATCAAAACCGTCCTCATAATGATAACAAGGGACGTGAGAGTGGCCGTCGTAAGAAGAAAGGGAACAAACCTTTCTACAAGGACGTTGCTAAAAAACGAAAATAGGATGAGAATGGAGGGACTGCTATGCCAAAGGGTGAAGGCAATGTTGTTGCTCAGAATAAAAAGGCTAGACATGACTATAGTATCGTTGATACTATTGAAGCAGGTATCGTGCTAACAGGGACGGAGATTAAATCCGTTCGTGCGGCACGCATCCAACTAAAAGATGGCTATGCCCAAATCAAGAACGGTGAGGCTTGGTTAATCAATGTTCATATTGCTCCTTTTGAGCAAGGTAATATTTGGAATCAAGATCCAGACCGTACGAGAAAATTATTGCTTAAGAAGAAGCAAATCACCAAACTTCAAAATGACCTTAAGGGAACAGGAATGACCTTGGTTCCTCTTAAGGTCTACCTAAAAAACGGTTTTGCCAAGGTATTGCTTGGTATTGCCAAAGGGAAACACGATTACGATAAACGTGAGTCTATCAAACGTCGTGAACAAGAACGTGATATTAAACGTATTATCAAGAGTGTTAACCGTTAAAACGCCTATCATCTAAGACTGCTATAGTCCTAGATGATTTTTTGTTTTTGGCTTTAAGACATGATATAATGGGAGTACCATACGGTCTTTAGTTAGGATAGCAGATATACCTAACTCTGGACGTGATACTGTAAAGGAGATTAGCGATGCCAGTAGATGCTAAAACAAAATACAAGGCCAAGAAGACAAAGATTGTTTTCTTCGACATTGACGACACCCTTCGTGTCAAAAAGACAGGCTACATTCCTGAGTCTATTAAGGCTGTTTTCAAAGGGCTTAAAGAAAAAGGAATTTTGACGGGGATTGCCACAGGACGTGGCTACTATGGTGTCGTTGAGGACATTCGAGACTTAGAGCCCGATTATTTTGTAACCATCAATGGAACTTATGTGATTAATCGAAAAGGCGAAGAAATTTATAACCAGCCCCTAGCTCGTGAGGTTACAGAAGCCTTTGTTGCTTGGTGCAAGGAGATTGGGATTGCTTGGGGCTTTGCTGGTAAGGATAAGCCAGTTGTTTCTGAGCGTTCAGATTTGATTGATGATGCTATGAAACCAGTCTATGGTCTTTGTGATGTGGAGCCAGACTTCCACTTGTCGAACGATGTTTACCATATGTGGACTTTTGCGGAAAATGATGGTGAGCTTGAGTTACCAGAAGAACTTGCGACACATGTCCGCTTGGTGCCTTGGCACGAACACTCCTCTGACGTCGTAGCAAATGGTATCTCAAAAGCATCTGGTGTCGAGCATGTCTTGGAGCACGAAAACCTTAAACCGGTCAATGCTATGATGTTTGGTGATGGTCCAAACGATATGGAAATCTTTGACTATGTTGGACTTAAGATTGCCATGGGTAACGCTACACCAGAATTGAAAGAAAAAGCAGATTACGTTACAGGAACAGTAGAAGAAGATGGCATTTTCAATGCCTTGGAGGAACTCGGATTGGTAGAAAAAGAACTTCATTTCCCACAACTTGACTTGGATGCAGTAGAAGGTCCAGTCGTAACAATTAAAACAAACCATGGTGATTTGGTCATCAAACTTTTCCCTGATCATGCACCATTAACAGTTACTAACTTTGTCAATTTGGCCAAGAGTGGCTACTATGACGGTGTGATTTTCCACCGTATTATCAAGGACTTTATGATTCAAGGTGGTGACCCAACTGGTACTGGTATGGGTGGTGAGTCAAGTTTCGGTGGTAGCTTCCAGGATGAATTTTCTGAAGAACTCTATAACCTCCGTGGTGCGCTTTCTATGGCCAATGCTGGACCAGATACTAATGGTAGCCAGTTCTTCATCGTTCAAACGCCTGAAATTCCTTATGCTAAAAAGGAACTCGAACGTGGTGGTTGGCCAGCACCAATCGCGGAAGCTTATGCTGAAAATGGTGGAACACCTCACCTAGACCGTCGTCACACAGTCTTTGGTCAATTGGTGGATGAAGACTCTTACAAGGTGCTTGATGAGATTGCCAATGTTGAGGTTGGAGCTCAAGATAAGCCACTTGAGGATGTTGTGATTGAAACAGTTGAGGTAGCAGACTAAGATGAAAATTGGAGACAAGCTTAGGGGTGTTATCACAGGCATCAAGCCTTACGGTGCCTTTGTTTCATTGGAAAATGGTACCACAGGCTTGATTCACATCTCGGAGATTAAGACAGGTTATATCGACAACATCTACAATACCCTCAAGGTAGACCAGGAGGTCTTGGTTCAAGTTGTTGATTTTGATGAATTTACACAAAAGGCCAGTCTTTCTTTGAGAACCCTTGAGGAAGAAAAAAATAAAATCCCTCATCGTCATCGTTTCTCAGATAGTCGTTTGAACTATGGCTTTAAACCTTTGGCAGAAGCAATGCCAGGATGGATTGAAGAAGGACTTGACTATCTTAGACAAGAGCATGAGGAAAAATAGCAAAAAAAGCTGACTCTCAATGAGTCGGCTTTTTTGGTGTTTTCGATTTGGCTACAAACAAAAAGATCTTCAATTTAATTGAAGACCCATGTTTATTAATTAGACATCAAAATAGATCAATTCTTTTGGTGTGTGTGTGAAGACTTCAAAGCCATCTTTTGTCACATAACCACAGTCCTCGATACGAACACCAACTTTTTCAGGAATGTAAATACCTGGTTCAACAGAGAAGCACATTCCTTCTTCGATTACCAAGTCATTTCCTTCCATGATAGAAGGGAATTCATGCACATCCATTCCGATACCGTGTCCGAGGCGGTGGTTGAAGTATTCGCCGTAACCAGCTTTTTCAATAACATTACGTGCTGCAGCATCGACTTCGCTGGCAGTTACACCTGGTTTAATCATATCTAGGGCAGCCTGTTGAGCTTCTAAAGTCAAGTGGTAGATTTCTTTTTTGAAATCATCGGGTTTTCCAACAGCGACTGTTCGCGTCATATCTGAAGCATAGCCATTCACCATACAGCCCAAGTCGAAGAGAAGAAGAGCATCTTTTTCAATTTTGTTGCTTCCAGGAATGCCGTGTGGGTTGGCTGCATTGTTACCAGTCAAGACCATAGTTTCAAAGCTCATTTCATAGCCCAAGCGTTTGATGCCAAATTCGATTTGAGCAATGATGTCTGTTTCAGTAACGTCAAGAGAGATATTGTCGAAACCGATATTAACAGCTTTATCAGCATAATCACCGGCAACAATCATTTTTTGAATTTCATCAGCTGACTTGATAACGCGCATTTTTTGAATGAATGGTGTCAAGTTTTCAAAGCGACCTTCAAAGACTGTTTGCAATCCTTGGAACTTAGTCACATTGAGATTGTCAAACTCTGCATAAATAATAGAGCTGTCTGTACTTGCTAGACCAGCTTTGATTTTTTGCCATGGATTTTCAGAATCCACATAACCAAAGACTGGGAAGTCGAGTACAGCAGAGGCACGTGCAACCTCAAGAGCAGGAACAAAGAGGGCAGGTTCACGATTTTCGTAGACGAAGAGGAACATTTGGCGTTCATGTGGGTCACAATCAAAACCAGTAAGATAATTGACAGTTACAGGATCTGAAACAATAGCTAGCCCTGCTTTATTTTCATTCAAAAAATGACGAATGCGATCAAGTTTAGACATAGAAAAAACTCCTTTGTATTTCTTACACTCATTCTGTCACTTTTATAAGGAAAATGCAAGCTGTTTTTTTGGCTTTTCATTAAATCATTTACTTTCATTGAGACTTTTTTAGGCTAGTTTTGTAAGCGATGGATAGTCTTGGAAACACGAAATGAGAGGCCTTTTTCTGAAATGGCTTTCTTCCTCGTAACCATAAAGAAGGAATCCCTTTCATTTTTTTGTAAAAAATCAGTCAAAATAATTGAAAGTGTTTTCAGAATCTGATACAATTAGCATGAATAAGTGAGCGTAAAATGAGAAAGGAAGTGTTTTTATGAATACTGATGAAACAATTACTATATACGACGTTGCGCGTGAAGCAGGTGTTTCGATGGCGACTGTGTCTCGTGTGGTAAATGGAAATAAAAATGTAAAAGAAAACACCCGAAAAAAAGTGCTTGAGGTCATTGATCGTTTGGATTACCGTCCAAATGCGGTTGCGCGTGGCTTGGCGAGTAAGAAAACCACTACTGTAGGAGTTGTCATCCCAAATATTGCTAATAGTTATTTTGCTACTTTAGCAAGGGGGATTGATGATATTGCTACGATGTACAAGTACAATATTGTTCTTGCATCTAGTGATGAAAATGACGATCACGAAGTTACCGTGATTAACTCTCTATTTGCCAAACAAGTAGACGGTATCATCTTCATGGGTTACCACTTGACGGAAAAAATTCGTGCAGAATTTTCCCGTACTCGTACGCCGATTGTCCTAGCAGGAACAGTGGACCTCGAACACCAATTACCGAGTGTTAACATCGACTATAAAGCTGCCGTTGAGGATTCTATAACACAGCTTGCCAAGAATAATGAAAAGGTTGCCTTTGTATCAGGGCCACTAATTGATGATATTAATGGCAAGCTCCGTCTAGCTGGTTATAAGGCTGGACTTGAAAAGAATAATTTGCGCTACAATGAAGGACTAGTCTTTGAAGCTAAATATAGCTATAAAGATGGCTTTGATCTAGCACAACGTGTCTTGAACTCTGGTGCCACTGCTGCCTATGTTGGAGAAGATGAATTGGCTGCAGGTCTCTTGAATGGCCTCTTTGCTGCAGGTAAATCAGTTCCAGAAGACTTCGAAATCATCACAAGCAATGACTCACCAATTACAAGCTATACACGTCCAAACCTTTCTAGTATTAATCATCCTCTCTATGATTTAGGGGCAGTTAGCATGCGTATGTTGACTAAAATCATGAATAAGGAAGAACTTGAAGAAAAAGATGTTATTCTTAATCACGGTATTACCTTACGTCAGTCAACAAAATAAAAAAGGAGTTGGGACATAAGTTTGTCTCAACTTCTCTTTTTTAGAAAAAGGGAGAACCAATGACTTTTGAGGATGCTTATTTTAAAAAGAAAGTCCTAAAACCTGATAGCCTAGAACCTTTTGGTTTTACAGCTACTGAGCAAGGCTATGAGTTCAGAAAAACACTGATAGCTGAAGAACTTGAAGCTCGATTGTTTATTGATTTAGAAGGTAAGTTGACGGGACAGGTTGTCGATAGTGATCTTGATGAGCCTTATGATATCTTCAGGAGTCCTCAGGCTACTGGAACTTACGTTGGTCAAGTCAGAGAGGCTTATGGAGAACTTCTGTCACAGGTAGCTGATTCTTGTTATGAAGATCAATTATTCTCATCTCCACAAGCTAATCGCCTGGCTAAATTTTTAGCTCAAGAATTTTCAGACCAAGCAGACCATCCTTTCGAGAAAGAACCAAGCTATCTATCTTTTAGAGTTGATGGTAAATGGTATGCCTTGTTTTTTCCTCTTAAGGGAGAAAAACTAGGGCTTGATGGAGAAAAGGCAGAATTAACATATGATGTGGTTAACCTCAAGGTTAATCCGACGCAAATGGATAAGCTCTTGAAAATGGATGGCGTTTTTCCTAGCTACCATATGTCCAAGAAGACCTGGGTTAGTCTTGTTTTAGATGAGACCTTGCCAGACCAGACTGTTTTTGAGCTTCTTAGTGAAAGTCGTTCCCTAGTGGCTCCCAAACATCTTAGAAAGGCTTCGGAGCCTCATTATTGGATTATCCCGGTAAATTTGAAATACTACGATATTGGGGATGAGTTTTCCGCAAATGAGGAGATTCTTTGGACACAGAAAGCTAGTATGCAAAAGGGAGATTTTGTGGCTATCTATATTACGGCACCTACCAAGGCCATCCGTTACGTCTGTCAGGTTTTAGAGGCAAATATCCCTAATCAAGGTTATCGTGAAGAGGAGAGTATTAAAGAGTTGATGCGGATTAAGCCCTTATACACTTTTAATGACACTGACTTTGATAGTGATAGACTAAAGAGTTTAGGTATTAAAACTGTTCGAGGTCCTCGACATATGACGGAAGAGTTAGTTCAGGCTTTATCCCCTTACCTAAAAGAAAAATAGAAGGAGGACATCATGCGAATTTTGATTGCACCTGATTCATTTAAGGAAAGTTTATCTGCAAAAGAGGTCGCCTTAGCTCTTAAATCAGGTTTTGAAAATGCCTTACCCGACGCTGATTTTGACCTCATGCCAATAGGTGATGGTGGCGAGGGCACCTTAGATGCTCTTGCTGAAAATCTAAATCTTGAGAAGAAAAGTATCAAGATTCCTCATGCCTATACAAGTGACGGAAGTGTTTCTTTTGCCAGCAATGGCCAGACTGCCATTTTTGAAATGGCTGCGATTTGTGGCTTGGAGCATATTCCTAAGGAGAAACGAAATCCTCTAGCTCTAACGACACAAGGCGTAGGTGAACTAATTGTTCATTTGGTTCAATCTGGCATCCGAGAGTTTATTATAGGCGTAGGTGGATCTGCTACCAATGATGGTGGTATTGGTATGGCATATGGATTGGGGTATCGTTTTTATGATTCTGAGGGACAGGAGCTTGAGCCAATAGGTGCTAATCTTGGTCTCATTAAGAAGGTATCCTCTAAAAATAAGCTTGATTTGTCTGGTGTCACCATTCGTCTGATTACTGATGTAGACAACCCCTTGTGTGGTCAACATGGAGCAACCTATATTTTTGGTGGACAAAAAGGTCTAGCTCCTTCACAATTTAAAAAGGTTGACCAAGACATGACACAATTCTACGAAAACTTTGCTCCTGAGGTTTTAAAACTGGCTGGTTCAGGAGCCGGAGGAGGCATGGCAGCGGGTTTAGTAGCTTTTGCAGGCGCAGAAATTAAATCCGGGATTGACTTTGTACTTGATTGCGTTGATTTTGATCAACGTGTGAAGGAAGTTGATTTGGTCATAGTTGGTGAAGGACGTATGGATAGCCAGTCCTTGTCTGGTAAAGCACCGGTCGGGGTGGCTAGGCGGACACCATCAACTATTCCCGTCATTGCTATCTGTGGTAGTTTGAAGGATGACTTGCCTGATTTTCCAGTTGCAGGTATCTCAGCTGCTTTCCCTATCATTGGACAAGTATTAGAGTTAGACCAAGTTTTAGCTACCGCTAAGGAGAATCTCTATCGCACAGGACTCAATATTGGGAATGTCATCAAGCTCAGTAAAACATTGTGATATAAGAAAAAGCTGACTTTGCATCAGCTTTTATTTTCCAAATAGTTTAGCAAAAAATCCCTTTTTTTCAAGGATAGGTTCAGTTTCACTAGGAGCAAGGATATCAGGATAGAGTTCTGAAAATAACACTTTATCAAGATTCTCTGCTTGATTACTATGTACGATAAGACCGTATGGTGAATGGGCCTTGGCCTCGTCAACGATAGTTGCAGAAATATTTAGTGCTTGAGCAGTCTTGATATAGTTAAATTGTGTCTGGTCAGCTAATTTTGGAGAAAGTTTGAGACTAAGATTAGGGTGAACGGCTAATAAGTCTTTTAATATTTGCGGAAAATTGTCAATTACAGTTTTCTTTTCGGCATTTTCCAATAGAACAGCTAGGACTACACGTTCCGCATAGGTTCCAAAATATTGACGAAGTTCATCGGGATTTAGGCGTTTTTCGCCACTAGCGCATTGGAGCACTTTGTTTTCAAGTGAAGTCATAGGAATCTCCTCTTAGTTTTCTACTTGTATTATACAATATTTTGAATTCCTTTTCATTTGAGTTGCTTTCTGAGATTTTCAAAAACAATTGAAAATATTAAAAAATAGAAAATCGCTAGAAAATTCTGGTTTTAATTTGCTTAAGCCTTGATATTATGGTAATATATAGGTGTAAAAAATTTTAACTCATAAGGAGAGTATTGTAATGTCAATTATTACTGATGTTTACGCACGCGAAGTCCTTGACTCACGCGGTAACCCAACACTTGAAGTAGAAGTTTACACTGAATCTGGTGCATTCGGTCGCGGTATGGTTCCTTCAGGAGCTTCAACTGGTGAACACGAAGCAGTAGAACTTCGTGATGGTGACAAAGCTCGTTACGGTGGTCTTGGTACTCAAAAAGCAGTTGATAATGTAAACAACGTTATTGCTGAACACATCATCGGATTCGACGTACGTGATCAACAAGGTATTGACCGCGCAATGATCGCTCTTGACGGTACTCCAAACAAAGGTAAACTTGGTGCCAACGCTATTCTTGGTGTGTCTATCGCTGTAGCACGCGCAGCTGCTGACTACCTTGAAGTTCCACTTTACAGCTACCTTGGCGGATTCAACACTAAAGTTCTTCCAACTCCAATGATGAACATCATCAACGGTGGTTCTCACTCAGATGCTCCAATCGCTTTCCAAGAATTCATGATTGTACCTGCTGGTGCACCAACATTCAAAGAAGCTCTTCGTTGGGGTGCTGAAATCTTCCACGCACTTAAGAAAATCCTTAAAGAACGTGGACTTGAAACAGCCGTAGGTGACGAAGGTGGTTTCGCACCTCGTTTCGACGGAACTGAAGATGGTGTTGAAACTATCATCAAAGCTATCGAAGCTGCTGGATATGTACCAGGTAAAGACGTATTTATCGGATTTGACTGTGCATCATCTGAATTCTACGATGCAGAACGTAAAGTTTACGACTACACTAAATTTGAAGGTGAAGGCGCTGCTGTTCGTACTGCTGCAGAACAAATCGACTACCTTGAAGAATTGGTTAACAAATACCCAATCATCACTATCGAAGATGGTATGGACGAAAACGACTGGGACGGTTGGAAAGCTCTTACTGAACGTCTTGGTGGTAAAGTTCAATTGGTTGGTGACGACTTCTTCGTAACTAACACAGCTTACCTTGAAAAAGGTATTGCAGAACACGCTGCTAACTCAATCCTTATCAAAGTTAACCAAATCGGTACTTTGACTGAAACTTTCGACGCTATCGAAATGGCGAAAGAAGCTGGATACACAGCAGTAGTATCACACCGTTCAGGTGAAACTGAAGATTCAACAATCGCTGATATCGCAGTTGCAACTAACGCTGGTCAAATCAAGACAGGTTCATTGTCACGTACTGACCGTATCGCTAAATACAACCAATTGCTTCGTATCGAAGACCAACTTGGTGAAGTTGCAGAATACCGTGGTTTGAAATCATTCTACAACTTGAAAAAATAATTCTATAGTCATATAGAATAAAAAGAGGTTCCTTAGGAATCTCTTTTTTGTGTTTCTAAAGAATCTTAGATTGTGTTATGCATTGTCTCTAAATAGAAACTCTAAACATAAAAAGTCCCCTCAATCCTATTGATTGAGAGGACTTCGTCTTAGAATAGACCTTTAATCTTGTCTAAAGCTCCACTAACCATTTCGTTACCTGAAACAAGTGACTTAGCTTGGTCAAAGTATTCGCCCAAATCATCTTTATTGTCATCGACAAACTTTTTAGCAGCTTCGAAATCTTTCTTTTCAATCATTTCTTTTACTTGGTTAAATAGGTCCATTGGATTCATATCTGTTCTCCTTTATAAGTTTTCTTACAAACTCTATTTAATCACGCTTATAGTAAACTAGCAAGAAATATGTTTGAGGCGAGTGCTATGAGGATTATGATTTTCCAGTTAAGTACGATTGATAATTGTTTAATCTAAAAAGGCAGTCCAAACAGGACTGCTTTTAAGGTTTATTGCTGTTCCGTTGAAGAGCTACTTGGCTCTGATTCACTTGAACTTGAGCTTGATTCAGATTCTGCAGGATGTAGTTCCTTGTAAGATGGGGTCTTGAATAGATTAGCTGTTGATTTATTGCCTTTTTGTTTGTAGAGGCTGGTTGATTTATCTTTCAGCTTTTTATTGATTTCTTTTAGTTGATCCATCTGTTTAGTGTAGGAAATCTTGCTAGAATCAACATGCTTCAAACCGTTTGGCGTATAGAAACGAAGAAGGTCACCTGTTTGAACAGCGTCACTCATCGAAAGCTGAGTTGCTACTGCCTTACGAATAGCTTCGTTATCTTTTTTAGTTGTCTCATCAGGGTTGGTAATTTCTTCCCCTGTTTGAGTGTTATAAAGTCGACCAGAGTAGCTGGTGTATTGAGGAGTAACATATTGACCTGAGGTTCTAAATGCGACGGTTTGCTTATTATCAGGAGATAGGAGGTCTTGTCCCATCTGGATATAAGAGCTAGTATCAACGCCAAGAACGTGAAGGAGTGTTGGAAGGGCATCAACCTCACCACCAAAGGTGTTAGAGATACCACCACCAGTATAGCCTGGAATATGAATCATGTAAGGAACACGTTGAAGCATGGCTTTATCATAGTTTGACCAAGTTTCAGGGTTCTTACCGAGAAGTTCAGCAAGATTGCTGCTTCGTGTATCAGAGATACCATAGTGGTCACCGTACATGACAATAATCGAGTTATCGTAAAGACCGGTTTCCTTGAGGTAATCAAAGAAGTCTTTGATTGCTGAGTCAAGATAGTTAGCTGTTGCAAAATATCCGTTGACTGTTTCGTCTTTTGTTTCGGCAAGTGGGAAACCTTGTTCCTTTTCATCGCCTGAGAGTGAAGTGTATGGGTAGTGGTTAGATACTGTAAGGTATTTAACGTAGAAAGGTTGTTGCATTTGTTCCAGATATTTGATGGAATCTGGGAACATGTACTTGTCATTTAGACCATACTGGAAGGAGTTTTCATCAGTTTTTTCAGTGAAGGCTGATGAGTCAAAGAAGTAATTATAACCCCATTGTTTATAGGTATTATTACGATTCCAGAAGGATCCAGTGTTTCCGTGGAAAACAGCTGACGTATAGTCGCCTGTTTGAGCTAGGATAGATGGCGCCGCATAGGCTGTATTGGTACCCCCATAGTTTACCATGTATGACCCTGTACTTAGTCCAAAGAGAGATGTTTCCATCAAGGTTTCAGCATCAGAAGTTTTCCCTGATTTAACTTGGTGGAAGAAGTTTGAAAAGGCTAGAGTTTCATTTGAGTGATAAATGGAATTGATGAATGGTGTAACCTCATAGTCTTGACCGTCTACTTTGAGCTTGTAATCAATGAGGAACTGTTGGAAGCTTTCCAGGTGAATAACGATGACGTTTCTTCCTTTAGCAATTCCGTAGTACTTAGGATCAGGTGCCGCATAGTGCTCTTTAACGTAAGCCTCAACCTTTTTCATATCCTCAGCTGTTGCAGATGACCGAGCCTGTGAAGCTTGATAAGTTAAGTTACCAGAATAGGCTGTGAAGAAGGGAAGCCCCATAGCACGAACAATATAGTTATTTGAGAAACCACGTGTCAACAACTCGCCACGGTTAACTTCTGCTAAGAAGAGGTTAACTGAGAGAAGGAGTGTCGACAGTGCAGTGACGGCAAAACTAGCTCGTTTGTTAAATGGCTTGCTGTCCATTTTAAGCTTTTTCCTGAAACCAGCATAGATGAAGAAAGGTACATCAATCAGGTAGAAGAGATAGCTTGGCTCAAGAAGGTTCTTGGCGGAGTCTCCTAGTCCTGCTGCCGAACTAGAACTTGCTAGGATGGTATTTACAGTGATGAAGTCTGTAAACTCCCCAAAGTAAATCACATTAGCGATAAGTAAGAGGTTAAGGATGACATAGATAGCAATGGTAATGCTATAAAAGAAACGTCGTTTCTTGAAGTATAGTCCTAAACCTAGAAGCATTAATCCTAGTGGAATAGGGTTAATCAGCGAAAGCATAACCTGATATCTGCTTTCCAACTCAAGATTAATGTTGACGTAATAAGCGAATATGGTTTTTAGCCAGTAAAAGAAGAGTAACAAGAGGATAAATCCAAGTCTTGATGAAACTCCTTTCCAAAAGGCTTCAGTAATTTTTTTCAAAGTAATACTTCCTTTGATTCTATATTATCTTAATCATTATACCAAATAAGATAATGACTCTCAAAAATTTACTGCCATTGAGTGTGATATTCCTTGACATATAATTGATAAAATCTAGTTACGAAACAGAAATAATAGCATTTTTTTGGTATAATAGTAACATGAGTATATTGACGGTAAGTCCCTTTGCGGAGAAAAAAATCAAACAAGGAAAACAGCTTCTTTTA
The DNA here is from genome assembly GCF_016648815.1 of Streptococcus sp. 9.1. Taxonomy (NCBI): domain Bacteria; kingdom Bacillati; phylum Bacillota; class Bacilli; order Lactobacillales; family Streptococcaceae; genus Streptococcus; species Streptococcus sp. 9.1. Next base: position 296,433 of record NZ_JACLQS010000001.1, on the reverse strand, counting down.
GCCGAAGATTTTCCAAATATAACTGAAAATAATCAGTTGGTTTACCTTTATAGCCAGTCCAAAGATTTTTTAGGAACGGGCTATTTGTCAAGTCAAAATAAGGGGATAGGATGGTTTCTGTCCCCTAAAAAACAACAATTGACAGTGACTTATTTTCAAGGACTTTTTGAAAGGGCTAAGGCCAAACGTCAATCCTATTATGATAATGAATTGACGACAGCTTTTCGTCTTTTCAACCAAGATGGTGACGATTTTGGTGGTCTCACAATTGATTTATATGGGGATTATGCCCTCTTTTCATGGTACAATGCCTTTGTTTATTCCTTGAAGGATGTTATTGTAGAGGCTTTCCAAACGGTCTTTCCTGAGGTCTTGGGAGGCTATGAGAAAATCCGCTTCAAGGGTCTTGATTTCGAATCAGACCATCTTTTTGGGCAAGAGGCGGCTGATACCTTCACCATTTTAGAAAATGGGGTCACTTATGAAGTTTTCCTCAATGATGGGCTAATGACGGGAATTTTCCTTGATCAGCATGAAGTGCGTGATGGTTTAGTTAATGGCCTAGCTTTGGGTAAATCAGTTTTGAATATGTTCTCCTATACGGCAGCTTTTTCAGTTGCTGCGGCTATGGGTGGAGCGATTGAAACGACATCAGTTGATTTGGCTAAGCGTTCACGTGAATTATCGACGGCTCATTTTGAAGCTAATGGTTTCAGTATGGACAATCATCGCTTGGTCGTGATGGATGTCTTTGATTATTTCAAATATGCAAAGAAAAAAGGCTTATCTTATGACCTTATCGTCATCGATCCGCCAAGCTTTGCCAGAAATAAGAAACGCACTTTCTCAGCAAATAAGGATTACCACAAGTTAATTGCACAGAGTCTTGATATTTTATCAGAGCATGGGACAATCATTGCAAGTACCAATGCTGCTAATATGACCGTGCAACAGTTTAAAAAACAACTGCGTAAGGGTTTGGGAGATGTTACAGCGGACTTCGTTAACCTGCAACAATTACCAGCGGATTTTACCGTCAATCCTAATGATCCAACATCAAATTATTTGAAAGTATACACAATAAGGGTAAATAAATGAAAATTGTAGTTCCGATTATGCCAACTAGTTTAGAGGAGGCACAAGAGCTTGAACTGTCTCGTTTTGAGGGGGCAGACATTATAGAATGGCGTGCAGATTTTTTAGATAAGGATAGTATCTTAACGGTTGCTCCAGCTATTTTCGAGAAATTCGCAGGCTTTGAGATTGTCTTTACCATCCGTACGACGCGTGAGGGTGGCAAGCTTGAGTTAACGGATGCGGAATACATCGCACTAATTAAGGATGTAGCTGCTATCTATTCGCCAGATTATATTGATTTTGAGTATTTCACACGTAAGGCTGTCTTTGACCAAATGCTCGAATTTTCAAACTTGGTTTTGTCCTATCATAACTTTGAGGAGACCCCTGAAAACCTTATGGAGCTTTTGTCTGAGATGACAAACTTAACGCCGAGAGTGGTTAAGGTGGCGGTTATGCCTAAGCATGAGCAGGATGTTCTTGACCTTATGAACTTCACACGTGGTTTCAAGGCCTATAATCCTGAACAAGAGTTTGTAACTATGTCAATGGGTAAACTAGGTCGTTTGTCACGTTTTGCGGGAGATTTGGTGGGGTCATCATGGACCTTTGCTAGTCTTGATAATGCTAGTGCTCCGGGACAAGTTGGTCTTGCAGATATGCGTAGAATCAGGGAGGTTTTGGATGCAGATTGATGGACACACACGCCTAGCGGCTGTTGTTGCCAATCCTATCAAGCATTCTATTTCACCATTCATTCATAATTCGGCCTTCGAAAAGACACAAGTTAATGGTGTTTATGTGGCCTGGGAGATTCCAGAGTCAGACCTAGCCGAGACAGTTGAAAATATTAGACGTTACAACATGTTCGGTATCAACTTGTCGATGCCATATAAGGAAGCAGTCATTCCTTTTTTGGATGAGATTAGTCCTGCAGCTCAACTGATTGGTGCCGTCAATACAGTTGTTAATCGTGATGGTCATTTGATTGGTCATAATACGGACGGTTTTGGCTTCTTTGCTAGTCTAAAGGACTTTAGCCCTAGAGACGCTCATCTGATGATTTTGGGTGCTGGTGGTGCTGCTAAAGCTATTGTGACGCAGGCAGTTCTTGATGGTGCAAAAAAAGTCAGTGTCTATGTTCGCCCTCAGTCATTAGATAAGGCAAAAGAGAGCTTTAAGTCCTTACTTGAACAGGCAACTTGCCACTTGGAGTTTCATGCTTTAAATGATCTTGAGTATTTTCAAGAGGAACTAGGCCAGGCTGATTTATTGGTGAATGCGACGAGTGTTGGGATGGATGGCGAATCCTTGCCTATTCCCACAGATACAAAATTTCCTGAGGGACTCTTGGTTGCTGATATCATTTATCAGCCTTTTGAAACACCTTTCTTGGCCTTGGCTAGGAAACAGGGAATAGAGGCTGTGAACGGCCTTGGCATGTTGCTTCATCAAGCAGCAGGTGCCTTTAAATTGTGGACAGGCAAGGACATGCCAACAGACGCCATCTGGCAGGAATTAGAAAATATTTACAATAGCTAGGAGGGGACGACTATGAAACTAGAGGTAAATTTAACACATAACCCTTATGACATTATTATTGAAAAAGGAGCCCTTAAGACTGTCGGTCAATGGGTGAAGTCACTTTGGGAACCACAAAAGATTGCCCTTATTACAGACAACCATGTGGGTGGCTTATACGCTGAAAGAGTTAAGCTTAGCTTGGAGCACGAAGGTTTTGAGGTTGTCGTTTTTGATTTTCTAGAAGGTGAAGCGAGTAAAAATCTAAAAACTGTTAACAAGGCTTATGAGTTTTTGATTAAGAATGGCATGACTCGTAGTGATGGTATTCTTGCTCTTGGTGGCGGTGTTGTTGGTGACTTGGCAGGCTTTGTTGCTTCAACTTATATGCGTGGCATTCACTTCGTTCAGGTTCCAACTAGTCTCACTGCCCAAGTGGATTCATCTATTGGTGGTAAGACGGGTGTGAACACACCATTTGCTAAAAATATCGTGGGAACTTTTGCTCAGCCTGATGGGGTTTTGATTGACCCTAATGTCCTTGAGTCACTTGGTAAACGTGAATTGATCGAAGGTATGGGTGAGGTTGTCAAATACGGTTTGATTGACGATCCTGAACTTTGGCACCTCCTTGAAAGCATTGATGGTTCGGTTCACAGTATCCTAGAAAACTCAGAAACCATTATTTACCGTTCATGTAATGTGAAGCGTAAAATTGTGGTTGAAGATGAGTTTGAAGGTGGTGTCCGTATGTACCTAAACTTTGGTCATACGATTGGGCATGCCGTTGAACAAACAGCTGGTTACGGTAAAGTCATGCACGGTGAAGCGGTGGCTATCGGAATGGTTCAGATTTCACGTGTTGCTGAGGAAAAAGGTCTGATGCCTAAGGGAATCACACGTCAAATTGCTGAGATGTGTGTTAAGTTTGGCTTGCCAGTAGACTATGAGCCATGGCGTGTTGAGGAGCTTTATACAGCTCTCACACATGACAAAAAAGCCCGTGGTAATAGCATTAAGACAGTTATCGTTCCAGAGATTGGTAAGGCAGCTATCAATCAAATTCCTTTAGTTGAAATGAAAGAGTACTTGGAGAAATAAATGAGATATTTAACAGCAGGTGAGTCTCACGGCCCACGTTTAACAGCAATTATCGAAGGTGTTCCAGCAGGTCTTCCCTTGACGGCTGAAGATATCAATGGCGATTTGAAACGTCGTCAAGGTGGCTATGGTCGTGGTGGCCGTATGAAAATTGAGTCTGATAAGGTTGAAATCACTTCTGGTGTTCGTCATGGGAAAACAACAGGAGCTCCAATCACCCTTCATGTTATCAATAAGGACCATCAAAAATGGTTGGACATCATGGCTGTGGAAGATATTGAGGACCGTTTGAAAACCAAACGTAAAATCACTCACCCACGTCCAGGCCATGCTGACTTAGTTGGTGGAATGAAATACCGTTTCGATGATTTGCGTAACTCTTTGGAACGTTCTAGTGCGCGTGAGACAACTATGCGTGTGGCAGTAGGTGCTGTCGCTAAACGTATCTTGGCTGAGCTTGGTATTGAAATTGCTAACCATGTTGTTGTCTTTGGTGGTAAGGAAATTGATGTGCCTGAGAATTTGACAGTAGCTCAAATCAAGGAATTGGCTCAACAATCAGAGATTTCAGTTGTTAACCAAGAACGTGAACAAGAAATTAAAGATTACATTGACCAAATTAAAAAAGAGGGAGACACAATCGGTGGTGTCGTTGAAACTGTTGTTGGCGGCGTCCCTGTTGGCCTTGGTTCTTATGTCCAATGGGATACCAAACTTGATGCTAAGATTGCTCAAGCAGTTGTATCCATCAATGCCTTCAAGGGTGTAGAATTTGGACTTGGTTTCAAGGATGGCTACCTCAAGGGCTCTCAAGTAATGGACGAGATTCTCTGGAATGAAGAGGATGGCTATACGCGTCGCACTAACAACCTTGGTGGTTTTGAAGGTGGTATGACCAACGGGCAACCGATTGTGGTCCGTGGGGTTATGAAACCTATTCCAACCCTATACAAGCCATTGATGTCAGTAGATATCGAAACACATGAACCATACAAGGCGACAGTCGAGCGTTCAGATCCAACGGCCTTGCCTGCAGCGGGTGTCGTTATGGAATCCGTAGTCGCTACAGTCGTAGCCAATGAAATCTTGGACAAATTCTCTTCTGACAACATGGAAGAATTGAAAGAAGCGGTAGCACGTCACCGTGCCTATGTGAAAAACTTTTAAGCAGCATCAGACAATAGATGGGAGTAGTAATGAGTAAGAAAACTATTTATATCGCAGGATTGGGCTTGATTGGTGGCTCCTTGGCCTTAGGGATTAAAAGGGACCACCCTGATTATGAGATTCTTGGATATAATCGCTCTGACTATTCTCGAAATATTGCACTTGGGCGTGGCATCGTTGACCGTGCAACAAGTGATTTCAAAGAATTTGCTCCCCTCGCGGATGTTATTATCCTTGCAGTGCCGATTAAGCAAACTGTGGCCTACTTGAAGGAGTTGGCTGACTTGGAGCTCAAAGATAATGTCATCATCACAGACGCAGGGTCTACTAAGTTGGATATCGTTGAGGCAGCTGAACGTTACCTAACAGGTAAAAATGTTCAGTTTGTAGGTTCTCACCCTATGGCTGGTTCCCATAAATCAGGGGCTATTGCGGCTGACGTGACACTTTTTGAAAATGCCTATTATATTTTCACACCGACGAGTCTAACAAGAGAGACAACTATCCCTGAACTTAAGGACATCTTGTCAGGGCTTAAGTCACGATTTGTGGAGATTGATGCGGCTGAACATGACCGTGTAACCAGTCAAATCAGTCATTTTCCACATCTTTTGGCTTCTGGTCTTATGGAGCAGGCTGCTGATTATGCTCAGACTCACGAGATGACTAATCACTTTGCGGCTGGGGGCTTCCGAGATATGACCCGTATTGCAGAAAGTGAACCTGGCATGTGGGCCTCCATTCTCATGACCAATGGGCCAGCTGTTTTGGATCGTATTGAAGATTTCAAAAAACGTTTAGACCATGTGGCCGATTTGATTAAGGCTGAAGATGAGAATGCCATTTGGGAGTTCTTTGACAACGGTCGTAAGAAACGTAAAGAGATGGAAATTCACAAAAAGGGTGGCGTGGAAAGTGCCTTCGATATTTTCGTGGATGTGCCTGACCGAGAAGACGTTATCCTTAGCATTATGGAATTGCTGCGAGGAACGTCTTTGGTTAACCTTCGTATTAATGAGGAAAATCGTGAGGATATTCACGGTATCCTCCAAATTACTTTTAAAAATGAAAAAGATCGCACACATGCTAAGACTGTTATTGAAGCCAATACGGATTATCATGTGGTGATTGCCTAGGAGAATAAAATGACAAATATTTATGATTTAGCAAATGAGTTGGAACGTGGCATTCGTGCCCTTCCTGAGTACAAAACTTTGGTAGAGAAAAAAGAAGCGATTGCAGCTGATGCTGAAGCTAGCGCTCTTTTCAAAGAGTTTACTGATTTCCAAGAGGATTTCTATGCTAAAATGCAAGCTGGTACAATGCCAACTGCAGAAGAACAAGCAGCTGTTCAAGAATTGGGTCAAAAGGTAGAAGCTAATGCCCTTTTGAAAGAATACTTGGCTGCACAACAAGGTTTGTCTGTTTATTTGAATGATATTGAACGTATCATCTTCAAACCTTTGCAAGAATTGAATAGTTAATCAGAGAGGGTGTGTCAATTGACAGGCCCTTTTCTGCATTCAAAAGAGATTGTCCAAGGAAGAATCTAGAGATATTAAGGAGGAAAACGATGAGTCGTAAGATTGGAATTATTGGTATGGGAAATGTTGGAGCTGCGGTTGCTCATGGAGCAATTGCTCAAGGCTTGGCCGATAGCTATGTCTTTATAGATATCAATGAGAAGAAGGCCGAGGCAGATGCCCAGGATTTTAAGGATGCCATGGCAAATCTACCTAGCTATGCAAACATTGTTGTCAATGATTATGCGGCACTTGAAGATGCTGATGTGATTATTTCATCTCTTGGCAATATTCAGTTACAGCACAATGCTGGTGAGGACCGCTTTGCTGAATTTCCATTTACTCGAGAAGCCGTTTATCAGGTTTCTCAGGAACTTAAAAAATTGGATTTTAAAGGTATACTCTTGGTTATCTCGAATCCTGTAGATGCTGTATCAGCCCTCTATCAGGAATTCACAGGCTGGCCAAGAGAACGTGTGATTGGGACAGGGACTCTACTCGATACGGCGAGAATGAAGGCTGCGGTAGGAGATGATTTGTCAGTCAATCCCAAATCAGTATCTGGCTACAATCTTGGCGAACATGGGAATTCCCAATTTACTGCCTGGAGTCAAGTCAAGGTTAAAGGGCAAGACATTACAGAATTGACCAGCGAAGAAGAACGTCAAAATCTCTTTATGGCTTCCATGAAGGGTGGTCATAAGGTTTTTTATGGTAAGGGCTATACTTCATACGGTATTGCCAGTGCTGCTCTTCGTTTGGTGACAATTATCCTTTCTGACGCTCAAGAAGAGGTGGCAGTATCTAGCTATCAAGAAGCCTATCAAACCTATCTTGGCTATCCAGTCATCCTAGGGCGTCATGGGGTGGCTGCTCCAGTTCGCTTGTCTTTGTCGGCTGAGGAAAAAAATCTTTTGCAGGAGTCTGCTAACTTGATTCGGAACCGTGTTCAAGAGGCGGTTGCCTTCTTGAAAGAAAAGTATGGCAATACAAGCGAGTGAATATTTTGACAATTCAGTCTATGGTTAGGCTTTCAAATATGGTATAATGGGAATAACTATAAAATTTTTAGGAGTAACCTATGAAACTAGAAACCAAGGCTCAAGGTCTTCATGGCAGCTTGCGCATCCCTGGTGACAAGTCAATCAGTCACCGTTCTATCATGTTCGGAAGTCTTGCCAAAGGTGTGACAACTGTTCGTGATATTTTACGAGGTGAGGATGTCCTCTCAACTATGCAGGTCTTCCGTGATTTGGGTGTGACTATCGAGGATGATGGTGATGTGGTACGCATTCACGGTGTTGGTTTTGATGGTCTCAAGGCTCCTCAAAACAAGTTGGACATGGGGAACTCTGGAACATCGATTCGTTTGATTTCAGGTGTGCTTGCAGGTCAAGATTTTGATGTAGAGATGTTTGGAGATGATTCCCTTTCAAAACGTCCTATGGACCGTGTGACCATTCCTTTGCGTCAGATGGGTGTAGAGGTTTCTGGTCAAACAGACCGTGATTTGCCACCATTGAAAATGCACGGTAGCAAGTCCCTTAAACCTATTCATTACCAATTGCCTGTGGCCTCTGCTCAGGTAAAATCTGCCCTTATTTTTGCAGCTCTTCAAGCTGATGGCGAATCTGTCATCATTGAAAAGGAAAAAACACGTAATCATACAGAAGATATGATTCAGCAGTTTGGTGGTCAGCTTCAAGTAGATGGCAAGGGAATTCGTATTTCTGGTGGCCAAACCTTTACTGCTCAAGAAGTAGTGGTTCCAGGTGACATTTCTTCGGCGGCCTTTTGGTTGGTAGCGGGACTTGTGGTGCCTAACTCTAAGATTGTCTTGGAAAATGTCGGCATCAATGAGACGCGTACGGGTATCATTGATGTGATCAAAGATATGGGTGGTAAAATTACCCTTTCAGATATTGACCAAGTTGCCAAATCTGCGACCATTACGGTTGAAACTTCAGAACTTAAAGGAACTGAAATTGGTGGAGATATCATTCCACGTTTGATTGATGAACTTCCGATTATCACACTCTTGGCGACACAAGCCCAAGGTAAGACAGTGATTCGTGATGCTGAAGAACTCAAGGTCAAAGAGACCGATCGTATTCAGGTGGTGGCAGATGCCTTGAATGCTATGGGGGCTGATATTGTACCAACTGAGGATGGTATGATTATCACTGGTAAGACGGCTCTTCATGGGGCAGAGGTCAATACCTTTGGTGACCACCGTATTGGTATGATGACAGCTATTGCTGCTCTCTTGGTTCAAGATGGTGAGGTTGACTTGCAACGTGCGGAAGCTATCAATACAAGTTACCCAAGCTTCTTTAGTGACTTGGAAGGATTGCTCAATGGCTAAAGTTTTATTGGGCTTTATGGGAGTTGGTAAGAGTTCCGTCGCTCCATACCTGGATGGTCGTTTCGTGGATATGGATCAGGTCATCGAGGAGAAAATCGGCATGTCCATTGCTGATTATTTTGCAAAAGAAGGTGAAGTAGCCTTTCGTCAGATTGAGTCTGAGACTTTGGAAGAACTTCTCCAAGAGGGAGATGATGTCATCATCTCTACTGGAGGTGGTGTTGTTGTAACGGAGCGTAATCGTCAGCTCTTGGCTAAGAATCGTAAGCATAACGTTTGGCTCCACGCTTCTTTCGATGTGGTCTATGATCGCATTAAGAAGGATACCGAGAATCAACGCCCACTCTTTCTCAATCATTCAAAAGAGGATTTTAAGGCTATTTATGACGGTCGAATGGCACTCTATCAAGATTTAGCAGATTTGGTTGTCACAGTTGATAACCGAACGCCAGAAGAAGTAGCAAGGTTTATCAAATGTATGTAGGTTATTTGGGCCCAAGTGGGTCGTTTACACATAATGCAGCCTTAAAGGCTTTTCCTGAGGCAGAATTGGTTTCATTAGGTACCATTACCGAGGTTATCAAGTCTTATGAAGAGGGACGTGTGGATTATGCAGTCATTCCGGTGGAAAATTCCATTGAGGGCTCTGTCCATGAGAGTTTAGACTATCTCTTCCATCAGGCCGATATTCGTGCTGTGGCAGAGATTGTTCAGCCCATCAAGCAGCAGTTGATGGCGACTAAACATCATGAGAAGATTGAGAAAATCTTCTCACACCCACAGGCCATTGCTCAAGGGAAAAAGTATATTAAACAGCATTTTCCACATGCCAAGATTGAGACAACAGCAAGTACAGCCTTTGCGGCTCGTTTTGTCGCTGATAATCCAGATCAGCCTTATGCGGCAATCGCTCCGCATGCAGCGGCTAAGGAATACAGTCTTCAAATATTGGCTAAGGATATCCAAGAGATTGAAAAGAATTATACCCGCTTTTGGGTGCTAGGAAACACTGTTCCTGAGATTCCGCTCAATCAGATTGATTGTAAATTAACGCTGGCCTTGACCCTGCCTGATAATATGCCAGGGGCACTTTACAAGGCCCTATCGACCTTTGCCTGGCGAGGCATTGACTTGACCAAGATTGAAAGCCGTCCGTTGAAGACGGTGCTTGGCGAGTATTTCTTCATTATTGATTGTGATTATACAAAGGAAAAGTTGGCTCAGTTCGCTCTTGAAGAGCTAACTGCAGTTGGAATTGGATATAAAATCTTGGGTGCTTACCAAGTCTATGAAATTTAAAGGGAAATCTTATGACCAAATCTAACAATGGGCCGTTTACGCATCATGAACGGTTACGTTACAGCTATCTTTTAAAAAATCTTGCTCACCTGAATGGACAGCAGGCTTCAGAATTCAATTATCTACAAGGAAAGTTAGATGCCTATGAAGCTGAGCGGAGGTATCAAGCGCAAAGAGAGGACTATCAAGCAGCATGGCGCCAGCCTTATGACAATCGTTATGACTACTATCAAGAGCGTGATTATGAGGCTGCCAATCAGCTGACAGAGGAAGGGCTTCCCATCTATCGAGAGGAAGTTGCTCAAAGTAAACCTAAACGAAAAAAGGTTCAAAGACAAGCAGCCCCTTCAACAACGTCGGCTCCAAAGTCCAAGTCGCAAGTAGCCCAGAAGAAGCGGCCAAAGAAAAAGAGAAGGCTCAAGAAGGTTGTCAAGCTAGTACTTAGTTGCTTAAGCCTTGGAGTTGTGTTCCTGGTGCTAGCCATGGCCTATCAATTTTACAAGGGAACAGACCTTTCTGCTGCAGGTAATAATGGTAAATCCTACCAGCCTGCCATAGTTGAGACCTTTAATGGTAAGGATACCAAGGATGGGGTCAATATCCTTATTCTAGGTTCTGACCAACGCGTTAGCCAAGAATCTACCGATGCCAGAACAGACTCCATTATGGTGGTCAATGTGGGCAATAAAGAAGGTAAGATTAAGATGGTTAGCTTTATGCGAGACACCTTGGTCAATATCAAGGGGGCCTCAGAAACCGACTATTCTCAGGACTTGAAACTCAATACGGCCTTCAATATTGGTGAGCAAAATAATCATCAAGGAGCAGAGCTCATGCGTGAGACGCTCAAACGAAATTTTGATATTGATATCAAGTACTATGCCATGGTTGACTTTGAAACCTTTGCGACAGGGGTTGATACCCTCTTCCCAAATGGTGTAGAAATCAATGCGAAGTTTGCGACCATCGATGGTAAAAAAGTATCTTCGGTTCAAGTTCCAGATGATTTGAAGATGGACAAGAACGGTCACGTGCCAAATCAAACCATTAAAGTTGGTAAGCAAGATATGGATGGCCGCACCCTTCTGAATTATGCCCGTTTCCGTAAGGATGACGAGGGAGATTATGGCCGTACCAAGCGCCAGCAACAAGTGATGCAGGCTGTCATGAAGCAGCTTAAGAATCCACTTAGCCTCTTCAAAGGGCCTGAGGCTCTGGGGAAGGTTTACTCACTCACCTCAACCAATATGAGTATGACGGATATGTTGGACTTGGGACTTTCAAATGCCGGTAGTTTCAAAAAAGGTATCAATTCGCAAACCATCCCTTCAGATGGCGATTGGATTGACAGCTATGATTTGTATGGTGGTCAAGGGATTGAGATTGATTTTGATTCTTATCAAGCAAAATTAAAAGAACTAGGATTTAGATAAGAAAACAAGCAGGTTCACACTGAACCTACTTCTTTTTTGGTATTAAGAGCTTGTATAAGCGCCATGTATAAGAGTTTTAGAAAATGATAGAGCAAATAGGTCATGATAAGAAGAATAATGACGAACTCTACCTTATAAATCAATTGGGTAGCTGGATTGACTAAACCCAGACTGGTGGTAGCTGCCTTAAAAGCATTGACACTATTGACCAAGGGAAAGCTAAAAGCTGCAAAAAGTGGCATAAAGCCTTTTCTAACCAGTTTTACAAAGAGATTAAGAGCATAGAAAAAGAATGCTTGTGAGAATAAAAGTAGGGCAAGTAAAATGATAGTTGCAGGTCTTTGATTACTCTTGATTGAGCTGGTAATGAGAAGGGCCAGAGGTGCTGCTAAAATGGCAAGTATAGGCTGATATAGGTGAGGGATGGCTATCTGTCTCATTCTCCATAAAACAAGTGGAAAGAGGGCCAAAGTCGCTAATCCCGTTACTCCTAGAATAAGTCCCTTGATGCTAGTTGGAACACTAGCCGGTACTGTCACAAGACTGATAGCAGGGCCAACATAGACCACGAACCAGCTTGGAAAGACTTGGTTCAAAGATAGTGGGCGCATAAAACGCAGACTGAAAAATATAATATAGGCAATATAAAGTCCAAGGAGTCCAACCCAAGTCACACTTAAGCCTGTTTGAGCTAGTGGGAGGCGGCTGGCAAAGAGAAAGGCAGCCATAAAGAAGCTAGCAAAGGCCGAAGCAACGACTGGGTTTCGCAAATCTTCTCTTATTTGTTCAAATCCAAGAATCAAGCGTCCCAGTATAAGTATAAAACCTATACTGGCTAAACACCAAATACCCTGAGCAATCAGGGTATAGTGGCTTATTTGATTGGATAAACTAAAGAGGGCAAGAACTAGACTAGATAGGGCCAAGGGAATTTTCTTAAAAAATACCTTCATTGGTCCACCGGCCTTTCTAGCTAGCTGCAAGAATGTGACGAAGCTGCACCGCACTCGGAGATACAATTGGAAGGAAGACGCCTTCATTCCAACGACGGATAAAGCTTGATTCTGATTCTTTCAAATAGCCACGACCACCACTAGCCTGAAGTTCGAGGAGCAGGCTGTTGGCTACGACGTCGACAATATCGATACGCAATTGGAAAAGTTCACGTGGTTTGTCAATGAAATAATCGGCATCATTAAGACCCGCAAAGAGTTGGTCTTGGATAGCAAGAAGGTTATTGCGTGTGGTTTCAAATTCTTCACGAAGAACGCTACGGTTACTGTTTAGACTAGCTTCAACCTCATCAAGAGAACGTTTGGCCAAACCAAAGGCAAGACCAAATTGGAAACCAAGGAAGTTCGGACGTGTTTTGGCAATATAGTCCGTACCTTCTTTTGAAAGGACCCAATTAGGATCTAACTTAACGTGATCGAAAGTAAGAGAGGCAGTATTAGCACCTTGAAGGGAAACAAATTCCAAATCTTCAGAACGGCTGAGACCCTCAGCTTCAGATGGAATAGTAATAATCCAAGGTTGGCTACCGTCTTTAAAGTCAGCAGCAAAGAGAGCAGCGAATTTATCAGAACGAAGGTTAGTTACCCAAGGCAAACGACCATCAAGATAGTAGTCATCACCTTCTTGACTAATGGTAACATTCAATTCTTCAATATCTGACAAGAATTTGACCGCATTTGACAAGCCAGTTCCACCAGCACGCTCACCGGTATACAATTCTTTCAGCCATGTTTCACGAGGGTAAGCATTGTCGCTAGCTAGGATATACTCGATGAAAGTTCGGTGTCCCCAAGAAATAAAGGAAGCTGTCAAAGAGTGTTGTGCCAATTCATCAAGCACATCAACGACTTGAGTAGGACCACCACCTAGGCCATCAAACTCAGCAGGTACGCCGATTTTAAAGACGTCGTTTTCAGCAATTTTTTCAAGAAGTTGGTCCGCAATGGGTCCAGACTCTTGGTCAATATGGTCAGCGTTGGTATCCAACCAAGTAAGGAATTCTTTTGAAAAATGAGACATAGGCTTAGGTCCTCCTCTAGTTTATCCTTTGGTTTTGAATTAAGCGAATTCTTGAAGTTCAGGGTTAATCGGTGTTTGTGCGAGATTGTTAGCGTAGTTACACAAGCTAGCAAGGCTGACACCCAAGATAACGTCAAGGGCATTTTGAGCAGTGTAGCCAGCTTCCAAGAAGTCATTGTAGGCTTCGTCACCAACAGCACCTTTGGTATTAATCACGGCAATAGTGAATTTCGCAAGGGTATCAAGTTTTGGATCGTCTTCGATTGGTGTACGGTTACGAAGGGCTTCCAAAAGTTGAGGTGTCATTTGGATTTGCTTGATTGAAAAAGCTGTGTGACCTGCCACACAGAAAGCACATCCGTTAGTAACAGCAGCTGTAATTTGAACAACCTCACGTTCAGTTGGTGTCAATGAATTGCGACGGTTGATTTCACCGACAGTACGGTAAGTTTCAAGCGCAGTTGGCGCATTAGCAAGGAGACCAATCAAATTTGGAATGAATCCCCCATTGGCATCTTTGACTGTTTGAAGGACGTCTTTGACTTCTTCTGGTGCAGTTTCGATTGTATGAATGGTAATATCTGGCATGATTATTCTCCTTTAGATAGAAACGACATCTAGCCAAGTTGCTGAGTCGTTTAATTTTTTGTCATGGACCTATGATAGCACTGTATGACTTTTCTGAAAAATCTATATTATTTATGGCCAGCCATAAATTTAATTTATATGTGCTATAATGGAGGGTAGTAAAAGGCTTTAGAAGATATGTTTAAGCCCTATAAAGAGTAAAGAAAGTTGAATTATGTTAAATAAAAACGATATTGTAGAAGTTGAAATTGTCGATTTGACACATGAAGGAGCAGGCGTTGCCAAGGTGGATGGCTTTGTCTTTTTCGTGGATAATGCCCTCCCAGGTGAAGTCATCAAGATGCGCGTGCTTAAGCTCAAGAAAAATATCGGCTTTGGAAAGGTTGAGGAGTATGTGACCCTTTCACCAAACCGCAATCAGGACATTGATGCAACCTATCTCCGTTCAGGGATTGCTGATTTTGGACATATGACCTACGAGGAGCAGCTCAAGTTCAAGCGTAAACAAGTTGTGGACAACCTCTATAAGACAGCAGGCATCTCAGACGTAGAGGTCACTGAAACATTGGGGATGGAGACGCCTTACGCCTACCGTAACAAGGCTCAGGTACCTGTTCGCCGTGTTAAAGGTCAGCTTGAAACAGGTTTCTACCGCAAGAATTCGCACGACTTGATTCCAATTGAAGATTTCCTTATCCAAGACAAGGAAATTGATAAACTCATTGTCTTTGTCCGTGACCTTCTCCGTCGCTATGACCTCAAACCATACGACGAGAAGGAGCAGACAGGTTTGATTCGTCACTTGGTGGTTCGTCGTGGCCATTATTCAGGTCAGATGATGTTGGTCTTTGTAACGACCAGACCAAAAGTCTTCCGTATTGACCAAGTCATTGCTAAAATTACAGAAGCTTTCCCAAGTGTCGTTTCTATCATCCAAAACATCAACGATAAGAACACTAACGCCATCTTTGGTAAGGAGTTCCGAACTCTTTATGGTCAAGACACCATCACAGACAGTATGTTGGGTAATGACTATGAGATTTCTGCCCAGTCTTTCTATCAGGTTAACACCGAGATGGCTGAAAAACTCTACCAAACAGCCATTGACTTCTCAGACCTAAACAGCGATAGCATTGTTATTGATGCCTACTCAGGAATCGGGACAATCGGTTTGTCATTTGCAAAACAGGTCAAGGAAGTCTACGGCGTTGAAGTCATCGAAACAGCCGTCGAAGATGCCAAGAAAAATGCAGAACGCAACCGCATTACTAACGCCCACTATGTGGCTGACTCAGCTGAAAATGCCATGGCCAAGTGGAGTAAGAATGGCATCAAACCAGACGTCATCATTGTGGATCCACCACG
The DNA here is from genome assembly GCF_016648815.1 of Streptococcus sp. 9.1. Classification (NCBI taxonomy): domain Bacteria; kingdom Bacillati; phylum Bacillota; class Bacilli; order Lactobacillales; family Streptococcaceae; genus Streptococcus; species Streptococcus sp. 9.1. The sequence continues at coordinate 280,960 of NZ_JACLQS010000001.1, read as the reverse complement.
TAAGGGCTTGACTGAAAGCTTCATCAAAGCCAGCGTCGCCATGCAACCTGAGAAGATTACTTATGTCTCATGTAACCCAGCAACCATGGCGCGTGATATCAAACTCTACCAAGAATTGGGATATGAATTGAAGAAAGTACAACCGGTTGATTTATTTCCGCAAACGCACCACGTGGAGTGTGTAGCTTTGCTCGTAAAAGCCTAGAACCTTTGAACGAAAGGGATAATGAAAAGCCTTGATTGCAAGGCTTTTTGCTTTATGGTGGGGAAGTATTAGAGTAAGTAATTTTTGGAGTGAGTGGAAGTGATAGTTAGGAATTCTCAAATTCTATTTCCATTTACACTGTGGGTACGTTTTTATTTCCATTGACAAGGAGTTTGAGGGAATAGAAACGTACCCACCTATATGAAAAAATCACGAAAGGTTTGATCTATGGAAATCAGTAGAAATTAGGTGATACAATAACACGTTATAAAAACCTTGAAATCAGTATGTTTCAAGGTTTTAAGTACTCTTACGGATAGCATTGGGAACATCTAACTTTCTTGAGGAGTAAAGTTTGTTTCTCAATATAGTAATCGTTAAATTGTGTCGAAGCGTTATATGATATGATAATTCCAAATAGTCCTTTGGGCTTTTTATGGCATTGTGATATTCTCTAAGAACACGAGATTGCTTCAATAATTTACAAAGTTATGGGGATTTCTCATAGCTTTTTTACTTTCTTCCTTGACAATTGAGCGAGTGTTCAACTATAATGATAATAGTTGAGTGGTTGTTCAACTGAATCATCGATTATTGAGGTATGAGATGTAATTTTTCTTCTCTATCACCAGTAATGCAAGCTTTATTAGCTGGCTTATTCAACTGGTTTTGTACCCTTATCGGTGCTAGTTTGGTCTTTTTTGTCAAAACCATTCATCAAAAATTCATGGATATGATGATGGGCTTGGCAGCGGGCATTATGACGGCAGCGGCAGTCTGGCCTTTGCTTGTCCCTTCTTTGGACTATAGCCAGTCAATAGCTACGAACAGATTTTACTGGTTGACGACGGCTGTTGGTTCTATTGTCGGGGGCTTATTTATCCGCTTTATTAATTATTTGGTTCCCGACCTACATTTGAATCATCAGATGAGTGATAAGGAAGGGATTTTGAATCCCAAAAGACCCTTATCAAAGACCATGCTGCTTTATCTGGCGGTAGTGTTTCATAATATACCAGAGGGCTTAGCAGTTGGTGTGGCATTTGCTAGTGTGGCAAATCTCGCAACTAGACTTTCCTTTACGTGAATGAGTGCCCTTGGATTGGCCTTGGGAATTGGCATCCAAAATATTCGAGAAGGCTCTGCCTTGTCCTTGCCACTACGGGTAGAAGGGCGAAGTAGGAAATCAGCTTTCTACTATGGCGCCATGTCAGCGATTGTTGAGTCGATTGCAGCTGTTTTAGGGGCCTATGCTGTTATGTCTATGACCCAGCTACTACCTTATGCTCTCTTATTTGCGGCGGGAGCCATGATTTATGTTGCAGTGGAAGAACTTGTGCCAGGTGCTCAAGAGCACAAGAATACCGATATTGCGACAAGTGGGGTTATGGCCGGATTTCTAATCATGATGTTACTTGATACAACTTTAGTATAGGAGGAATAGAAAATATGTCACAGTGTTTAACAGCTTGTAATCCAGATTTAATTCAAGGGGTCCATGAGACGGAGTTTGATACCGTTACATTGCTAAATATGTCCAATTTTTTTAAGGCGATTTCTGACCCAACTCGTTTGCGGATTTTACAAGCAGTACGGCAAAATCCAATTTGTGTCGGAGACTTAGCGATTGCGTTACAGATGACCAAGTCTGCTATTTCTCACCAACTACGCTATCTGCGGGACTGCCAATTGGTCAAGGGGGAGAAAAAAGGAAGGATGACCTATTATGAACTTGCGGACGATCATGTCGCAGCAGTCTTGTCTTTGACACTGAAACATTTGAAAGAGGAAAAACATGAAGAAAGAGTATGAACTTCGAGGAATTGACTGTGGCAATTGTGCTGCTAAGATTGAACGTGCTGTCAATCAATTGGAGCAGGTAGAATCTGCCACTGTCAATCTGATAGCTCAAAAGCTGATTTTGGAAACAAAAAGCGAAGATGGGATAGATAAGGAAATTATTGACTTGGTGGATGCTATTGAACCTGGAATCGAAGTTATCAGTGAGAAAAAGGAAGAGGCACTTCCAGAAAAACGAGATTGGGCGAAAGAGCTGCTACTTGCTGTTATGATTCTATTTGCCTTCGGCTTTTTCCTGCCAGAGGAGTATTTCTGGATTCGTCTGGTCTATTATCTGACCCTATATATCATTATCGGCCATAAGGTTCTTATCAAGATGGTTCAAAATATTCAACGTGGTAATCTTTTTGATGAAAACTTTTTGATGAGTATCGCGACCTTAGGAGCCTTTCTCTTGGGAGAATTTCCAGAGGCAGTAGCCGTCATGCTTTTTTATCAGATTGGGGAGTATTTCCAAGATAAGGCCACCTCTCAATCTCGTCAGTCCATTGCACGATTGATGGATATTCGGTCGGATAAGGCTTGGAGACTAGAGGGGGGAGAAACCGTTCAAGTAGACCCTGAAACAGTAAGGGTTGCGGACCATATTTTAGTTAAGCCTGGGGAGAAGGTGCCCCTAGATGGTCTGGTCAGAGAAGGTCGTTCTATTCTGGATACGTCAGCCTTGACAGGAGAATCACTGCCTAGGGAAATTGGCGTTGGTGAGGACATTACAAGTGGTGTGATCAATTTGACTAGTCCATTGGTAATTGAAGTGAGTAAGACTTTTTCGCAATCAACGGTCAACAAAATTTTGGAATTAGTTGAAAATGCAAGCAATAAAAAAGCGGAGACGGAACGGATGATCACACGTTTTTCGCGTGTGTATACACCAGTGGTTGTCGGAATCGCTTTTCTGCTTGCAAGCCTGCCTCCCTTGCTTGGTTTAGGGGAGTGGTCGACTTGGCTTTATCGGGCACTTACCTTTTTAGTCATTTCTTGCCCTTGTGCTCTTGCGGTTTCGGTACCAATGAGTTTCTTTGGCGGGCTAGGGGGAGCATCTAAATTAGGTGTCTTAGTGAAAGGTGGGAATTATTTAGAGGCTCTTGCCAAGTTGGATACGGTCGTATTTGATAAGACGGGGACAATTACAAAAGGTATCTTTGCGGTGGATACCGTTGTCAACGCAGAAGGTGTCGAGGATGATATTCTGTACCTCGCTGCCCATCTGGAAAGCTATTCCAATCATCCAATCGCAAACTCTATTCGAACAGCCTATGGACAGGAAGTGGACGAGAATAGGGTGAGTCAGATTACCGAGCTACCAGGGCAGGGCATGTCCGGTAGGGTAGATGGCAGACAGCTCTATCTTGGGAATGCTAGATTAATGGAAGTTCAAGGGATTGCTTATCCAGCTATTGACAGCACAGGAACAGTTCTCTATTTGGCAGAGGACAGTCATTTTCTAGGCTATTTCCTTATCACAGACCAAGTGAAGGAGACGAGCATCGAGGCCTTGAAGGATTTACAGGCAGTCGGAATTAAAAAGACGGTTCTCCTTTCAGGCGATCGTCAGGCAGTGGTTGATGAATTTGCACAGCAATTTGCCTTTAATGATGCATTTGGAGATTGCTTGCCTCAGGATAAGGTGAGTACATTTGAGGAAATTCTGACTCAGTCTCAGCAGGCTGTTGCCTTTGTTGGAGATGGGGTGAATGATGCACCGGTTCTTGCTAGGGCAGATGTTGGTATTGCTATGGGAGGGCTAGGTTCGGACGCAGCCATTGAATCAGCAGATGTTGTACTGATGGATGATGACCTTGGAAAACTTCCTCAAGTCATTCGACTGGCAAAAAAGACAGTCAGAATAGCCCAACAAAACATGACCTTGGCTATTGTAGTTAAACTAATTTTCTTGGTTCTAAGTGGATTGGGAATTTCTAATATGTGGGAGGCCATCTTTGCAGATGTTGGTGTAACGCTACTAGCAGTATGGAATGCATTGAGGGTCTTGAGGATAGATACCTCCACTTTGTCAAAGTAAGTGAACTGATGTTAGTATGATTTTATGGACACGTTTTGGTAGAATAGTATCTAACCAAAGGAGATGTCCAAATGAGCCAAAAATATACCAAAGAGTTCAAGGAAACTAGTGTTCAATTACATGAAGCAGGACACGTGGAGTGTGTAGCTTTGCTTCTACGAGCTGATTAAACAAGGATTTAGCAAGTGAAAGTCCTAAAGTAAGGAGTCTAAACATGAAATTCCATGAATTTGGGGATAAGAATTTGCCTTCTATCTTACTGATACATGGTGGTGGCAGTTCTTGGTGGAATTATCTTCGTCAAGCACGAATCTTGTCAGAAGAATACCGTGTTATTCTACCCACTTTGAATGGCCACGGCGAGGAATATCAACTTGATTATGTTTCTACTGAAGATTCTGCTTTGGAGATTCTAGACTATATCAAAGCAAACTGCGGTGGGAAATTATTTGCTGTGGGTGGTGTTTCACTTGGTGGTCAAATTGCTATGGAACTTTTGTCCTTAGACAGCGATATAGCTGAGAAGGCCATCATAGATGGAAGTCTCTGTATTCCTCAACCAAGGTTAGCTAAAATCAGCATCTTTCTAGTATCACTATTTGGTAAACTGATGTTTAGTAAATCCTCTTGTAAACTTCAGTTAAGCTTCATGAATAAATTCTATCCCCAATTAGCTTACCCAGACGAGATAAAGAATTATTATATGGAGGATATGCCAAGGACACCTATCAAAACATTAGTGACCATCTATAAAACTTATATGGGGAACTACAAATTGAATAGTAGGATTTCTAAAAGTGAGGCGCAGGTTCTTTATATTTATGGTGAAAAAGAATTGAACGGTGTTAAGGAATCAGCTAGATTATTTCAGCAGTTGCATCCCAACACTCTCCTGTATGAAGCAAAGGGTTATAATCACGGCTATTTATCAGCCTACCTACCTCAGGAGTGGATTGATTTGGTTGTTCCATTTTTGAAGAATAATAATTGATTAAACTTTATTAATTTAGAAAGCAGAGTCTCATGGAAGTCAAAAAATATAGTCCGCTTAATTCCTTAAAAAAGATAGCAGATAACCTATGGATTGTAGATGGGGAAGAAGTACTGATGAATTTCAAACTCTTCAAAGTGCCTTTTTCAACTAGAATGACAGTTATCCGTCTGCAGAATGGTGGTCTTTGGGTGCATTCACCGATTAAGCCTAGTGATAATTTACTTTTTGAAATCAAGCAATTAGGTGAGGTAAAACACCTTATCGCACCCAATGTCTTACATTATAGTTATATAAATGAGTGGCATGAACTATTTCCGGAAGCAGAAGTATGGCTAGCTCGTGGTGTTCAAAAGCGTGCCAGAAAATCGGGAATGAATTTAGATTATGGTCATGAACTAGAGAAAGCCAATTGGAACGAAGAAATTCTTTTTATGACATTTGAGGGAAGTTTTTATGTGAAAGAGGTTGTTTTTTTCCATACTGAAAGTTCAACTTTGATTTTAACGGATCTTATTGAAAATATAGAAGCTGAGAATTTATCGCTTTTTGAAAAGCTACTTTTTAAAATAGGTGATAATCACTATCCAAATGGTAAAACACCAAGAGATTTAAGACTAAGTTTCTTATTTGGTAAAAAACAAGCTTTGAGGAGCTATCACAAAATAAAGAAATGGGAACCTAAGAATATTATTATTTCTCATGGACCGTGTATCATTGGACAAGCAAAAGAGATGTTAAAGCAATCGTTCTTCTGGCTAGAAAAATAGGGTTATGTGGTTAAGGGAACTTGTCGAAAGACAAATACGAATACTTCGACCTCTGTATTTAAAAGTTTCATTCATTCGCCGCACGCAAAATAACACCCCACAAGCTACAACTTGTGGGGCATTTTCTTTTATTGGTTCTTCACCTACAAAATAACATCTGTTTTTTCAACTTTGTAGAGGGCTATTCCCATGATTAGGGTCAAGACAAGAAGAATTAAAATAGCAGGGGTCCAAGAGTTAAAGAGTTGTTTGCTTGAACCAAACAAAACTGGTCCAAGGGCCGCAAAGATATAGCCTCCGGTTTGGGCTAAACCTGATAGTTGGGCTGTTTTTTCATGGGTGCTAGCCTTCATTGAAAAGGCAACCATCATGTAAGGGAATAGGACACTAGCAGAACTTCCGATTAAGAGGTTAAGGACCAACCAATACACAAAGCTGTCTGTATTGACTAGGAGCATGGCAACTCCGACGAATCCTGCTAGGACGGTAATCACTAGCATCAAATGGCGGTTACGATCAGCAAGTTTAGTGATTAGGCTAGGAACGATCATAGAGAATGGAATACTTGTCAGTGTGAAAACGGAAGCTAGAATTCCGGCATTGGCTTCGCCGGCACCAGCTTGAGTGGCCATGGTTGGAAGCCAAGTGATAGTGGTATAGAAGAAGAGTGACTGTAATCCACCGAAAATCATGATGGCCCAGACTTTGCCACTCTTATACCAACTGCCTGAATTTTCGTTAGTAGAAGTATCTTGTTCTAAATAATGATTGTGACGGACATTAGGAAGCCAAACCACAAGAGCCAAGGCACAGACTGCTGTCAATACCCAGACCAAGCCTTGCCATGAGGTTGCTTTAGTGATTGGAACGGCTACCGATGAAGCCACGGCTGTGGACAAGCCCATGGCTGTAATATAGAGTGTAGTTAAGAATCCTAACTGATTTGGTTCATTAGCCTGAATTAGGCTTGGGAGAAGGACGTTGATAAAGGCAATCCCAGCTCCGACTAAAAGCGTTCCCACATAAAGAAGAGGGAGATTGACGGTACGCAGAGCCGAACCAATAGTCATCACAATTAAAACACCGAGGAAGAGTCTTTCGATACCAAAGCGTTTGGCCCAGCTGGCCGCAAAAGGCGAGAATATTGCAAAGGTCAAGAGAGGCAGACTTGTCAAGAGACCGAGGGAACTGACCTCAATACCTAGACCAGAAGCAATGTCTGATAAGACAGTGGATAAGGTTGTGAACGGAGCCCGCAAAACGATTCCTAGAAGAAGGATTCCAGGGATTAGAAAATGTGAATGTTTCTGTTTCATAAAGCATCTCCATGTTTAATAAGGGTATTTAAATTGATAAGAATATGACACTAATGCGTCACTTTCATCTTACCATAAATGATGGGGGTAATGAAAGCGATTACACTACATTGTCGCAAAGAAAAAGAGAGAATCTTTAGTTATAAAATTTTATTCTACTGATTATCTAATAACATCATTTTATTTTAAAAAGGCTGAACATCTAGTCCAACCTCTTTTCGATATTTTTTTAAATTTCATACCCCATGAGGAGTCCACCTTCTTCGGCATAAAAACTACAAAGTCCAGAAGTAGGAAGGACTTCGATGCTTGCTTGGGCAAATTTTTCACGAACCAATGCAGAGAATTGCTCGATAAATTTGTCATTGTTGCGGTGGGCAATCGTAATATGTCCACCTGTATAACCAGCCTTGATCAGTTCATCAAAGGCAGCTTTGATAGCTTTCTTTTGGCCACGAGCTTTTTGAAGCAACTCTAGGGTACCAGTCTTACTAGCTTCACCGACCATACGGATATTGAGGAGTCCAACAACGGTGCCAACCAGTTTACTTAGACGACCATTCTTCACCAAATTATCAACTTTGGCTAAAACAAAGAGCAACTTAGTTTTGGCTTGGTAAGCTGTGATGGCATCAAGGACTTGGTCGAACTCAAGGCCTTCAGCAACTAAGTGATTGAGTTTACGAACGAGAAGGTCGACCTCGCCACCAGCTGATAGACTATCAATCACGTGAATCTTGGTATCAGGATGCTCTTCCAGATAAATTTTCTTAGCAATTTCAGCACTATTGTAGCTACCAGAAAGGGTTCCAGTGATTGTCACGACAACTATATTGTCCGCTCCTTCAAAGGACTTCATATAGTCATCAGGACTTGGACAAGCAGATTTGGAAGCAGTTGTAGTCGCATACATCTCCTCCATCATTTGATCAATATTGAGTTGGGCATCATCCCTGTAAATGGTTTCGCCCACTTGGATAGTCAAAGGAACACTGACAAACTCCGTATCTGGTGCCAGATTGTCTAAAGAACGGTAGTCACAGCCTGAATCCGCAATAATTTTCCATTTCATAGGTTTATACCTCATATCTGCATAATGTACATTGACAAGTGTTTTGTCTTCTTTTACAATTTTATCATGAAGTGCATTGCTATCATAGTAGATCTCATCAGGTGTGACAGATAGAAAGTGAATGTTATGGCAGAAAGAAAAATCTCAGAGAAATCCTTGGAAAATCTCAAACGATTTAACCAAGAAAATAAAGCAATTACACGAGAATCCATCGAAATTTCTCTCCTGCAATTGTTGGAGAAAAAAGACTTTAAAAAGATTACCATATCGGAACTGGTTGAGCGTGCGGGTGTATCTCGTGCTGCCTTTTATCGCAATTATGGTTCTAAGGAAGAGATTTTAAAATCTATTTTTGAGTCTTGCATTACAAAGATTACTAAGTCCTTGGACAGCTATAATCTCAAGACGGATCTTTACCAAGTCTGGGTTTATCTCCTTAAGGAAGTCAAAGAAGAAGCCAAAATCATCAGTCTTGCCATTGATTATAATTTTGAGCAGGTATTGACCAAGGCAGTTTATGATTTTTTGGAAAAACGAAATGGTAGCTCATCAAATGGTGCCGGTAGCTACCTCAATTCCTTTTGGAGCTCAGCTATTGTCTCAGTGATTTCCAAATGGGTCAAGGATGGCATGAAGACCCCAGCTGAAAAGATTGCCAAACTTGGTCTCCCGCTTTTTCCACAAAAGAAGAAATAATCCCCTTGCTACTACAACTAATTGGAGGTTCAGTATGCCAATATATGAATTTTGTGCAGAGAATGTGACTTACTTAGAAAAAGCTTTTCAAGCCGGTGCTCAACGCGTGGAGTTGTGTGATAATCTGGCTGTTGGAGGCACGACACCTTCTTATGGTGTTATAAAGGCGGCTGTTGAGTTGGCCAAGGATTATCAGGCTAAGGTGATTGTGATGATTCGTCCACGAGGGGGCGACTTTGTCTATAGCCAGCAGGAATTAGCTATCATGCTAGAAGATATCAAGTGTGCGTGTGAATTGGGTGTTGACGGCTTTGCACTAGGTGCTTTGACTTCAGAAAACCAACTCGATACAGAAGCTCTAAAGACCTTGTTAGATGCTAGTCGAGACCTAGAGGTCACCATGCATATGGCCTTTGACCAAATCCCTAAAGTAGCTCAGCCTAGTGCTATTCAGTGGCTTAAGGACCACGGTGTGACGCGTCTTCTCACCCGTGCTGGAAATCCTGAGACTGCTCTAGACTCACGCTTGCAAGCCTATACAGAATTGGTTCAGCTAGCAGACGGTCAGTTGGATATTTTAGCAGGAGGTGGTATCTCCGTGGCTAATCGTGACCAATTTCTTGCCATACCTGGTCTTGAGCAAGTTCATGGAACACGTGTCGTCTTTTAGATTTACAATGGAACCAGCTTCTTGGCCCGGTTCCTTTTGATTTTTGTGCAATGGGAGGCACTTTGCTTTTCTAGTCATTCTTTGATAAGCTATTACTATAGCATTAAAAAAATTGGGGGATGTATGTTAGATAATTTGTTAAAAAAGAACCCTGTCTTGGGTGTCATTCTTTATCCGTTATTAGGGTTAGGAGCTATTTGGCTTGGTCACTATTACTCACAGAGCCTTTCGCTATTGGAAAAAACGGGTGGTCAGATCAAGGTTAATACTTTTGTTTACATTGCCTATCAATTAGGTGGGACCAAACTCGTCATGGGGTTCTTTATTCTTTTAGCGCTTTTCTTTTTCTATCTGGGCTATACTTATCTTAAAAAACTTGGCAATACTCAGAAATAAGAACCAAGTTTATACACAAACTGCGGCTACTTGCTTGCAGTTTTTTTCGTTCCTAACGGCTACCCTGAGGCACTCATTGAGTTTCAATGACATTTTTACACTGCAAAAAGTATTCTGAGAATAAGTAGATGTCAAAATCTGGTATAATGAAGCCAAGGAGGGGCCTATGAAAACTTTGAAAAAACAGACGCTAATTCTTTTATCTATCTCTAGCCTGCTACTTGTCGGTTTAGCAGTTTTTGCACATCTCCACAAAAAAGAGGAGCAAGCAAATTACTCCAACCTTAATAGTAAGGCTAGTATTAGTGAGGTGCGAGCCATACTCTCGAAACATTTGAACAAGGAGAGTGTGGATAACTTTATCAATCTCGTTACTGATTACAATGACACCGTGGGTTCTGTAGGTCTTTCTGGGAGTTTTGCGCCATTTAGCAAAACAGACTATGATGTGGAAAAAATCAGTAGCCTGTGGACAGCCAAGCATGGTGACTTTATCGGCACCAACTGTCGTATCAACACCTATACGCTACTGAAAGGCAAAATTAAGATTCCACAAGTCAAGAGTGATAGTGAGCTCCTTTTCCAAGATAAGGATGCCATTGACAAGGGCAAGCTCTTTGATGCCAAGGATCAGGAAAATTTTGAGATTCTTTTTTCAAGGGTCAAGACTGAGGCCACCCAAGATGTCAAGGTTCACGCCAAGCATATGGAGGATTACTATAAGCAATTCACCTTTGATGACAAGGCACGTATGCTGTCGGTCGTTGTCCACGATAATCTGGATGGCGATTCCCTTTTTGTCGGTCACGTCGGCGTCTTAGTTCCTACGACAGATGGTTACTTATTTGTCGAAAAATTGACCTTCGAAGAGCCCTACCAAGCCATAAAATTTGCTAGTAAGAAAGATTGCTACAAGTATCTCACAACCAAGTACAAGGACTATACCGGACCAGGTCTAGCCAAACCCTTTATCATGGACAATGACAAATGGGTGGATATGGACTAGCTCAGCGTGAGAAGAAGGTTTTTTATAGGCAAGAAAAGGAAGCAAGATATGAAAAGAAAAGAAGCCTTGTCGTTTTATCTGGCGGGGACCTTTGGACAGATTTTACTGGTCAGTCTCCTTGTTTGGTTGCTAAGAGCAGGAGGAGTTAGGGTTGATTATGGAACTCCAATTGGCCTCTTTACCCTTATCTTAGGTGGATTGTCATCAGCTATTTGGGGAGGCTATGTTAGCATTCGCTATCATCACTCTAGTTTTAAACAACTTGTCAGAGACTTTTTCCAAGTCAAACAGCCTCTTAGTAATTATCTCTTAGTCCTCATTTTTCTAGGTTTGGATTTTTTACCAATGGTCTTGAGTGGAGGGGCGATTATTCAGGCTTGGTATCTCCCCATTGTGTTATTTTGCAAAGCCCTTGTCTTTGGTGGAATCGAAGAAATCGGTTGGCGCTATTTTTTCCAGCCTGCTTTGCAAGAAAAGTTGACCTATCTAGTGTCCACGCTCTTTACATTTTTGGCTTGGTCACTATGGCATATCCTCTATTTTTACATTGATGGGTCTCTGGCCACGATTCATTTATTGCCTTTCTTGCTAGGCTTATTAAGCAATTGTTTCATCTTATCCGCCATTTATACAAACACCAGAAGTCTTTGGCTTTGTGTGATGACACATGCGCTTATCAATGCTTTATCGCAACTGTCATCAGCGGAGAGCCTTTGGTTGTCCCTTGTGATTAAGGTGTTGATAATTCTTCTTGCCATGAAAATTGCAAGTAGCAGTATGGAGAAAGTGAAATCCTAAGCTGGCTTGATTTTCATTGCTTCAGTTACTTATAATTCCCAAGAGTAGTTCAATGACTGCTCTTTTTTTCCACTCAAATGACCTTGCCCATCTTTTTGAGGCATGTTATACTAGAAGAGTATTGTCAAAATTTTCTGACATTACAGGTGGAAAGGAGGTGCTAATGCCTTTTAAAAAAACAAAACACCTTGTTTTTTCCCGCTACCTAAGCCTGCTCTGTTTGCTTCTAGTTTTACTAGTAGCGTCAGTTTTTGTAGCAGTGTCTTTAGGGGCGGTCACTATAGATATAGGTGATACCTATGGTGTCATCTTCAGTAAATTGGGGCTTCCGATTGCCAGTCATAGCATAGCCAAGCCACTTGAAGCTATTATCTGGAATATGCGAGTTCCTAGGGTTCTCCTAGGGTTAATAGTTGGTGCAGGTCTTTCCATGTCTGGGAGTGTCATGCAGTCAACCGTCAATAATCCGATTGCCGAACCCTATATCCTGGGAATCTCAGCAGGGGCAACTTTTGGAGCAACCTTGGCCATCATTTTAGGCCTTAAGGCTGTGGTAGGCTTGGGTGCCTTTGTGGGGGCTATCCTAGCGACGATTCTTGTCCTAATCATTGCCTCTATGCAGGGGAGAGTGACCACATCTGGCCTGATTTTATCTGGAACGGTTGTCAATGCCCTCTTTATTGCCTTTGCTAATTTTATAATCTCTATTGGAGCGACTGCAGACAGTGTCATGACCATTAAGTTTTGGACCATGGGTTCATTGACAGGAACATCTTGGTCAGATTTGCTGCTTCCAGCACTAGTAGTTGGTTTGGCCTTTCTTTTTTTCTCAACTCAGTATCGTGTCTTCAATGCCATGATGATGGGAGATGAAGCAGCTTTGACTTTAGGGATTCCACTTAAACTCTACTGGTATCTTTATATTGTCATTGTTGCGATCATAACGGCCGTCTTGGTTGCTAGCTGTGGGATTATCGGTTTTGTCGGCTTGATTACCCCTCATATTGCTAGAAGTTTAGTCGGGACTAACTATCGTAAGCTTTTCCCGGTGGCAACGCTCTTAGGTTCCTTGTTTGTGGTTTGGGCAGACGTCTTGGCTAGAATCCTCGTTAAAAATGTAGAGCTACCGATCGGTATCTTTACTGCCTTAGTTGGTGCACCTTTCTTTATTTATATTGTGACTAAAAATCGTAGAAAGGTGGTTTAGACTTATGGATGTAAAGTGTCAGGATATTCATTATTCGATTGGAGAGAAAAAAATATTAAACGGTGTCTCTCTAGAGGTTAAAGGTGGGCAATTCCAGACCATACTGGGACCAAATGGGAGTGGCAAATCAACCTTGCTCAAAACCATTTACCGCCAGTTGAAACCAGATAGCGGTCAGATTTTTCTTGATGGAAAATCCCTAGACCAGGTGAGCCTAAAGGAAACTGCAAAAGAAATGGCCGTTGTGACACAGTTTAACACCCTTCAATTTGATTGTACGGTGGAAGAAATTGTCATGCTTGGCCGAACGCCTCATCTTTCCTTTCTGCAAAAAGAATCGGAGCGAGATTACGTCCTCGTTCAGGATGCCCTAGACAAGGTTGGCATGTCTGAAAAGAAGGCCCGCTATTATTCGTCCTTATCAGGTGGCGAAAAACAAAGAGTCATCCTGGCGCGTGCCTTGGCTCAGGAACCTAAACTCCTTTTATTGGATGAGCCTACTAATCATTTGGACATTAAGTATCAGTTGGAGATGTTGGCCCTGGTCAAGGAACTCGGCATTAATGTTCTGGCAGTTCTCCACGATATTCAATTGGCCTGTCGTTTTTCAGATTATATCTACTTAATGAAAGGGGGTGAGATTGTTGCCCAAGGTGTCCCAAGGGATGCCGTAACCCCACAATCCTTGCAGGCGGTTTATGATGTTCAGAGTCGTATTACTTGGACAGATGACCAGCAGGCAATGATTCAGTATTTATAAGCCTAGGAAAGGAAGGCCTTATGAACAAGAAAACATTTCGTATCGCATTAATCGCTGCAGCAGTCCTCACATTGACAGCATGCAGTTCTACATATAAAAACAGCACATCATCGTCATCAGCAGCAAAAGAAACGGTGAAAAAGACTAACTCAGAAACCCAGTATCCTTTGACTGTCAAAACTTATGACGATAAAGGAACTGAGCTAGATCAAGTCTTCAAAAAGGCACCAGAAAAGGTTATCACCAATAACCTTTCATCAACTGAAATCTTGATTGAGCTTGGTTTGAAAGACAAAATTGTCGGTATGCTTAACCCCGACAATGAAGTAACCGATAAATATAAGGATGACATTGCTTCAATCCCACATATCGGTGATAAGAAAACAATTTCTCAAGAAGCCATCTTGGCTTACGGACCAGATGCTCTTATTGGTCGTAATATGATGTTCTCAGACAAGTCAATGGGAACCATCAGCACATGGAACAGCAACGACATTCCTGTTTATACCCAAAAAGCTTCTGTCTCAACAACCAAACAAGATTTGAATAATATCATCGAAGATGTTAAAAATATTGGTGACATTTTCAACGTCCAAGACAAGGCAGACAAGTATGCGGGACAACTTCAAAAGCGTATCGACGCTGTTAAAAAGAAAAACAAGTCTTCTGACAAAGACTTGAAGAAGGCTCTTATCATGTGTGCCTACAACGATGAGACCTTTGGAACTTACAAATCTGCCCTTCAAGAAAGCATGCTCAATCAGCTTGGTTATACCAATGTTGCGACAGGAACATCAGATTTGACTCTGGAAAATCTCGTGTCAATGGAACCAGAATTGATTATCTATGTAACCAGTGACCGTAATAAGGCCATGGACAAGGAAGCAACAGACAAGATGGAAAAGAACGCTGTTCTTGAAAATGTTCCAGCCGTTAAAAACAAGAAAATCATGACTATTTCTTATGATGAGCTTATGGATTACGGTCCATCTGTGATTGATTCTCTTGAAAAGGTTAATGACTTTGTTAATAAATAAAGACTTTGTCTGCCATGACATTCAGGTTACGGTTGCCCTTCCTGAGTCTTATGATTTCAAGAAGGCTTATCCAGTTGTTTTTTTGAACGATGGGCAGCTTGAGTATCTGGGAAAAATCGCAGATTCTGTTATCCTGGTTGGGCTTGAACCTCAGAATCGCTTGGATGATTTTACGCCTTGGCAGGCTCAGGCTCTGAGACCTGGAAGCCCTGATTTTGGCGGTAAGCTAGCCAGCTATCATGACCATCTATTTGGCCATATTTTCAAAAGCATCGCACAAGAGTTTCGACTGGATGAAAGTCGCATGGCTTACGGAGGCTATTCGCTGGGTGGTTTGGCTGCTATTTCCAGTCTTTATAGCAGTGATAAGATGCCTTTGATCTTCTCCATTTGTGGATCCTTCTGGTATCCAAATTTTGTAGCTTACTGCAAAGCCCACCAGCCCATCAATAAGTCTTGCTCGGTCTATTTACGTAACGGTTTGACCGAGGGGGCTAATCATAAGAATAGATTGGCCAAAGCTCCTAGTTATGCCAAAGAAGTGCATGAACTTATCAAAAAACAGAGCGTGTCTACTTATTCAGCATTTGACCCCTACGGACATCATGACCATCTCCAAAAAAGATATGACGCTTTTTCGGATTGGTTGATTGAGCAGTGGAAGCTTTAGTTTTAACATGGTGTAAGAAAGAGCACTAGACAGACTAAAAAAGTAGTGAAGAAAATTCCGACGATGGAATCTCTTCACTACTTTTTGTTATGCTCGAAAACTACCATCACAGTTGATGCTTCCGAAAAGTTTTTAGACATGAATCAAAAGACGCCTTAACTCTGTATATTAAAGGTAATTTATTTACCTTTGACTTATATCCTAACTTCAAAAAGGATAGGACTATTATTGTTGCTGATGCAGTAACTTATATAATTTAAAACTTTTTTGTTGGAGAAGTAGAAGGGAAAAAACTATACTTTGGTGCCTGAGAATACTTCGATATGGTTCCCTAGTATTTTTATATCTACTGGAAGATTATCCGATTTGTCTCCATCAACATCTGACTCTAACTCAACCTCTGAAGAAATCCTAATATTACGCGCTTTGATATATTCGATATTATCGTTACCTACTAGATCCCCTTTTAACAAATCTGGGATAGTCGATAATTTAGAAATGATGGATGCATCTTTTAAAATCAAGATATTTCCATATCCATCTGTATTTTCATCAAATAGTTTTTTGTCTGCATAGTAATTAGATAGAAGAACTAAGACCTGACTAGCTTCACCTTCATAATTGCCATTTTCGCTTTCAATACGAACATTAAATACATCGTCTTCTACAACGGACTTCATCGTATTGATTGCATATGCAAAGATACCGTACTTTGTTTTATCTTCAATATCAACGTTATGAATAGCTTCTGGTAAAGATCCAACACTAAAAATATAGCCAAAATAATTTTGATTAGCTTTTCCAACATCAATGGTTTTAGTAAAATTGAAATCAAGTTCTTCAATCGCTTGATCAATATTTTGGTTGATTTCTAATAGCTTAGTGATTAAATTACCAGTTCCACCAGGAATAATCCCAAGTTTTGGAATGTGATTTTTTTCAGCAATCCCTGAAATAACCTCATTTACAGTACCGTCTCCACCAAAAACAATTACTGCATCATATTTTTCTTTAGAGGCTTTTTCAGCAAATTGAGTTGCATCTTTGGCTTTTTGCGTAATCTTAGTTTCAACATAATCAAAATACTCTTTAGCCTTATTCTCCAAGCTCTCTTTATAATCTAATGCTGTTTCTCCTCCAGAAGTTGGATTAATAATTATCATTACTTTTTTCATTGATATTTCTCCTATGGACCACTAGTGACAATACTTTTCAACGGTTTCTTATGCTTATCAGATTAATATCTCACATTACTTGTTGTTATTTGGGGATTCTTTTTACTTATCCTTTTCTATTTGTTGAAGATCATCATCGTTTTTATATTGAATGATGTAGTCGACTAATTCTTTTTCAGTTAATCTATCATTTGTTAATTGTGAAACCTGAATCGAGATATTTTTCAAACCATATTCATTTTGTTTGTTAATGATACCTTGTAACTCAGCTTCTGAAAGATATTTACCTGAAATGGTTAGCTTTAGTGTATTATTTTCTTTACTATATTTCTTTTTCAAAATAGTATGGTTTTCAAATTGATCAGATAGATAATTATTGATAGACTCATTGATTAGCGTATCTCTAACTAAGGTAGTTGCAGAAGCTAAACTTGGAATAATAAGAACAAGCGAGACTAGAATTAATATTTTTCGCATTTTAGAGACTTCACGATTATGTTTAACATAAGGATTATTAACCATCATCACATTAGTGCCAATATATGTAGCAATCATAATAAAACTGCAGTTAATGGAGAACAAATATGACGCCCCTATCATATACTCAAGATTTCCTGTGGCAATAGAATACCCCACGGTACAAACGGGTGGCATAAGAGCAGTTGCAATGGCGACACCAGGAACAATGTTATTAGCTTCTTTCTTTCGTGCTCCAATAATGCCGGCTAATCCACCGACGAATGCTATTACAACGTCCCAAATTGTGGGCGAAGTTCTAGCAATAATTTCCGTACTTGCGTAAGAAATGGGCGAAAGTAAAAAATAAAGTGTAGAGGCTAAAAGGCTTACTGCAACTTGAATAAAAAGAATTTTAAACGACTTTTTGAGAAGTTTTATATCTAATATTGCTAACGCAAAACCTACTCCAAGGATAGGTGTCATCAATGGAGAAATCAACATTGCCCCTATGATTGTTGGAATAGAATTCATATTCAAACCAATAGATGCAATCAATATCGCACACAATAAAGTGGTTAAGTCACTTTTTGATAAATCTAAATCCTCATAGATTTTGTCCCTAAATTCTATTAGAGAATAAAGTTTACCATCCTTCAAAACTTTTTCCATAACAGTACTCCCTCTTTGTTAGTATAGTCAACTTTTTAAGCTCACTCTTTGACGACGTATCTAAATCATTGGTTATTATTATTGTAACTTCTTTACGTGGGCGTGTTTTATATTCTACTTTCAATTTGTAATCAGTTCTCTCCTCAAAATTGGTATAAGGATATTGACCAAGTAGTGCATTGATACGTTGATCAAATTCATAATCAATCCACCACTTCTCAAACAATTCTTTGAAAGCTTGCAAATCTGTTTCAGAATCCAATAGGGTTAATGCATCCATAAAACCTGTTTTATATCCATTAATTTCTGAGCATAAACCAACGACCTCATCCTTATTAATTTTGGTCAATTCCTGACGCATTTTAAGCAAATCCTTGTCTGCAAAGAGTCCTTCAAAGCCCTCAAGCTGTTTACTAAATTCGTCTAATTTAGTGTAATCCTGACGATTCAATGTTTCTCTAATATCCATATTTATCTCCTTTTTGAATTTTAAACTCCTACTGAAAATAACACAGTATCCTGTGTAAGATTTAGGCTTTTTATTGGATGATACTTCATAAAGAAAAAGTGTGTAAGGGTTTACATGTTTCAATTATACATTTTATTTCCACTTTCGTCACTCTTACTTCTTAGGGCGTTTTTTTTTAACGTTTCAATTGGCTAAAAATTTTAAGGTCATACCACCATAATCAAAGGTTTTATTGATGAATTATTCAATTATCAGAATGGTCTGATAGTAATAACCATGTATGTAGAGTATTTACAAAACTGTTCAAAAAACTACAAGAATCATAACATAAACATACTTGCAAATCTATGCAATCGTTTGCAAAACAATTGACAATTTTCATTCTATTTTTTTGTAAGCGCAAACATTTTCATTGACTTATCAATTTGATTAACTTATACTGTTATTAACAGGTATATACTAACATTAATCTTATGATTGTTAAGATTAATATAAAAAATGTTTTAGCTAAAATGTAACTCTTTAGATTGTTTGATTTCCAAACAACCTAACTTTCCTCAATTTAGAAAGGGGGAGACATTATGCTTTGGGCTATTATCGTAGGAGGCTTTATCGGTCTTATTGCAGGTGTAATCACTAAAAAGGGAGGTTCCATGGGAATAATCGCTAATATCTTTGCAGGTTTAGTAGGTTCATCTGTTGGACAATCACTTTTCGGTGCATGGGGACCTAGTCTAGCAGGAATGGCATTAATTCCATCAATCTTGGGAGCGGTCATTGTTGTTGCAGTAGTATCATTTTTCCTAGGGAAAAAAGAATGAACTTGAATCTTTTTGACAGGAATAGATCACAGTTCAAATTCTGTTGATGAAAGGATTCAATATGTCAAAAACCAAAAAAATACTTTACCTTATTTTATGTATTTTAATCTTGACAATTTTGATTCCTATTTTGCTAGATTATCATAAAGTCAGTGGCTTAGGACTTCATTTAGTTGATTGGAAACAAATTTCCTTTCTGGAATTTTATCTTTCAAGATATATTTTCTGGGGTACTCTAGTTCTTTCAGCTGTAGTGTTGTTCCTAATGCTTGTTATACTCTTTTATCCTAAACAATATTTAGAGATTCAATTACCTGATGTTGATGGTGAACTAAAATTAAAAAATTCAGCTATTGAAGGATTTGTGCGTTGTGTGGTTGCTAATCACAATTTTATAAAGGATCCTACTATTAAGGTAAACAGTCGTAAGAATAAATGTTTAGTTCACGTAGAAGGACAAATGCTTCCATCAGACAACATTATTAAACGAACTCAAATAATTAAAGATGAGATTGCTGATGGATTGACACAGTTTTTTGGAATGAATCATCGTGTAAAACTGTATATTTCTGTAAAAGAATACAAGCCAAAACCACCACGTAAAAAAACTGTTAGTCGTGTAAAGTAAGGAAGTAAAAAATGGAATGGTTTAAAAAATACCAATATCCATTTCTTTCCGGATTAGCGGGTGCTATCTTAGCTTGCTTCATCCTATCCTATGGTTTTTTTAAGACTTTATTTGTCTTGATTTGCGCCACTCTAGGAGTTGGAATTGGATATTATATTCAACAAAAACAATTATTTAAATAGTAAAGGAGATTCATATGTCAAAAGTAGAAAAAAAAGTAGAAGAAGTAAAAGGCGAATTGACCTACGAAGATAAAGTCATTCAAAAAATTATTGGTCTTTCTTTAGAAAATATTCCAGGCTTGTTGGCTATTGATGGAGGCTTTTTCTCAAACCTAACTGAAAAACTTATCAATACTGATAACGTTGCAAGCGGAGTCAATGTTGAAGTTGGTAAAGAGCAAGTTGCTGTTGATTTGAACGTAATTGTCGAATATCAAAAGAATGTTCCTGAACTATACAAGAAAATCAAAGAGGTTGTTGTTTCAGAAATTTCTAAGATGACTGATTTGGAAGTGGTTGAAGTTAATGTAGATGTTGTTGATATCAAGACTAAAGAGCAACATGAAGCAGACTCAGTAAGCCTACAAGATCGAGTAACTGGAGTTGTTGAATCAACAAGTGAATTTACTTCCGATAAATTTGAAAGCGCAAAACAGGGATTGAGTGATGGCTTCTCAGCTGCAAAGGAAAAAGTTAGTGAAGGTGTTGAAGCTGTCTCTGAAGCGACTGCTAAAGCAGAACCAAGAGTTCACTAAATTCTTTTATGCCTAAAAAAATTTAAATGAATTGTTTAAAAACGTTCATTTTCAATAATCTGATTTTCCAATGGAGGGTAACACTATGTCAGTAGAAGAAAAACTTAATCAAGCTAAAGGCGCTATTAAAGAAGGTGTCGGAAAAATAACTGATGATAAAAAAACTGAAAAAGAAGGAGCTGCTGAAAAAGTAGTTTCAAAAGTTAAAGAAGTTGCCGAAGATGCCAAAGAGGCTGTTGAAGGGGCTATCGAAGGCGTTAAAAATATGGTTAAAAAGGACGATAAATAGTTCTAAAATCGATTGATTTTTCACTTAAAACATGGAAATTGCTCTACAAGAAATTTAAGGTTGTTTTACTCCTAACTACTCACTTTTAAAACAACACCAAAAACTATGACAAATCCTTAACATTACGATATTACTCAGGTGAAAAATCAACTTTCTTTAGATTAATTTAAATTCCTTTTTAAATCCATATATTCTTTCTAATAGTAAAAGCACTCTAATTTCTATAGTTTTATCCAAGCTATAGACGCTAGAGTGTTTTTTATAACATTTTGAAGAATTATTTAATGATTGGGGGAGATTTGTATTTATCTAGTGTCTATAAAAATCAGCAAAGTATAAGTGCTAACGTCATCCCGAATAGGGAATGGCAAACGTTTGCATTACTTGTGAATGTTTTCACCACCAAAACATCGCATTTTCAGTGAATTACTTGATTTTCATAAGTATTAGTTTTATAATCAAAGTATAGAAAACGCTTTCAAAAATATCTCCGAGTTTTTGTCCTACTTGAAGTGGTTCGGCTAACAGCCGACTTCCATTCTAGAAAGGAGTATTGTTTTGAGTCAATGTGATATTCTCATTATAGGGGCAGGTCCTGGTGGTTATGTTGCTGCTGAAGAAGCTGCCCGTTTAGGTAAAAAGGTAACTGTCATTGAGAAAAACTTCATAGGTGGCACCTGTTTGAACGTTGGATGTATCCCATCCAAAGCCTATCTTGAACATGCCCATTGGCTATTAGCTGCTAAAGAAGCCTCTCAGTATGGAGTGACAGTTTTAAATGATAATCTTGATTTTCAAAAACTTGTTGCTCGCAAAGATCAAGTCGTAGCAACACTACAGTCTGGTATTCAATCAAGTTTTAAACAATTAGGTATCACCTATATTGAAGGTGAGGCAGTTTATATTTCTGATAAAACCTTCCAAGTTAATGGTGAAAGAGTCTCAGGTAAGTCTGTTATTTTGGCGACGGGGAGTCATCCATTTATTCCTCCTATTCCTGGTATTAACGATGTTGACTACTTGACAACAGATAACTTTTTCAACTTAAAGGAACTTCCTCAACGTTTGGTTATCATTGGTGGAGGTATTATTTCCGTTGAGTTAGCTTTTGCCATGGCTCCACTTGGTGTGGATGTGACAATGATAGAGGTTGCACCAACAATTTTAGCAACTGAAGATGACGAAGCACGTTCCATTATTAGAGAAAAGATGGAACAACTTGGAATTACTATTCTGGAGGGAGTTAGCATAGATAGGGTTAAAGAAAATGCTGTAATTTTAGCAGATGGCAAGTCCTACTCTTATGATAACTTACTTGTAGCAACAGGGCGTAAGCCAAATATTGAGTTAGCCCAAATGATGGGCTTGGAGCTGACCGAAAAAGGCTTTATTAAGGTAGATAGTTATTACGAGTCATCTCAATCAGGTGTTTATGCGATTGGGGATTTGATTCCTGGATATATGTTAGCTCATGTTGCTAGTAGCGAGGGAATCAAAGCTGTTCGAGCCATTTGTCGTCAGGCTGAGGAACCGGTTGATAATTCAAGTGTTCCACGGTCTCTCTTTACAACGCCAGAGATTGCTTCCTTTGGCTTGTCAGAAGAGGAGGCGGTACAACAAGGATATGATATATCAGTTGGTCAACTTCCTTATGTTTATAATGGTCGAGCCATTGCGTCTAATTCAGCAAAAGGTTTTGTTAAAATTGTCTCCGAAAAACGCTATCAACTACTATTAGGTGCCGTTATCGTTGGTCCACATGCAACTGATATTCTACAATCCTTGATTGTCTTGAATGATGCTGAAGGAACACTTGATCAGCTTGATAAGACAATTTTTGCACATCCAACAATTTCTGAATTGGTTCAGGAAGTTGTAAGACTGATTTTAAGGTCCTAAGGTCGATGGATAGGTTTAGCACAGCCATTCTCATTTTTTCAAATCTATATATCTGTCAATAATATTTGTTTTTTATAAAGCTCTCTATAGAAGGAGGAAACAATATGACACATTATCAAGAATTGCCACAAGCCCTAATGAAAGAAAAACATCAGGGACAAACCTTAACCAAGGAAGAAGTTAAGGTTCAAACTGCCCATGATCTTGGTGTGGAAAATGTTTCAAAAGAAGAGGCTAAATCCATGTATAAGACTATGTGGGATATTCGAAATTTTGAAGAAAATGCACGACATTTCTTTTCAATCGGTCAAATTCCAGGATTTGTTCACCTTTACTCAGGTGAGGAAGCTATTGCGACTGGGGTATGTGCTAACTTGACTGATAAAGACTACATTACTAGCACACATCGAGGACATGGACACTGTGTGGCTAAAGGTGGAGACCTTAAAAAAATGATGGCTGAAATCTTTGGTAAGTCTACTGGGCTTGGTAAAGGTAAGGGTGGCTCTATGCATATCGCTGACTTGGATAAAGGAATCCTTGGTGCTAATGGTATGGTAGGCGGAGGCTTTGGTCTTGCGACTGGGGCTGCTATGCGCAACAAATATCTAAAGACTGATGATGTTGCTGTATGTTTCTTTGGTGATGGTGCTGCCAATGAAGGTAATTTTCATGAGTGCTTAAACATGGCCTCTATTTGGAATCTACCTGTGGTATTTGTAAATGAAAACAACCTTTTTGCAGAATCAACACCACAATGGTATTCATCAGGTTCTCCAACAATTGCTGAACGTGCACAAGCTTACAATATGCCTGGCGTTCGCGTTAATGGTAAGGACTTATTTGCTGTTTATCAAGTGGCTAAAGAGGCCATTGAACGTGCGCGTCGTGGAGATGGTCCAACGTTAATTGAAGCTATTACTTATCGTAACCATGGCCATTTCGAAGGAGATGAGCAAAAATACAAAGCACCAGATGGAATCGAAAAAGAATGGGCAGATGTGGATGCCTTGGAAGTATTTCGTGACCTGGTAACTGAAAAGGGTATCCTTAGCCAAGATGAATTGGATGAGATTGTTGCCCAATCACAAAAAGATGTTGAAGATGCAATCCACTTTGCTCAAGAGAGCCCAATTCCAAAAGAAGAAGCTCTCTACGAAGACGTATTTGCAGACTGATTGAGGAGGATTCATAATGACTAGAGAAACATTATTTATGAAAGCCATCAATGAAGGGCTCGATCAAGCCATGGAAAGAGACGAGCGAGTTGTTCTTCTAGGAGAGGATATCGCAGGTGGTGTTAATGTTGAACACTTAGAAAATAATAACGAGGATGCCTGGGGCGGTGTCATGGGGATTACACGAGGACTGATGCCGAAATATGGCAGGGAACGAGTTATTGATACTCCGATTTCTGAGCACGGCTATTTATCAGCTTCGGTGGGGATGGCGCTTACAGGACTAAGACCTGTACCAGAGTTGATGTTTAATGATTTTATTGGATTCTGTTTTGATGCCCTATTAGGACAGGCATCTAAGATGCGTTACATGTTTGGAGGAAAAGCTAAAGTTCCGATGGTTGTGCGTACTATGCACGGTGCAGGTGCTTCAGCTGCGGCTCAACACTCAGGATCATATTACGGACTCTTTGGATCTATTCCAGGTATTAAGGTAGTCGTTCCTGCTACACCATATGATGCTAAAGGTTTACTCCTAGCATCAATAGAGGACGATAATGTAGTTATCTTTTCTGAGGACAAGACTTTATATGGACTAAAAGGGGAAGTGCCAGAAGAATACTATACTGTACCAATTGGTAAGGCTGCCGTTCGTAGAGAAGGTAAGGATTTAACAATTGTGACAATTGGTAAGATGTTGTATGTAGCCTATGAGGTCGCCGACCGCTTGGCAAAAGACAACATTTCTGTAGAAGTGATTGATCTTCGTACAGTTGCTCCATGGGATGAAGAAACAGTGTTAAATTCCGTGAAGAAAACTGGTCGTTTAATTATTGTGGATGAGGCCAATCCACATAACAATACTGCAACTGATATTGCATCTGTAGTTTCAGATAAAGCTTTTGATTATCTTGATGGACCAGTGAAATGTGTTTGTGCTCCAAATACTCCTGTTCCATTTGCGACAAACTTAGAACAAGCCTATATCCCTGATGCGGATAAGGTTTTGAAAGTAGCTGATGAATTGATTCAGGACTTGAAAGGATAGGAGGGCGCTTATGGCAACAGAAATTTTAATGCCCAAGCTCGGCCTAACCATGACTGAAGGACTCATTCAAAAGTGGTTGGTCCAAGTTGGTGATACAGTAACAAGTGGTCAGCCTTTATTGGAAATTAGTTCTGAAAAATTGACTAGTGAAGTCGAATCCCCTGCTTCTGGGGTTGTTCTAGACATTGTGCATGGTGAAGGTGTTACAGTTAAATGTAAGGAAGTCGTTGGATGGGTTGGTCAGGAAGGAGAGGATGTAGGAACCGAAGAGGCTCCTGCACAAGAGGAAGCTCCAACTGAAGTCGCTAAAGATTCAACACCGCCTAGTCCTAAATCTACTACAGCACCTATAGCTCGTACTAGTGGGGAACGCATTTTCATTACACCGGTGGCTCGTAAGATGGCTGCTGAGAAAGGCTATGATATCTCCCTTATTAAAGGGACAGGTGGAAATGGTCGTATTACAAGACGTGATGTAGAAGCTTACCAACCAAGTCTTGTTGTTGATAAGGTCGTTGAACCTCTACCACAAGATATGACCTCAGGTCAATACGGTGAGGGACTCCAAGGCATGCGTAAGATTATTGCCGAACGTATGATGAACAGTCTTCATTCTTCTGCTCAAGTGACACTTCATCGTAAGGCTGATTTAACTGAGCTTTTGAAATTCCGTAAAGAACTTAAGGCCAAGGTCCATACTCCACTTGAAAATGGTGAACTAGGTATCACAACTCTATTAACTAAAGCAGTAACCAAAGCTTTGAGAGATTTTCCAGCTTTGAATGCTTGGTATGGCGGCGGAATTCATCAGATTCAAGAAAGCATTCATATTGGTATGGCAACAGCTTTGGATGATGGTTTGGTTGTCCCTGTGATTCGAGACGCAGACCGTATGACTTTAGCAGATCTTGGTCAAAGCATTAAGACTCTGGCTAATCAAGCTCGAAAAGGTACACTTCCATCTGACCTATATAGTGGTTCTACTTTCTCAATTACGAACCTAGGGGGGCCAGGTGTAGAATACTTCACACCAATCCTTAACTCCCCAGAGGTGGCAATTCTTGGAGTAGGAGCAACTCAACAAGCTTTGGCATTTAATGAGGAGGGAGAGGTTGTTCAAAAAGACTATCTTCCATTGAGTCTGAGCTTCGACCATCAAATCATCGATGGCCTTCCAGCAGCTGAATTTTTAGCACAAGTTATATCTTATCTGGAAGACCCTTATCTCCTTATTTTCTAGTGGATTTAAATTTTGCAAGGTTAAGATTATCAACTAATAGACATATTATAGGTTAAAATATAAAGTTTTTTGCTAACCTTGTCTAGCTCAATAGCTAGCGTAAAGCTTACACAGAGAGAAGACTAACTTAGTCTTCTCTTTTCGTGTTGCTAAGGGGAGAGCTTTTCTTAAGTCAAGTGGGAATTTGTCTATCAATTTCCTAATTTCTTTTAATAACAATGTACAAAACCCATTTGTGATTTTGCCTTTCTTCAATCTTTGAAAAGCCAATACTTGTTAATAACTGACTCAATTCAGAACTTGTTCCATAATCTGTCATATGATACTGTATTTTTTCTTTTTCGGAAGCAATAATCAGAGTAGAATGATTGGACATGACTCGATAGATTTCCTGAAAGCTTTGTTTTAAATCTATCCAGAAAAAATGGGTCTGAATGGCAAAGACAAGATCAAAATAATGATTTTGGTAGGGAAGGTTTTCGACATTGCCAACCATCAGCTGGACACTATCATTTTCTATTGACTTTAAAAGCATCCGTCTAGCAGTTTGATAAGACTCCTTGGAAATATCAATGCCATGAATGTCAAGATTTTTATCTAAAGCAAGTAGGTTTTTGATAGTGCTACCACCGCCATAACCGACTTCTAAAATACGACTATTGTTAGGGATAGTGGTTTGTTTTATTGCCCAAAGGCTGAGTTCCTTAAAATAGGACGACCAGATGTTGGTAATCACTCGGCCAACAAGACCACTCGGATTTATAGATTGCTTTATAAGATATTGAATGAGCATGTTCCCTCCCATTTTTGAAAATAAAGTTTGAAATATAGATGGTTTAAATTCAAACTTTATTATAGAGAAAGCTAGTAAGAATAGCAAGAAAAATGAAATATATACTCATATATTTCAAACTTATGCTACAATTGGTAATAACAGAGGTATTCACATGAATCAATATCAAAAGACGACTGAGAAAAAGAAGCAAGCGATTATTCAAGCAGCTTTGCGTTTGTTTAAAGACAAAGGTTTTAAGGAAACGAGTATAAAATCTATTGCAGAGGCAGCAGAAGTATCTCCTGTTTCTATCTACAATTATTTCGGGAGCAAAGATAACTTGGTAACTCTCTGTGTTAATGACTTGTTTGAAGAAATAACCCAGCAAGCCGAGGATATTTTAAAAAGTAATCTAGCTTTTAATACAAAATTAGACCAGGCTTTAGACCTATGTCAGGAGAAAATGAGTCAGCAAATCTCGGACTATTTTCAAGATAAAATGGTGGAAGATTCTGTTTTCTCAACTCTCCTAACGAAAGCAATCACTGCAAAAAAACGTGACATCTATCGTGCTTATATTCATCTCGGAAAAGCAGAGGGCCTTATTGCTGAAGACCTATCGACAGAGCTTATCTTAAATGTCATGGATGCTCTTAATGGTATGGGAAATCAATTAGCCCATAGTGACAATTTAGAGACAGAGGTTGAGCAAATTCATCAGATCTTTTTGTACGGTATTTTAGGAAAAAAGAAATCATGATTTTCCTAATTCTATTATTGTTCACAGCTAGCAACATCCCATCCCAATCAGTTGTATATTCTCATGCATGGGTGTAAAATTTACTATATAAAGATAAAGAGGAGCAAGTTATGGAATTAAAAGATTTTACAGAACAAGAACAAAAGCAAATCGAAAAAGGTTTGAGCACAGCTGAGATTTCTGATAAGGAAGCGGCTAAGAAGTTACTCGCTCTCGTACCACAAGAATGGATTAAACGCATTCCTTTCTTTGTCAGAGGGCATGCGACGACTAAGACAGTCGAGCGTGTAGCCAAGCAATATCCTGAACTTTATGCAGTGGCTAAGCGCCAAGGGGACCTTCCTGAAAAAGAGAGAGAAGAGTTACGTAAGATTATGACAGACATCTTTGAAGAAAAGATGAACAAACACAAGATTAAATAAGATTTTTAAAGACAATGTGTTTATTTCTACAATTACGAATCAACCTTCCATAAAAAAGAGATATTGTCAATTTTACCATCCCGTTACGGAGAAAAAATGAGCAAATTTATTTCAAAACAATCAGTTGCTATCTGGTATGTACTGTCTGCCCTCTTTGCTACATATATAGTAGGGCAAGTTATCCTATGGTGTTTCCCAGACAGGAGTAGTCTGGGTGCCTCACTACTGTTTATCCTAATGAACTGTGTTCCCCTGATTATGGCGGCTGTCTTTTCTCTTGTGTTGAGTGAAGTCAAATCCTTGGGTGAATTTTTCAAAAAGGTCTTTCTTCAAAAAGAAAGTCCCCTGTCCTGGATTCTAGCTCTCTTCATTCCAGTCATCTACTATGGAACCTCATTCTTTCTCAGGAATGTTAGCTTTACTGGGAACACCCTCTTGGCCTTCTTACTATATTTTCCCTGGACCTTTTTATATGGGGGGCTGGAAGAAGTAGGTTGGCGTTGGTTTTTACAAGAACATCTTTACTTTAGTAAGCACTTTATAACTAAAATGATGGTTCTTTCCATTGTCTGGTTCCTCTGGCATATCCCTATCTATCAACTCCCTTGGATTACAGCAGGTTCCTCCAACTATCTCATTTTTTACCTGATGATTTTAGGAAATACTTTTCTATTTGGAGCTCTCAAAGAGTATTCGAAAGGAGCTGCTCCTTGTATCCTTGCCCATATGCTGATCGATAGTCTGGCTGTCCTTTTGCTAGTTCAGAGTTCTATTACTCAGATTATCCTTCTGGTTATTTGCGAAATCCTACTAGCCTCTTGGCTGGTGGTGGTACGAAAATCATAGAAATAGAGTTGAACCTCCCACTGAATTTCGGTGGGAGCTTTTCTTTCCTATCTGTTGATATAATGACACAGTTTCATTTTTAGGAGGTGACTCGTTTGGCCAAGGATACATTTCATCATCAAAAGGCTGAAAAAGAATGCCAAGAGTTACGTAAGATTATGACAGACATCTTTGAAGAAAAAATGAATAAACACAAGATTAAGTAATGTTGTATCAAAAGAGGTATAAGTCTACAAACTTATACCTCTTTCATATCTTTACTTCTTACTTGATTTGGATAGGGTGATGGCAACCATTGTCGCACACAGGAAAAAGGCTGCTAGTAAACCTTTTGTAGTCGTAGTCATAAAGGGTTTATCAAAGACATAATAGTTATAGACAGAAAATCCCAGTCCAATAAGAGTTACAATAATCGACACAACAAATAGCGTCACCCATAATCTTCTTTGAGTCATCGTCAACCTCCTGTTTGTATTCGTTTTCTTTCTGCCTATAGTATAACATAAAAAACCTTAGCTAAATTCCAGAGAGTGGATTGGCTAAGGTTTTTCATTTTATTTCGTCAAGATAACCGTATCATTTGGATCGTGGTCATCATCTTCAATAGTCAGCTGATTGCCGTCAAGTTTATAGTGTTTGGTATCGTCACCAATTGTTAGACTTTGATTGTCAGGGTTAACTGTTACAGACTTGCTTTCCTTCTCGCCATCTGCTTCGTCCTCTTCCCAAGTTCCAGTATTTCCAGAGATGGTTAGGGTAATGCGATCATTTTCATCAGTTCCTTTATAGGTGCCATCTAGCCCTTCAGTCTGTTTAGAAACTTCAGAACTTTGTGAAGATGAAACCTTACTTGAACTTTGTTGGGTGCTAGCAGAGCTTTCAGGTGTTTGAGCTTTCTGGTTTGAGCAGGCTGCTAAAAGACCAAGAACTGCCATAGAGGCAAGAGAAAGTGTGAGTTTTTTGGACAATGTCATAGGCTTTGTCTCCTTTCTTTGATACCTTAAGTATAGCAAACGCTTACAAACAAACCAAGCAAAAACCCTTTTCTGAAAATAGTTGGAAATCACTCTTCAAATTCTCAAAGGCCTAATCTATTATCCCCATTTAAACTATGCTATACTGATAAAAAGCAATCAAGGAAGGTTCCTAATGACAACTACCAATCCACGTCGCCAGTGCGAGCGACTTTGGGCAGCCAATAAGTACCTGGTGCTCAGCCATTCAAACAAGATTTACTTAGAAATCCGTAACTATCTCAAGAATGATGAGGTTAGTTTGGATCAGGTTCAGGCCTACATTGATCAAGCACTTGACCTTCCTGAAAATCCTGGTCAGGTCGTCAATGCCTTCCAACATATCTGGGGGTATTTTAAGAAAAAAGCAACCACTAGCGAGAAGGAAATGTTTATGGCCCAACTGGATAGCTATGCAGCAGGCCAAATTCCTCAGCATGGTTTAGTGGAATCTGTCAAAGAGCTCCTCAGCAAGTATCCTAATCGCTATCTGGAGGAGTCAACCTTAATTAATGGGGGTTCAAAATGAGACTGTGGCATCAAGAGTTGATTGCAAAACTACCTCGTCAGCAATTATTAGGGCAGCACCGAGAATGTTGTGCCCTTCGTGGTAAGGGATGGCAACGAAAACATGCGACGGTTAACTATGTTTTTGACTATTCCCCTTACCGCTTGTTTAAATACCATGAGCTTATTATGCAAGAAATGACGGAACGTGGCTATCGTGTTAGCCCAGAGTGGTTGGACAAGGAGTATCGAGGCAAGCAGATGCCAGCCTACGATAAGCTTGAAGTGGAGAAGCTACCAGTCATCATTTACCCAGAGCATGATACTGCCTATTTACAGGAATGTCTGGACAATCTCAAGCAAAAAGGAATCATCATCTAAAGGAGGAAAACGATGCATTTGTTTAAGTGGCTTGCACCTAAAAAGAAAGCAGCAGAAGGCCTTGTCATGCGTATTTCGACAGCTGATCAGGTAGACTATGCGACGATTACAAACCCAAGTGACAGTGATATCTGGGATGCCTTGGTGCAACTTCCAGTATCCTACGATAGTCTCTATCTCACTTATAGCGAAAAAGGGTCAATGAGTTTTATCTTTGTTGAATCCGAGGATGACAAGTATCGCTTGGAACACGACACACCTGAGCTAGGATTAGAATTGACAAATGTCGCACGTGTATCCCAACAAGTTGCCAGAGACATCCTTATTCGCTTTTCTAAAGAGCACACAGTGATTTTGGACGACTATTGGAAACAAGAGAAAGTAAGGTAATCCTATGGCCTACCTCACCCCAGAAACCAGACGAAAACGACGAAAAGCCTTTTGTTTAATTATTGAAAACATTTGTCTGGTTCATTTTGCAATCATTGTCCCGCGAGACCGGATTTTTACTCCTGAAAAATGGGCTCGTACCCCAGATCACATGCGTCATAAACTCATGTGGAGTTTTCACCGGCAGTATCAGCTTGAGGGCATGACGAGAAAAGAAGTGGAGAAGCTCTTGGGCAAGGGTGACGATCTTCAAGGAAGTGTTGAGTACAAGCTGAAGGACGATTGGATTGGTGGCTGGCGTGTTTACCATATTGACTATAAGCAAAACCGTGTGATTCGTGCCAAAGAAACCTGGCAAGACTGGTGAAAATGGGCTTTTTCTTCCCCTAAAAGTAGTATAATCAAGGTGTAAAGGTAATCGTTTTCAAAAGAACGAAGCTGTCTTTTGACTAGAAGAGGAGGAAAAACTCATGACCCTATTTATGTCTAAACTGATGAGCGGTATTATGGAACTGCTCATAGTCTCTGTCATTCTTTTTATCACTTGGTTAATTTGGAGCAGGAAAAAGGTCGGTTTCTTTGACTGGATTGGGTTGAAGAAATTTGAGAGTCAGAAGAAGAGGCAATTACTACTGACCATTTTGGGTATTAGTCTAGTTTTTCTTCTTTTTTCAATTATCGTCTTCGCTTGGTTCGACTCTAGCCAAACGGCCACAGCAGATTTTTCTGGAAAGGGAATTGGAGCTCTTCCTGCTATTCTAGCCTATGCTATCTTAGGGACTGCCTTGCCAGAAGAAATCTTCTTTAGAGGTTTTCTATTAAAAAGGATGCAAGGAAAACTAGGATTTCTAGGAGCAAATCTGGTTCAGTCTCTCTTATTTGGTCTCATCCATGCACTTATGTTTATCCAACTAACTGGTTACCTTAAGGCTTTTGCCATTTTGGTCTTTATCAGTCTCATAGCTTACGTTTTTGGTGCTATCAATGAGATAAAAGCAAGTGGGTCCATTCTTCCTAGTGTCTTTATCCACGCCTTGGCCAATACGGTTGTAGGGTTGCTCTTTGCCTTCTCCCTCATTTAGATAAAATTATATAGAAGAAAGTTAACATGGATGAATTAAAAGATATCAAACTTAAAAACTATCAAACTTAAAAACTATCAGTACCTAAATGAGGTTGCTATCAAGGGGGAAACGCTTTTCACGGGCTCCTCTCTCATGGAGCTTTTTCCCATTTGTGAAATCGCTAGGAGTAGAGGTATCGACGATATCATCTACAATCGGGGCATCAGTGGTTTGAATACGGATGAATTTCTCCAGCATATCCATCCCCTACTTTTGGATCTGCAACCGAGTAAGGTTTTCATCAATATCGGTACCAATGACATGACCGAGGAGCCTTATGGAGATCAGTAGTTCCAACATATGACGGCAAATATCAGCCAAATTCTGGAGCAAACACTTGCTATTTTGCCCCATACCAAGATTTAACTGATGGCTTTTTACCCAGCCAATCTACATCTGCCTTGGCAGACACCGGCATCTATCCAGTGGATGAAACTGCGGACTCCTGAAAATCTTGACCGTTGCAACCAGGCTCTTGAGGAAATTGCCAAAACCTATGGCTGCCACTTCATTAATTGTAATGCTGATTTGGTTGATGATAGAAAAGAGCAGAAGGCAGAGCATACCTATGACGGCGTCCACCTTTATGCCAATGCTTACTTAAAAGTCTTTGAAGTTCTGGAGCCATATCTCCTGCATTAAGAAAATATGAGAGAATTTCCAGTTCTTACTCGCTTTTTTCCCTTGATTACAGTACAATAGACGTCAAAAGTGAAAAATTGAAATGAGGTATCCCTATGTGGAAATGGTTTAAACGACTCATTGTCCTCGTCATTGTGCTCTTTTTTGCAGTGGCGGCTCTACTTATTCCGGACAAGATCGACAGTCAGGACCAATTAAAAAATGTATCAACACAAACATCCCTTGCTGATTTAGCCCAGGCTGGTATTGGTGGGGCGTCCCTTTCATCAGGCGGAGTTTCAACTGAGATTAATCTTGACAGTAATCAGTTTCGTCAAATCCTAAAAGCAAGCATGGCTGATTCTAATGACGAGACCTTGCAAAACAGTAGCGTAGAGTTGAATGATTCCTATCTAACAGCTAAGGTTCCCGTATCTCTTGGACCTATCGAATCAACATTCAGCCTTGATTTTACGGTCAGCACTAACAAGGAAGTCATCCTACTAGATTTGGCAGGTGCCCACCTGGGTCGCCTTCCAGTTCCAAAATCACTGGTTCTGCCTTACCTCAAGAAGAGCATTGCCCAGTCAAGCAGTGGTGTTCAAATGGTTAATGACCAAATTCAGCTCAAGCTTCCAGAAATCGGCTATGAAATTGAGCAAGCCTCTGTGACCAATAGCAAGATGAAGGTTAAACTTAACATTCCGATTTCCTTGCCAACAAGTTGGTAATCCATAATGAATCTTTCAAAACAAGTCCATAGTCTGGACTTGTTTTTTGATACCTTCACTTCTAAACTAAGAAAGTTAAAAAAATCTTGAAATAATAGCTTTAAATCCCTCAATCCCCTAGAAAATGAGCTTTTCCTATGCTATCATAAGATTGTAAATTTGATAAGCGTCTGACACTCATTGAAAAAGAGTTATTTCACTGAGTTAAAGAGTTTTAGGATAGTAGTTAGGAGGAAAAAATGGACGCTTTAAAATATATCACACCCAAATTTTTCACCACCATCAGTTATTATTCTAAGGGCCAGTTTCTCAAGGACTTAATCGCAGGACTCATCGTGGCTATCATTGCTCTCCCCTTGTCGATTGCCCTTGCCATTGCC
Organism: Streptococcus sp. 9.1; assembly: GCF_016648815.1. NCBI lineage: Bacteria > Bacillati > Bacillota > Bacilli > Lactobacillales > Streptococcaceae > Streptococcus > Streptococcus sp. 9.1. The sequence goes on along the minus strand of NZ_JACLQS010000001.1, from coordinate 246,901 downwards.
TCTGGTGTCAATCCCGAACAAGGTCTTTACACAGCAGTCGTTGCAGGCTTTTTTATTTCCTTTTTAGGAGGTAGTCGGGTTCAGATTGGTGGACCGACTGCAGCATTCGTTGTTATCATCTATGGCATCATTGCCCAGTATGGTATGGCTGGTTTGACCCTTGCCACGCTCATGGCGGGACTCATGCTTATTATCATGGGGCTCCTACATTTTGGTGACCTGATCAAGTTCATTCCCAAAACCATCACACTTGGTTTTACCTTGGGGATAGCTGTTGGGATTGTGGCTGGACAGGTTAAAGATTTTCTGGGCCTTGAGATGAAGTCCGTGCCAGCTGAGTTCTTAGAAAAACTTCTAGCTTATGAGAAGCATCTTTCAAGTATTAGCTGGCCGACACTTGCAATTGGTATCTTGGCCCTAGTCATTCAAATCTTTTGGCCACGCCTTTCTCAGAAAATTCCGGGGTCTTTGGTTGCAATTATTGTGACCACAGCCATCGTAGCTTTTGGTCATCTGCCAGTCAAAACCATCGGTGATCTTTACACCATCAAAGCAGGACTTCCAAGTTTCACAGTTCCTGACTTATCATTTTCTTTGATTCGTCAAATGATGTCGCCAGCCTTCACCATTGCCATACTAGCAGCCATCGAATCCCTACTTTCTTGCGTTGTTTCAGACGGGATGATTGGTGGTAATCATCGCTCTAATGCTGAATTGATTGGCCAAGGTGTTGGGAATATCATGTCAGCCCTCTTTGGCGGGATTCCTGCAACGGGTGCCATCGCCCGTACCGCAGCCAATGTCAAAAATGGAGGACGAACACCAGTAGCGGGGATGGTTCATGCCCTTACCTTGCTTCTGATTTTACTCTTTCTCATGCCTTATGCCTCATTGATTCCTATGACCTGTTTGGCCTCAATCCTAATGATTGTCGGTTATAACATGAGCGGTTGGCGTACTGTCGTTCGTATGATTCAACGTGCCCCTAAGAGTGATGTAGCAGTCCTTATCGTAACCTTTATCTTAACCGTTTTCTTTGACCTAGTGGTTGCCATCGAATTTGGTATGGTCCTAGCAGCCTTCCTCTTCCTCAAACGCATGTCAGACGTGGCTCAAATCCGTCAGTGGGTGGACAAGGAAAATCTGGACGATCCTATATTGTCTGAGGACAGCGACTTGAAACAAGTCCCTAAAAATGCAGTCGTATATGAAATCTTTGGTGCCCTCTTCTTTGGTGCAGCCAATAACTTCTTGAATGTTATCAATGACGATGGTAAGAATGTCCTTATCCTACGCATGCGCAACGTTCCAGCTATGGATATCTCTGGTCTGGATGCCCTTGAGGAAACGCTTGCTATCTGCCAAAAACGTGGCATGACCTTGCTTCTTTCTCACGTTAACGCCCAACCCTACCGAGTTCTCGAAAAATCAGGCTTCATCCAGACTATCGGTCCAGATAATATCTGCGAGTCGACGGACCAAGCCCTTGAAAAAGCAATAGCCCTAGCAAAAGAAGTCTAGACAAATCCATTTTGCACAAGAAGAAAAAGCCAGTTCAACTGAACTTGGCTTTTTAAAATAATAACAGTGCTAACAAAATAATGTTGTGAATTTTCAGATATTATTGTAAAATATTAGAAAAAAGCATAAGGAGATTCTTAAATGAGCGACTTAGTTTTAGGACTTGATATCGGTATAGGTTCTGTTGGTGTAGGTATCCTTAATAAAGTGACGGGAGAAATTATCCATAAGAATTCACGCATTTTCCCAGCAGCCCAAGCGGAAAATAATGTAGAACGTAGAACAAATCGTCAAGGGAGACGATTGACACGACGTAAAAAACATCGTAGAGTTCGTTTAAATCATCTATTTGAGGAAAGTGGATTAATCACCGATTTTACGAAGGTTTCAATCAATCTTAACCCATATCAATTACGAGTTAAGGGCTTGATCGATGAATTGTCTAATGAAGAATTGTTTATCGCTCTTAAAAATATGGTGAAACACCGTGGGATTAGTTATCTCGATGATGCCAGTGATGACGGAAATTCATCAGTAGGAGACTATGCACAAATTGTTAAAGAAAATAGTAAACAATTAGAAACTAAGACACCGGGACAGATTCAGTTGGAACGCTACCAAAAATATGGTCAATTACGTGGTGATTTTACTGTTGAGGAAGATGGAAAAAAACATCGCTTAATTAATGTCTTTCCAACATCAGCTTATCGTGCAGAAGCGTTAAGAATACTACAAACCCAACAAGAATTTAATCCACAGATTACAGATGAATTTATTAATCGTTATCTCGAAATTTTAACTGGAAAACGTAAATATTATCACGGACCAGGTAATGAAAAGTCACGGACTGATTATGGAAGGTATACTACTAAGAAAGATTCTGAAGATGAGTACATAACTTTAGACAATATTTTTGGTATCCTAATCGGGAAATGTACATTTTATCCAGAAGAGTATAGAGCAGCAAAAGCATCTTGCACGGCTCAAGAATTCAATTTGCTAAATGATTTGAACAATCTAACAGTTCCAACAGAAACCAAGAAGTTGAGCGAAGAACAGAAGAATCAAATCATTAATTATGTCAAAAATGAAAAGGCAATGGGTCCAGCGAAACTCTTTAAATATATCGCTAAGCTACTTTCTTGCGATGTTGCAGATATCAAGGGATACCGTATCGACAAATCAGATAAGGCTGAGATCCATACTTTCGAAGCCTATCGAAAAATGAAGACACTTGAAACCCTTGATGTTAAGAAAATGGCAAGAGAGGAACTTGATAAATTAGCCTATGTCTTAACATTAAATACGGAGAAGGAAGGTATCCAAGAAGCGATAGAGCATGAGTTTGCTGATGGGACCTTTAGTCAGGAGCAAGTTGACGAATTGGTTCAATTCCGCAAAGCAAATAGTTCCATTTTTGGAAAAGGCTGGCATAATTTTTCTGTCAAACTTATGATGGAATTAATCCCAGAATTGTATGCGACGCCTGAAGAGCAAATGACTATCCTGAAACGACTTGGAAAACAAAAAACGACTTCGTCATCGAATAAAACAAAATATATAGATGAGAGACTACTAACTGAAGAAATCTATAATCCTGTTGTTGCTAAGTCTGTTCGCCAAGCTATTAAAATCGTAAATGCAGCAATCAAAGAGTATGGTGATTTTGACAATATTGTCATCGAAATGGCCCGAGAAACGAATGAAGATGATGAAAAGAAAGCTATTCAAAAGATTCAAAAAGCCAACAAAGATGAAAAAGATGCAGCAATGCTTAAGGCTGCCAACCAATATAATGGAAAGGCTGAATTACCACATAGTGTTTTCCACGGTCATAAGCAATTAGCGACTAAAATCCGCCTTTGGCATCAGCAAGGAGAACGTTGCCTTTATACTGGTAAGACAATTTCAATCCATGATTTGATAAATAATCCTAATCAGTTTGAAATAGATCATATTTTACCTCTTTCGATCACCTTCGATGATAGCCTTGCCAATAAGGTTTTGGTTTATGCAACTGCTAACCAAGAAAAAGGACAACGAACACCTTATCAGGCTTTAGATAGCATGGATGATGCATGGTCTTTCCGTGAATTAAAAGCTTTTGTACGTGAGTCAAAAGCACTTTCAAACAAGAAAAAAGAATACCTTCTTACAGAAGAGGATATTTCAAAATTTGATGTTCGCAAGAAATTTATCGAACGAAATCTTGTAGATACAAGATACGCTTCAAGAGTTGTCCTCAATGCCCTTCAAGAACACTTTAGATTTCACAAGACTGATACAAAAGTTTCCGTGGTTCGTGGTCAATTCACATCTCAATTGAGACGCCATTGGGGAATTGAGAAGACTCGTGATACTTATCATCACCATGCTGTCGATGCATTGATTATTGCTGCTTCAAGTCAGTTGAATTTGTGGAAGAAACAAAAAAATACCCTTGTAAGTTATTCAGAAGATCAACTACTTGATATTGAAACAGGTGAACTTATTAGTGACGATGAATACAAGGAATCTGTATTCAAAGCTCCTTATCAACATTTTGTTGATACATTGAAGAGTAAAGAATTTGAAGACAGTATCTTATTCTCATATCAAGTGGATTCTAAGTTTAATCGTAAAATATCAGATGCTACCATTTATGCGACAAGACATGCTAAAGTAGGAAAAGATAAGAAGGATGAAACTTATGTCTTAGGGAAAATCAAAGATATCTATAGCCAGACTGGCTATGATGCCTTTATAAAGATTTATCAGAAGGATAAGTCAAAATTCCTCATGTATCGTCACGACCCACAAACCTTTGAGAAAGTTATCGAACCAATTTTAGAGAACTATCCCAATAAGGAAATGAATGAAAAAGGGAAAGAAGTACCATGTAATCCTTTCCTAAAATTTAAAGAAGAACACGGCGACTATATTCGTAAATATAGTAAAAAAGGCAATGGTCCTGAAATCAAGAGTCTTAAATACTATGATAGTAAGTTAGGTAATCATATTGATATCACTCCAAAGAATAGTAACAATAAGGTTGTCTTGCAGTCAGTTTCTCCATGGAGAGCGGATGTCTATTTCAATAAGACTACTGGAAAATACGAAATACTTGGATTGAAATATGCTGACCTACAATTTGAAAAAGGGACAGGAACATATAAGATTTCTCAGGAAAAATACAATGCCATTAAGAAGAAAGAGGGTGTAGATTCTGATTCAGAATTCAAGTTCACACTTTATAAAAATGATTTGTTGCTAATTAAAGATACGGGAACAAAAGAACAGCAGTTATTCCGTTTTCTTTCTCGATCAATGCCAAATAAAAAGCATTATGTAGAGTTAAAGCCTTATTCAAAAGATAAATTTGAGAAGAATGAGTCACTTATTGAAATTTTAGGTCCTGCAGATAAGTCAGGACGATGTATAAAAGGACTAGCAAAATCAAATATTTCTATTTATAAAGTAAGAACGGATGTTCTAGGAAATCAGCATATCATCAAAAATGAGGGTGATAAGCCTAAGCTAGATTTTTAATATTAATTGTTAAAAAGTGTTGCAATTATAGTTGCTATATACTATAATAATCGTGTAAGGGACGCCTTACACAGTTACTTAAATCTTGCAGAAGCTACAAAGATAAGGCTTCATGCCGAAATCAACACCCTGTCATTTTATGGCAGGGTGTTTTCGTTATTTAAAAAGGAGAAGAAATGACTTGGAGAGTTGTACATGTCAGTCAAAGTGAGAAGATGCGCTTAAAGCTTGATAACTTGTTAGTGCAAAAGATGGGACAAGAGTTTACGGTGCCACTTAGTGATATTTCGATAATAGTTGCTGAAGGTGGGGATACAGTTGTTACTCTTCGATTATTAAGTGCCCTAAGTAAATATAATATTGCCTTAGTTGTTTGTGATAACGAACATTTACCAACAGGGATTTACCACTCTCAAAATGGGCACTTTAGAGCTTATAAGCGCTTGAAAGAACAGATGGACTGGTCTCAGAAGCAAAAGGATAAGGCATGGCAGATTGTGACTTACTATAAAATCAATAACCAAGAGGACGTCCTAGCTATGTTTGAAAAAAGTCTGGATAACATTAGACTACTTTCAGACTATAAAGAGCAGATAGAACCAGGTGATAGAACCAATAGAGAGGGACATGCTGCCAAGGTCTATTTTAATGAGCTCTTTGGTAAACAATTTGTCAGAATAACCCAACAAGAAGCCGATGTCATCAATGCTGGTTTAAACTATGGCTACGCTATCATGAGGGCACAGATGGCTAGAATAGTGGCGGGTTATGGTTTAAATGGCCTATTAGGTATATTCCATAAAAATGAATACAATCAGTTTAATTTGGTTGATGACTTGATGGAGCCATTTAGACAGATTGTAGATGTTTGGGTTTATGATAATCTACGAGATCAAGAATTTCTTAAATATGAGTATAGGTTGGGATTGACAGATTTACTCAATGCTAAAATCAAATATGGCAAAGAGACTTGCTCAGTGACAGTTGCTATGGATAAATATGTCAAAGGCTTTATCAAATATATTTCGGAAAAAGATATTAGTAAATTTCACTGTCCGGTGGTATCAAGTTTAGAGTGGAGAAAATAAGATGAGGTATGAAGCATTGAGATTATTATGTTTTTTTGATTTGCCAATGGAATCCAAGGATGAAAAAAGAATTTATCGTAATTTTCGTAAAGAATTAATTTCAAATGGATTTGAAATGTTACAATTTTCGGTCTACTATCGCACTTGTCCTAATAGAAGCTTTGCAAATAAATTTTATAAGAAGCTAAAGATGAGTAATCTGCCTGCTGGAAATGTGAGACTTTTGGCGGTTACTGAAAAGCAATTTTCAGAGATGACATTAATCATAGGTGGTAAAACTAAGCAAGAAGAAATCGTCAGTGATAATAAGTTGGTGGTCATATGAAATTTTTTGTTCAACATCCTTACAAAGAACGTCTTGAATTAAATATTGGTGCAATCACACAAATTGTTGGTCAGAATAAAGAACTCAAATATTATATTTGGCAGATTTTGAGCTGGTATTTTGGCGGAAAAAAATACTCGAGTGAGGACTTAAGTATTTTTGATTATGAGGAACCTACTATACTTGATGAGTCTGGAGAAATAGTGAAGCGAAGTAGCTATCACTATATCGACATTTCAAGTTTTAAGGATTTACTTGAGCAGATGGAATACAAGAAAGGAACACTTGCTCACGGTTACCTTAGTAAAATTGTCAATCAAGTTGATATTGTAGCCCATTTGGAGAAAATAAATGAACAAGTAGAGCTTATAGAAGGAGTGATGAATGGGGATATAAACTTAAACTGTGGTCAGGTGGAATACCATTTAGAGAATCGTCCTATAACACTAGACCAACTCCTCACAAAAAATTTTAGTCCATTTTTTGTCATTGAGAATAAGAATCTATCTTTTGAATGGGTTTCAAATACAGATAAACTTTCCCTCTTTTTAGAAATGTTAGACGGTCTACTTTCACAAACAACAGAGAAATATCTCATTGTGCTAAAAAATATTGATAGCTTTATTTCAGAGGAATTTTATGATAGTTTTTATAAGGAGATTGGTCAGCTAGTCAAAAAGTATCCAAACCTAACCTTTATTTTGTTTCCAAGTGATCAAGGCTATTTAAAGATTGATGAAGAAAATAGCAAGTTCGTCAATATTTTATCTGACCAGGCTGAGCATTTGTACGATGTTGAGTTTATGTATGAAAGGGTAAAGAAACATTATCCAAGTAATAATTTTCCAACGAGAGAGGATTTTAGGATGTCATTAGAGACCGTAACGCCTTATTTATTGACAAAAATGCTGAGACAACCTAGTCTCTCACTTATTGATTCAGTAATTTTGAATATACTAAATCATTTGTTTCACTTTAATTACCGTATAAGATATTCAAAAACTCCTGATGAGGAGCTATTGCATAGATATTTAGAAAGTAAGAATTGACAAGTACAGTGATTGATTCTATAATCACTATGTGGGTATAAAAACGTCAAAATTTCATTTGAGGTTTTTGTACTCTCAAGATTTAAGTAACTGTACAACACTACCACTTTGCCCGTTTTGGTGGCGATGGTTTTTGTACTCTCAAGATTTAAGTAACTGTACAACCCAGCAGAAGAGACAAAAGGGAAAGGAGCGGTTTTTGTACTCTCAAGATTTAAGTAACTGTACAACCTGCTCAACCTACTACACCAGCTCCAAGTGTTTTTGTACTCTCAAGATTTAAGTAACTGTACAACTGTTAAACAAATTTCTGTTACTGGAAGTGGGTTTTTGTACTCTCAAGATTTAAGTAACTGTACAACAGGAGACGGAACGTGAATTAGCAGGATGGTGTTTTTGTACTCTCAAGATTTAAGTAACTGTACAACTCTTGTTTCGTGATGCTGTACGATTCAACCGTTTTTGTACTCTCAAGATTTAAGTAACTGTACAACCATCACTTGAATTTGCGACTTTATTGAATGGTTTTTGTACTCTCAAGATTTAAGTAACTGTACAACAGTTGAGTTGTCTTACGAAATGGCTATTGAGTTTTTGTACTCTCAAGATTTAAGTAACTGTACAACGAATATCTCGCATAAGAGCGATATAGTGAGTTTTTGTACTCTCAAGATTTAAGTAACTGTACAACACGTTCGTTTAATTCTCCCACTTCACGCCTGTTTTTGTACTCTCAAGATTTAAGTAACTGTACAACAAGGTTGCATCCCGTCTTGGTATGGTGCGGTTTTTGTACTCTCAAGATTTAAGTAACTGTACAACTACCTTTATTTCATTTGTCTATTCTGTTCAGTTTTTGTACTCTCAAGATTTAAGTAACTGTACAACCACGGGCTATATTTCCCATTACCGTTAGAGAGTTTTTGTACTCTCAAGATTTAAGTAACTGTACAACCATCACTTGAATTTGCGACTTTATTGAATGGTTTTTGTACTCTCAAGATTTAAGTAACTGTACAACTTTTACCAACTCCTGTAGGCCCGACAAACAGTTTTTGTACTCTCAAGATTTAAGTAACTGTACAACCCTCAGCGTTGCCAGAGACCTCAGCGTCGCGTTTTTGTACTCTCAAGATTTAAGTAACTGTACAACGCGTCATCGGTTACTTTCGTTTCCTCCATAGTTTTTGTACTCTCAAGATTTAAGTAACTGTACAACAAGTTGATGAAGTGACCTCACAAGGCATCTGTTTTTGTACTCTCAAGATTTAAGTAACTGTACAACGTGGTATGTTGATGCGTTTGGTCAATACATGTTTTTGTACTCTCAAGATTTAAGTAACTGTACAACTTTTAATATCATTTGTGGGTAGTTGGGATTCTTTTTGTACTCTCAAGATTTAAGTAACTGTACAACTAATCACTGCTGTGGTTGCTGGAGTCAACCGTTTTTGTACTCTCAAGATTTAAGTAACTGTACAGTTTGATTCAACTTAAAAAGCCAGTTCAACTGAACTTGGCTTTTTAAAATACGCGATAAACATAGGGATTGTCAGGTTGACCGACCTCTTTGACCTCAGTCAAATTGAGGATAGGGAGGCTCTGTTTAAGATTTTGATAATAATCCACAGTGATGGTACCAGTGACTTTTACCCAGGTATTATCCTTGAAGGTTTGGTCACTTCCTCTCGTCGCCAGTCCGTAAACACCTGAATCGGCGATACAGTGGATAATACCGAAACGGAAGATGAACTGATAACCCTTGGTCTGTGGGTCATTGTAAACAAAGCCGGTATAGGTGACCTTCTTGCCCACAAAATCGTTAGGATAGAGGTAGATGAGCTCCATAACTTCCATGTAATTTTCCGTGGTAATCTGGATGGTCTCACGTCCCTTGTACTTGGCTAGCTCCTTGGTCATCTCCTTCTCATAAGCAGAGGAGGTGAAGTAGGAGCTGGTGTCTGGCTTCAAGTACTGGATAGTCGTTCCCTCTTGGTCGGCCTGGTTAGGATCGCTCCCTGCCGCCAGTGGAAAATGATACCCCTTAGCTGATACGGTATTGGCATCCAAGGTTACTGTTGGCACCAAGAGCCCCGTAAGGACTGGAAAGGCCAAGAGAACGATGCTGGCTACCTTGGCTACTCGACCTGACAAATGCGAGTGAACCTTCATCTGCTTCATCCAAACAATGAGTTGAACCACAGCGAGGATAAAGGAAAGCACCATGGAAATGTAGGCCAAGTAGGAGTAGTGGATATTAATGTACTGGTTGAGCTTGCCAGAAACTTGCAAGTACATGACCAGCTCAAAATACCCAGATAAGATGAGAAAACGTAACATTAAATCACCCCCAATACCAGACAGTAAATGATTGTCACCAGACTTGCGGTTCCTACGAAGAGACCAACAAAGCGTGTCTTAAACTGGTGTTTCATCATGATTAGGTTCTTGATATCAACCATAGGACCGATGATGAGAAAGGCCACCGTTGGTGCCACTCCAAAACTAGAGAGTAAGGAAGCCCCGATAAAGGCATCGGCCTCTGAACAAAGCGAGATGATAAAGGCCAAAAGCATCATGATGAGGATGGCTGTCACCGAATTGTGCCCGATTGTCGTGAGAATACGGGTAGGTAGGTAGGTCTGCATACTTGCGGCCACCAGGCTCCCGAAAATCAGGTAACGCCCAGTGTCGAAAAATTCATCTACCGCATGAATCAAGGCTTGAAAAACTTTCTTACCAGCTGACAAATCACTATAGTCGTGCACATGACTGACCTTACGATTGTCCTTAAGAATCTGGTCATCCACCACAAAGCCGAGCAAAATTCCCAAAATCATGGCAATCAAGAAAGCTCCGAGAAAACGTAAAATTACGTAGTACCAAGAGTTCCCAAAGGCCGTATAGGTCGCAAAGAGAACGACTGGATTGATGATAGGAGCTGTTGCCATGAAAGGAATAGCTGTGTAGCTAGGCACTTTTTTCTCTAAAAAGCGCGTGATAATGGGAACAATCCCACACTCACAAGAAGGGAAAATAAAACCAATTAGAGTTCCAAAGAGAATAGCCAGGACCTTGTTTTTCGGCAGGAAGTTTTGTACCTTTTCAGGGGTCACGAAGACTTCGATAAAGCCAGACAGAATACTTCCCAACAAAACAAAGGGCAGGGCTTCGATAATAATAGATAGAAAAACTGCCAGAAGCTGCAAAACGCTATCTGGTAGTTGATGAAAAATAGCCATAAAAATTATTTCTTCTTATCTTCTTGAAGACGTTTGTCCTTCTTAGGATCAGTTCCCGCCTTTTCAAAATCAGGGATAGCCGCAAAAGATGCCATCATGCTTTCAAGTTCATTTGTTTTTTTCTGAATAACCGCCATAAAAAGCCTCCGAGTTTAAATAAGATACTAAGGGCGTCATTTCTAAGAGAAAATTAGGGCATCGGCCGAAGAAGCTCTGCTTCTAGGAAGATGCATCTATTTTCCGAAAGAAATAGCCCGAGTTCAGTTGCAATAAGATACTAAGGGCGTCATTTCTGACAGAAAATTAGGGCATCGGCCGAAGAAGCTTTGCTTCTAGGAAGATGCATCTATTTTCCGAAAGAAATAGCCCCTAACAATAGGTTTACCTTTCTATTATACTACCTCTTGCTTAAAAATTCTCGCTTCAGCTACAAGGTTTTCTACCCAAGCAAATCTCCTATCGTGGTATAATAGAACTTATGGAAAATCGTAATTTAGAGACATTGGCTCAGGAATTGGGCCTAAAAAAACAACAAGTTGAAACAGTTTTGGAATTGACCGCAGAAGGCAATACCATTCCTTTCATTGCCCGTTACCGTAAGGAAAAAACAGGCAATCTGGATGAAACGCAAATCAAGGCTATCATTGATATGGACAAGTCCTTGACTACTCTTCAAGACCGTAAGGAAACGGTTCTGGCCAAGATTGAGGCTCAGGGTAAATTGACTGACCAACTCAAGGCAGCCATTGAAGCGGCTGAAAAGTTGGCAGACGTGGAAGAACTCTACCTTCCCTATAAGGAAAAACGCCGCACCAAGGCGACGGTTGCCCGTGAAGCAGGTCTTTTCCCCTTGGCTCGTCTTATCTTGCAAAATAGTCCAAACCTCAAGGCTGAAGCTGAAAAGCTGACATCTGAAGCCTTTCCAACAGCTGATAAGGCTCTTGCGGGTGCTGTGGATATTTTGGTTGAGGCCTTTTCTGAGGACAATAGCTTGCGCTCTTGGACCTACAACGAAATCTGGAACAACAGTGACATCACTTCAACCCTCAAGGATCAATCGCTGGATGAAAAAGAAATTTTCAAGATTTACTATGATTTTGAGGACAAGGTGTCTAAACTTCAAGGTTACCGTACGTTAGCCCTTAACCGTGGGGAGAAACTAGGCGTTATCAAGGTAAGCTTTAAGCACAATCTTGAGAAAATGCACCGTTTCTACAGTGCTCGTTTCAAACAAAAAAATGACTATATCGAGGAAGTTATCAATCAATCTCTCAAGAAGAAAATCATTCCAGCTATGGAGCGTCGTATCCGAAGTGAATTGACTGAAGCAGCAGAAGATGGTGCTATTCAACTTTTCTCTCAAAATCTTCGAAGCCTCCTTCTAGTATCGCCACTTAAAGGCAAGATGGTACTTGGTTTTGACCCAGCCTTTCGTACAGGGGCTAAGTTGGCCGTGGTTGACCAAACTGGTAAGCTCATTACAACGCAGGTTATCTATCCAGTAGCTCCAGCAAGTCAGGCTAAAATCGCACAGGCTAAAAAAGACTTGGCTGACCTCATCAAAAAGTATGCCATTGAGATTATTGCGATCGGTAATGGAACAGCAAGCCGTGAAAGTGAAGCTTTTGTGGCAGAAGTCCTCAAGGATTTCCCAGAAACTTCTTATGTCATTGTCAATGAAAGTGGTGCCTCTGTCTACTCTGCATCAGAGTTGGCTCGCCATGAGTTTCCAGATTTGACGGTCGAAAAACGCTCTGCCATTTCTATTGCCCGTCGTCTCCAAGACCCATTGGCCGAGTTGGTTAAGATTGACCCTAAATCAATCGGAGTAGGCCAATACCAGCATGATGTTAGTCAGAAGAAACTGTCTGAAAATCTTGATTTCGTCGTTGATACCGTGGTTAACCAAGTCGGTGTCAATGTCAATACGGCAAGTAGTACCCTCTTGTCACACGTGTCAGGACTCAACAAGACCATCTCTGAAAATATCGTCGCCTACCGTGAGGAAAATGGTGAGATTGCATCACGTGCTGAAATCAAAAAAGTTCCACGTCTCGGTGCCAAAGCCTTCGAACAAGCAGCTGGTTTCCTCCGTATCCCAAATGCCAAGAATATCTTGGATAATACAGGGGTCCACCCAGAGTCTTACCCAGCGGTAAAAGACCTCTTCAAGCAGTTGGATATCACAGATTTGGACGACTCTGCCAAAGAGAAATTGAAGGCTCTTAATCTTAAAGAAACAGCAGAAGAGCTAGGGCTTGGTCAGGAAACCCTTAAAGATATCATCGCTGACCTTTTGAAACCAGGTCGTGACCTCCGTGATGATTTTGAAGCACCAGTGCTTCGTCAGGATGTTCTTGAACTCAAAGATTTGTCAGTAGGACAAAAACTTGAAGGAACAGTCCGAAATGTTGTGGACTTTGGTGCCTTTGTGGATATCGGTGTCCATGAGGATGGCCTTATCCATATCTCTGAGATGAGCAAAAGCTTCGTTAACCACCCAAGTCAGGTCGTTTCTGTTGGGGATTTGGTTACCGTGTGGGTATCAAAAGTTGATTTGGAGCATGAAAAACTCAACCTCTCCTTGGTGAATCCACGTGAATCTAACTGATTATGTTAAGACTGTTTCTATAGAAGATTTTGGCTGGGAATTTAAGCATCAAGCCTTGTGGAACAAGCGTCTCCGGACCACTGGAGGGCGGTTCTTTCCCAAGGATGGACACTTAGATTTCAACCCAAAACTCTATGAGGAACATGGTCTTGAGACTTTTCGAAAAATCGTCCGCCACGAGCTCTGTCATTATCACCTTTATTTTCAAGGTAAGGGCTACAAGCATGTTGATAGAGATTTTAAGGACTTACTAACCAAGGTTGAAGGCCTTAGATACGCTCCAAAGATGCAAGGTCAAAAGGAGAAGTACTACCTCTATCAGTGCCAATCTTGTGGTCATATCTACCGTCGCAAACGCCGTGTCAATACACAGAAGTTTGGATGCGGTCTGTGTCGAGGCAAGCTCATTTTTCTAAATCAGTCCTAGGGCTGATTTTTTAAATTTAAAAAAATCATATAATTAAATCAAAGAAATGATGGGAGAAGAAGACCATGTCAAATCGTTTTTATAAGACACGAAAAAATAGACTCGTCGCCGGTGTTGTTGCAGGTTTGGCAGATAAGTTTGGTTGGGACCTAGCTTTGGCTCGTATCTTGGCTATCATTCTCATGGTTTCAACACAGTTTGGAATCTTTCTATACTTGGTTTTAGCCTTTCTCCTTCCTTACAAAGAAGATATTTATCCCGAAATCAAACTCAAGGATGGACGTAAACGTAAAAACGCTGAACCTGTAGAAGACGAGTGGAATTGGTGAGTAAATTATAATAGAAAAGATCTATGATTGGCCTTAGTGCTAGTCATAGGTCTTTTTTGCTTTGAGAACCGCATTGAAAACCTTTTTATGATACAATGAAACTAGTAAATAATCGGAGGAAATAACATGACAGTAACTGTTAAAATGCTGGTTGATAGGCTTAAACTCAAGGTTGTCTATGGAAATAAGGAGCTTTTGGCAAAAGCGATAACAACAGCTGATATCTCTCGTCCTGGTTTAGAAATGACGGGGTATTTTGACTATTATTCACCTGAACGACTTCAGTTGGTTGGGATGAAGGAGTGGTCCTACCTTAAAACCATGACTGATTACAACCGTTATTCTGTTTTTGCGAATATGTTTAAAGCGGAAACTCCAGCTGTTATCGTGGCGCGTGGTCTTGAGATTCCGGAAGAGATGCTTCGAGCTGCTAAGGAAAATGGTGTAGCAGTTCTTCAAGGACGAAACGGCACATCGTCGCTTTCAGGTGACATGTCTTGGTATCTTAACTCGCAATTAGCTGAACGAACTAGTGTCCATGGTGTTTTGGTAGATATCTACGGGATGGGAGTTCTTATTCAAGGAGACTCTGGCATCGGTAAGAGTGAGACAGGGCTTGAGTTGGTGAAACGTGGTCACCGTCTTGTCGCTGACGACCGTGTGGATGTTTATGCTAAGGATGAGGAGACTCTCTGGGGTGAGCCCGCGGAAATCCTCCGCCATCTTCTTGAAATTCGTGGGGTTGGTATCATTGATGTCATGAGTCTCTACGGAGCTAGTGCTGTCCGTAATTCCTCTCAAGTTCAGTTGGCCATTTATCTTGAAAATTTTGAAGACGGTAAGATCTTTGATCGTCTTGGAAACGGAAACGAAGAAATAGAATTGCAAGGCGTTAAGATTCCACGTGTCCGTATTCCTGTTAAGACAGGACGTAACGTATCAGTTGTTATCGAGGCTGCAGCTATGAACTACCGTGCTAAGCAAATGGGATTTGATGCAACCAAAACCTTTGAGGAACGTTTGACCAACCTCATTAGTAAGAATGGTGAAGACTAATGTTAGCTACTATTGATCCTATTGCTCTAAGGATTGGCCCCATTAGTATTCATTGGTATGCCATCTGTATCGTATCTGGTCTTTTACTAGCCGTTTATCTGGCTCAGCGTTGGGCTCCTGAAAAGGGAATTGACCCTGAAAACATCCTAGATTTTATTCTTCTTGCCTTTCCTATAGCCATTGTTGGTGCAAGGCTCTACTATGTGATCTTCCAGTGGTCTTACTACAGTCAGAATCCTTCAGAAATTTTTGCGATTTGGAATGGCGGAATTGCCATCTATGGTGGCTTGATTGCTGGAGCAGCTGTCCTCTATTGGTTTTCTAAACGTCATGCCATTGCTGTCTTGGATTTTCTAGATATCGCAGCACCGGGCGTAATGATTGCTCAGAGTATCGGTCGCTGGGGAAACTTTATTAACCAGGAGGCCTACGGAAGAGCAGTTAGTCATCTGAATTATGTTCCAGAATTTATTCGCCAGCAGATGTATATTGATGGTAGTTATCGTGTACCGACCTTTCTTTACGAAAGTCTCTGGAACTTGGTCGGATTTATCATTATCCTAGGACTAAGACGCTTTAATAAGAAACTGCGTCAAGGAGATGTGACCTCATTTTACCTTATCTGGTATGGTCTTGGACGTTTTGTCATTGAAGGCATGCGTACAGATAGCCTCATGTTTGCTGGCTTGCGTGTTTCTCAATGGGTCAGCATCGTCATTATCATCTTAGGTGCTACCTTGCTCTATTTACGAAAGCAACGCCCAGAGGCAGATTATAAAATGAAAAACTAGTCATATAGCTCAGACTTTGTTATAATATAATGAAAATTATCATAACAAAGGTCACTGGAAACTGGAGGTTCTACTTCAGTTTTCTTGTAGCGACCTTTTAAAAAGGTCAAAGGAGTCCTAAACTATGGCAGAAATTGCATTTCTTATTATCGCAATCGCACTTGCTGCGTTCCTCATTGCATTAATCCCTACTCTACTTCGTACCCGTCATGTGGTTAAAGAAGTTGAAGAAACAGTTGCTGTGCTTCGTACAGATATCAATGTAACCCTTCATCAAACAAATGAAATCTTGGCTAAGGCAAACGTCTTGGTTGAAGATGTTAATGAAAAAGTTCAAACAATCGATCCTCTCTTCGTAGCAGTAGCTGAGCTTTCAGAAAGTGTCTCTGACTTGAATACTGAAGCTCGTTACCTCGGTGCTAAAGCAAGTGCAGCAGGAGCAAGTGTCGGTAAGGCAGGTTCAGCCTTTGCTATCGGTAAGGTTGCTTCAAAACTATTTGGTAAAAAAGACAAGAAAAAATAAGGAGGTCTTTTCATGAGTAAATTTTTAAACACCCTAATCATTGGTGCAGCTTCTGGAGCTGCAGCAGCTTACTTCTTTACAACTGAAAAAGGTAAAGCTGTTAAAGCACGTATTGATGAAGAAATCGCTTCATTCAAAGAAGATCCTAAAGCTTATCAAAATCAAGTGGTGGAAAAAGCTAGCGACTACAAAGATTTGGCAGTCGATACTTTCCAAGACTATAAAACAAAATTTGAAAATGGCGACATCACTGCGGATGATTTGACAAAAGCTGTCCAAGAAAAAACAGCTCAAGTTGCTGACTTTGCAAAAGAGAGCTTTGAACTTATCAAAGAGAAAACTGCTCAAGTAACTCCTGAGCAAGCAGATGTTGAAGCAGAAACAAAAGCTATCGTTGATGACATCGTGATTGATATCAAAGACATCTCTGAAGAAGCAGCAGAAGCAAAATAAAAAAGAAAGCCCTTGAGGCTTTTTTTAGTACGAAAAAAACGTTGACTCGAAAGTCAGCGTTTTTGTGCTTTATAATATTCGATTAGGACATAAATGCCTATCTGACCAATGACGCTGATGGTAATTGCCCAGAAGAAGGCCCAGAAGGTAGCCACCTGTGCTACCAAGAAAAGGAAGGCAACTAGGACTGTTGAAACACAGAAGCTTGAGATACGTCCAAAGAAAATCATATCTTGTAGCTTAATACTATTACTATTTAAACCTTGATAATCTTGATAATTCGTCGTTTGAGGACGCTCAGTCTCGAAATCTTCTATGTGATCAAATTGACGGTGTAAGTTGTCAGCCATGTCTGCCTCCTTTCTATATAAAATATCTAAATCACTTTTTCGTGTAGGTTAAAATACTTAGTCAGTATTTCACTATTTAGAATCTCATTAATAATACCATAAAAAATTTATATTGCAAAGTTTTTTTTGATTTTTGTGAAAATTGTAGTATTCGAAAACTAATTTAAAATATTTAGATACAGAGTATTGAGCCTAAAAATTCTAAAAAAATCAAATCATTTGTGCTATAATGTGAGTTATGGAAAAAATAGTGATTACAGCGACTGCTGAGAGCTACGAGCAGGCACGTGAGCTCCTAGAACTTGGCGTAGATCGTATTTATATCGGCGAAAAAGCCTTTGGCCTTCGTTTGCCTAAGCCTTTTTCATTCGCAGAAATGCGAAAGATTGCAGAGCTGGTACATGAGTCAGGCAAGGAATTGACTGTTGCCGTTAACGCCCTCATGCACCAAGGTATGATGGATGCTCTTCCAGACTATCTTGATTTTCTTGAAGAAATCAAGGCAGATTATATCACGGTTGGTGATGCAGGAGTTTTCTACATCTGTAACCGTGACAAACGTCCCTTCAAAATGATTTATGATGCTTCAACTATGGTAACCTCTAGCCGTCAGATTAATTTCTGGGGCAAACAGGCAGGAGCATCTGAAGCGGTTTTGGCTCGTGAGATTCCATCTGCGGAACTATTCATCATGGCTGAAAATCTTCAGATTCCAGCTGAGGTTTTGGTTTATGGTGCAAGTATCATTCACCACTCAAAACGTCCACTTCTTCAAAACTATTACAACTTTATCAAAACGGATGAAGCTGTAACCAAAGAACGTGACCTCTTCCTTTCTGAGCCAGGGGACCCAGATTCTCACTACTCAGTTTATGAAGACATGCACGGGACACATATCTTTGCCAATAATGACTTGGATATGATGACTAAACTTTCAGAACTCGTTGAACATGGTTTTGACCACTGGAAGTTGGACGGTGTTTATTGCCCAGGTGAAAACTTTGTAAAAATCACTGAGTACTTTGTGAAGGCTCGTGACCTCATCGAGGCTGGCGAATTTTCACAAGACCAAGCCTTTCTCTTTGATGAGGCTATTCATAAATTACACCCAGCCAACCGTGGTTTGGACACAGGTTTCTACGACTATGAACCTGACCGTGTAAAATAAAAAACTTCCTCCTTCGTTTGTGAGTTTTCCATTTTCAGGGAACGAAGGAGCCTTCTCAAAACTAAAATCGACAATCTTGCAAATTGGAGAAATTATGACTACAACTAAAAAACGCCCAGAGGTTCTGGTACCTGCTGGGACTTTGGAAAAATTGAAAGTCGCTGTAAATTACGGCGCAGATGCTGTTTTCGTTGGTGGACAAGCCTATGGTTTGCGTAGCCGTGCCGGAAACTTTACCATGGATGAGCTTCGTGAAGGTATCGAATACGCTCACGCTCGTGGCGTTGATGTACACGTTGCTTCAAACATGGTTACCCATGAAGGAAATGAAAAAGGTGCTGGTGAATGGTTCCGTGAATTGCGTGATATGGGACTCGATGCTGTTATCGTATCTGACCCAGCCTTGATTGAAATCTGTTCAACCTACGCTCCAGGACTTAACATCCACTTGTCAACGCAAGCATCTGCGACAAACGTTGAAACCTTCCATTTTTGGAAACAGTATGGCTTGACCCGTGTTGTTTTGGCACGTGAGGTAACTATGGAAGAATTGGCTGAAATCCGTAAACGTACGGACCTTGAAATTGAGGCCTTTGTCCATGGTGCTATGTGTATCTCATACTCAGGTCGCTGTACCCTTTCTAACCACATGTCAGACCGTGATGCCAACCGTGGTGGTTGTTCACAGTCTTGTCGTTGGAAATATGATCTTTACGACATGCCATTCGGTCAAGAGCGAAAGAGTATCCACGGTGAAGTTCCTGAAGAATACTCAATGTCAGCCGTTGACATGTGTATGATTGAAAATATCCCAGACCTTATCGACAATGGTGTTGACAGCCTTAAAATCGAAGGTCGTATGAAATCTGTCCACTACGTATCAACAGTTGCCAACTGTTACAAGGCTGCTTGTGACGCTTACATGGAAAGTGCAGAAGCCTTTTATGCCATCAAAGATGATTTGATTAACGAACTCTGGAAAGTTGCCCAGCGTGAATTGGCAACAGGTTTCTACTACAAGACACCAACAGAAAACGAACAACTCTTTGGAGCTCGTCGTAAGATTCCACAATACAAATTCGTTGGTGAAGTCGTAGACTTTGATCCAGCAACTATGACAGCTACTATCCGTCAACGTAACGTTATCCTCGAAGGTGACCACGTTGAATTCTACGGACCAGGCTTCCGTCATTTCGAGTGTGATATCAAAGACCTTCACGATGCCAATGGTAACAAGATTGACCGTGCACCAAACCCAATGGAACTTCTTACAATTACCGTGCCACAAGAAGTTAAACCTGGTGACATGATTCGTTCAACTAAAGAAGGTTTGATTAACCTCTACCAAAAAGACGGTTCAAGCAAAACTGTTCGTGCCTAATGACAAGTCAAATCAATGGGCTCCTGGTAGATGATCAGAGTAGGTGTCAACACTACCATTCTCCACTAGATATAGTTGCCCTAAAATGCTTCGAGTGCCAGAAGTATTATGCCTGTTATCAGTGTCATGATTGCTTAGAGAAACATAGCTTTCGAGCTTATCCTTGTCAATTGAAGCAGGACAAGGTCCTTATCTGTGGCGTTTGTAGGCATGAGATGACAATTGAGGAGTATCAAGATGTAGAAGCTTGTCCCAATTGTCACAGTGCCTTCAACCCAGCTTGTTCAAAGCACTATGATATTTATTTTGAAAAATAAAAAGATTGAAGATTCTGTTCACATGAACAAAGTCTTCAATCTTTTTTAGTTAAAGTAACTATGATTTTTAAGAGCTTTTAAGACTGGCTTAGTCACCAAAGCGACGATGAGACCTTTTAAGAGGTCAGGAATAATAAAGGGTGTCAAGCCAACAGCTACAGCTGCAGACCATCCCATTTTTCCGAGAAAGTGCAGGCTGAGGATACCACCAACAAAGACAAGTGCATCTCCCAAAACAAAAGCCACAAAGATTTTCCAGATAGGAGTCTCAGCATGAGTTAGTTTTGAAGTGACAAAGGCGAAAAATGGATAGGCCAACAAATAGCCAGCTGAAGGTCCAAAGAAGGATTGGAGCCCACCGCCTCCACCTGCAAAAACTGGTAGACCAATGGCGCCTAGAATCAGGTAGAGGGTAGCAGCAAGTGTCGCCTCTCTTGGCTTAAGGATAGCAGCAACAAGTCCGACAGCAAAAGTTTGCAGAGTAATGGGAACTGCACCGATAGGAATAACAATTTGAGCTAGGGCAGCAATGATGGCAGCACCAAAAGCTGGAAGAATAAGTGACAGTGTACGATTTTGTGTCATTTTTAGTTAACCTTTCGTAAATAAATAGTTAACTTATTATAGCAAGTGGTTTCAAAAAAGTCAACCTAATAATAAAACGAGGTTAACTGATAAACTTAACCTCGTTGTGATATGATTTTTAGACGTTTGATTTCATCAAGTTCAATCATGCTGATGATCTTATCCTGCTCGATAAAGATGGCTTGTCGCTCCCTGTCATAACGGTTGATGTAGCCCTTATAGGTCTTCTGATTGGATGTCAGCATGACCATTTGATTATGATCAATAGCATGATAGATATCGTTAATAAGTTGATTCTGCATTAGGTGGACAGGTTTGCTGTGACCTATTTCCACAAACTGATGAAGCTGATGCTTTACGGCTTCTAAAAAGTTTATCATGGTCATTTCCCTCGTTTCTTGATAAAATAATTATAGCATGAAAGGTGAATTTTTGTGGATAACTTCATTCTAAAACAGACAATTTTCACAGAAAAAAACGAATAAAGCTAGTGGAGGTAAGCAAATGGCAGAATTTTCATTTGAAATTGAAGAAAAACTCTTGGTCTTGTCTGAGAATGACAAGGGTTGGACTAAGGAACTCAATCGTGTGAGTTTCAATGGCGCACCAGCTAAGTATGACATCCGTACATGGAGTCCAGACCATACCAAGATGGGCAAGGGGATTACCCTCAGCAACGAAGAATTCCAAGTTCTCGTTGACGCCTTCAAAAACTAAAACAAGGTCAGCATGGCGCTGGCCTTATTTTTTTGTTTAAAACGTATCAAAGATAAGTTTGAGATTGAGAATGGTTAGGACAATAGCGATGGCATAACCAAGGAAGGTATTCCACTTGGCATTGACGTGTTTTCCCATGAGTGATTTCTTAGAAGTATAGTAAATCAAAGGGAAGATAGAAAATGGCAAGGCAAGTGAAAGGAAAACCTGTGAATAAACCAGCAGTTGATCCAGAGTCTTTTCTTGATCACCGTAGAGAATAGCTACAACGATAACAGGTAGCAAGGCGAAGAGACGTGTGAATAAACGAATTACCCACTGCGGTAACCTCATGTGGAGAAAGCCTTCCATGACAATTTGGCCAGTCAGAGTACCAGTAATGGTAGAGTTTTGACCACTAGCCAAGAGCGCCAAGGCAAAGAGTGTTGAAAGTGTCGAACTAGCTACCGCACCAGCAATCTTAGAGTCCTGAAGAGCATTGTACATCTGTGAGAAAGCTGAAATATCAGAAGCATGACCAAAGAAGAGAGCTGCTCCCAAAATCAAGAGGAGGGAGTTAACCACAAAGGCCAAAGTCAACTGGATGTTAGAATCCCAGGTCATGAAACGGACAGCCTTAGTCACGTCTTTGCCATCAGAATAGTCAACCTTACGAGTCTGTGACAAGGATGAGTGCAAGTAGAGGTTATGTGGCATAACGGTTGCACCCACAATCCCAAGTGCCAAAGTCAACTGGTTGGTGTGCCCAGCAGCATGTGGCTCAAAGAGCGCTGGCGTAGGGAGATAACCCTCGAGGATTCCCGTAATACTAGGCTCAGACAAGGCTACCAGGTAGACAAAGATAACCAAGATGGTCAAAATCAAGGTTGAAACAATAGCCTCGATTTTCTTGAATCCCAGCTTCATGATGAGTAGGAGTAGGAAGACATCTAGGACTGTCACCAGAATGGCAACCATAATTGGAATACCAAAGAGCAGGTTCAGTGCGATGGCAGAACCAAGCACCTCAGCCAAATCCGTCGCCATTAAGGCAAGCTCCAGAATCACCCAAAGCGTGTATCGCAACCATTTGGGCGAGTGGTAGGCAGTCGCTTGGGCCAGGTCCATTTGGGTCACAATCCCTAATTTCCCGGCCATTTGTTGCAACTGCATAGCTATTAAAGATGAAATTAAGATGACAAAAAGAAGACTGTACTTGTAGGTCGCCCCACCGACGACACTGGTAATCCAGTTCCCTGGATCCATGTAACCCACGGCCACAAGAGCCCCAGGTCCCAAGAAAGCCTTAAGATTTTGCCAAAAGCGATTATTATTTGGTGTATCTATGGATTGGTTTACCTCAGAAAGGGAAACCTTTTTTGAATATGTCATAAACACCTCTTTCTAAGTCTTATCTGAATGGAAGCATCACCATTACCACTCAGCCAGACAACCTAATTATAACACTATGAGAAAGATGTGCAAGGTTTTGACTTATCTTACATTGGTGTCATAGAGGACTTTTCAGAATTGCCTTTTTATACTAAACTATATGAGTAGATTATTTCATAAATGAGGGAGAAAAATAATTGAAAACATTTCAACTAACAGCTAAGAAAAAGATTACCCTGGCACTCCTAGTTGTCATTGCGCTTGCTTTGCTTATCTTTATCATTAACGTGCAGATGAATCAGCCTGATAACCTACCTGCCAATTACATGGAGCGCCTTAAAAATCCTGGAATGACGGGCGATTACATCGGCCTTTGGAAGTCTCGCTGGCATGAAGAAAACAAAGCCTGGCTTTATCCTGCGAAACAATACGCTATCTATGCAGTAGTAGCACTAGCTTGTCTATCAGCTTGGGTTGTTGCTTCAAAAGCAAAATTTTGGAAATAAGAAAATGCTTCTCTCGACTTGAGGGAAGCGTTTTTAAATATTATCCAGCAATATCGATTTCTACAATAAATTCACCGATTTTTCTTACAATGTCTGTCACTAATGCATTTCCCATAAAGAACATTCGCATCTTATCAGAAACCTCGGTAACAGTACCGTCAGATAATCTTTTTAGAGCTGTCCAGTTATCAGGGAAATCTTGTAAACGTTCTGCCTCGACAGGAGTAATAAGCCTATATTTTCCATTAACATTCAAGAAATGAGTAGAGCGATTAACTGTCCCTTCTGAAGTTAGCATGGTACGACCGGGAAGGTTTAAGTCGTCGGTTGGTGACATTCCTCCCTCAGAGTAAATATAGGTGTGTCCATCCGCAGAGGTACGTTCGATTCGTTTAGGCCCTCGCAAATACTGGAACTTTTCGAGTTTGGCTGGATCATTAATAAAGAACTTTTCAGGGACTTCCTCTTCATTTTGAAGAATCTCACCTAATGTAATTGGTTCACCATCATAGTTAGGTGCAGTATCAATAGAATAGTACCTACCATGACGCATAACACCAGTATTCCAAACAGTTCCTGAGAAGTTATCAGAAACCTCAACGATATCCTCAGGGAGTTCATAGTAGACATGGCGTTTTTTGACTGGTGTATTCAAAATAGGAAATTGGGTTGCAAACAGTCCTTCATGAAAAATATAATCGTCGTATCTATTTTCATCAAAAACTTGTTCTTGTTCTTCAAATCGTTGATCCATTTGATGTGCGAATGGAATATCATTTCGATAGATAAAGAAAAACACACGACGACGTCTTTGACTGCGACCGTAATCAGCAGCGTTGATTACACGCCATTCAACAGAATATCCAAGATTATTAAACGCAGTCAACATAATAGCAAAGTCTCGACCACGCTGTTTTGAAGGAGCTTTTAGAAGTCTGTCAACATTTTCTAGAATAAGAAATCTCGGTCTAATAATCCTAGTCGCTCGAATGATTTCCCAGAAAAGGACACCCTTTTGTCCTTCAATACCTTGTTCGTTCTTTTTGCTACGAGCCACAGAGTAGTCTTGACAGGGAAAACCACCGACAATCATATCCGCATTCATTTCAGCAAACTGTTCATCCGTAATATCAGCGATGCTAACATTAATATTTTCACTGTCTGGAAAATGATAATTGTATACTTCAAAAGCATCCTGAGACTTCCTCGAAGGTTCCCATTGGTTGCTCCATAATGTTTCGAAATAATCAGGGTGAGCATTTTCGAGTCCTATACGGAACCCCCCAACACCCGCAAATAATTCTAAAACGTTCATTCTATTCTCCTTTTCAGTATGTTAATTATATCTTATTATTCGTAATTGATCAAGTTTTAAAATCGAAATATTAAGAACAATGTAAGTGATGTAATTTATATAAAGTTGCTTAATTTTTACTGTAGATTGCTAATAATAAACATTCTTAATTGTATTTTGTTAGAATATAGGTAATATCCTATTTATATACAGAGGGCGTAAAATGACAAAATGGAATTCAGTAGAAGAAGTTCATAAGCATGCAAAAAAAGCAGTGGGACAAAAAATTCGTAATCTAGTTTCAGAAGAAACAGTTGAAAAATATTATGCATCGCCAAATAATAAAGGTTGGTTAGGTAATGCGATAGAAAGTGATTGGTTTCATATTCCTAATAATTCAAGGGCAGAGGCAGATATTCCTTATTTAAATTTAGAGATTAAGGTAACTCCTATAATAGAAACAAAAAAAGGTTGGAGTGCAAAGGAAAGGCTGACATTAAATATTTTTGACTTTAATGATGAATACAAAAGGTCTTTTGAAAATGCTTCTTTTCTCGAAAAGGCAAATCTCACGGAATTATTATACTATCAATACTTAAATAATATTGATTATCCAGATATGTGTATTGTTAATGCACATTTATTTGATATTATGAAAGATATATCTGAAGAGGATTTATTAATCATTAAGTCTGACTGGGAAAAAATTGTAGATAAGATAAAGGAAGGAAAAGCAGAAGAATTATCAGATAAACTGACGAAATATTTAGCTGCGACAACAAAAGGTTCGAAAACTGAAAGAAACATGACTTCCCAGCCTTTTAGTGATGTTAAAGCACACAGAAGGGCATTTACATTTAAACCTTCATATATGACGCAGTTTGCTAGAAGGTTAATGGGGGATAAAACTAGTGAAACAATATTTAAAGATATTAATGAATTAAAAGAAAAATCATTTGAAGAAATTATTGTTGATAGATTTGCTCCATTTATTGGAAAAACGAAGAGAGAATTGGCATCTCAATTTGATGTAACTATAAAAGACAAAAATGATAAATCAAGCTCAGCTCTTCTAGCAAGAAAAATGTTGAATATATCATCAGATATCCAAGAAACCGATGAGTTCAAAAAATCAGGTATTGCTGTAAAAATTGTAACTTACGATTCTACAAAAAAACATACCTATCCAAAGTTGAAAGAAGGATTAAAGTTACAATTACCAGATGGAAATTACAATGTGGATCCAAATGAAATGCTTGCCGTTGATTGGGAAGAATCAGATGTATATAACTATCTATCGACTTATAAGTTCCTGTTAGTAGTTTTTGAGAAGAAAAATGAAGAAACTATCTTTAAGGGTGCTAAGTTTTGGTATGTACCCGATGAAGATTTGATTACAGTGGGGCAAATATGGACAAAAGCTAAGCAGATATTTGAGAAGGGGGTTGAACTCTCCTATAAAAGTAGTAATCTAAAAAAAGGTTATATTATTGAAAATAATTTACCATCTGAAAGTGGTAAAGGTACTGTTTTTCATATTAGACCATCGAGTAAAAAATCCTGTTACATTCCTAATAAAAAGTTGGCAATGAGACTCCCACACAAAAGTACATGGATTAATGTCCCGGATGATAAAATTAATGAATTTCATGATTATTACATGACGAAACAGTCGTGGTGGTTTAGTCCTGGATATATGTATGAGCAGGTTAAAGAATTCTTTGAATAACATTATCAAGACCCTCTACTGTGAAAAAGCGATTGAAACAATGTCTCGCAGCATCAAAAGCAAAATTTTGGAAATAAGAAAATGCTTCTCTCGAGATGAGAGAAGCGTTTTTTCATATTATCCGATGTGAGTTTTATATTGACTGAATATTTCGTCGATATCCTCTTCAACCAAGTGATAGATTTTCCAATCAAATTCAGTTTTAGCAACATCATCAACCAAGACTGTATAACAGAAATCCATGTAATCTTCATAAAAATCAGAGATGAAGGGGAGGAGTATGTCACTAATGTCAGTTGAATAGAGTTTTTCATCAAGATGTTTAAAGAGATAGTCTGTACCCGTAATCGTTTCATTCTTGAGTTTTTGTGCATCCTCAAGGTTAAATCCATCACTTTGGGGATTCAGAAAATCATGTTTTGCTAGCCAGGCGACGAAGATACTGAGATGAAAAGCAGCTCTTTTACTAATCTCTAGCATATCTGATTTACTTAGTTTTTCTGAAGGGATATTATTTTCTTCACAATAAAATACAAGTGCTTGATCGAAGAAATAATCTGCACGGTCTATGGGAAAGTCTAATTGACTTTCTTCTATCTTTGTCTCAGGCTGTTCAACTACAGTTGATTTTTTCTTAAAAAGGGACTTCAATTTTTTAAACACGTTTATACCTCATATAAAAATATCCCATTATTCAATAATGGGATATGATTATTATTTCATCGTTGGGAACAACAAGACATCACGGATGGTTGTTGTATCAGTGAGAAGCATGCAGAGACGGTCGATACCGATTCCGAGTCCACCTGTTGGTGGCATACCGTATTCGAGGGCTTCAACGTAGTCGTAGTCGATGCCTGTTGCTTCGTCATCACCGAGTTCTTTAGCAGCAGCTTGTGCTTCGAAACGTGACAATTGATCGATTGGGTCGTTCAATTCGGTGAAGGCATTTCCGTACTCTTTTGTCATGATGAAGAGCTCGAAACGGTCAGTGAAGCGTGGATCTTCTGGGTTTTTCTTAGCCAATGGAGACACAGCAACTGGGTGACCGTAAACGAAAGTTGGTTGAATCAATGTTTCTTCAACGAATTCTTCGAAGAAGGCGTTGATGATGTGACCAACTTCAGTGTAGTGTTTTTCAACTGGAACATTCTTTTCTGTAGCGATTGCTTTGGCTTCATCCAAAGTCATATCTTGCCAGAAGTCAACACCAGTGATTTCCTTGATTGCATCAACCATGTGGATGCGTTTGAATGGTTCGTTAATCTTGATTTCAGTTCCTTGGTAGTTGATAGGTCCATCACCTTTAACCGCTTTAGCAGCGTGTTGGATGATACCTTCAGTCAAGTTCATGATATCGTGGAAGTCAGCGTAAGCTTGGTAAACTTCGATAGATGTGAACTCAGGGTTGTGAGTGGCATCCATACCTTCGTTACGGAAGATACGTCCGATTTCGTAAACACGTTCCATACCACCAACGATAAGACGTTTGAGGTGGAGCTCAGTCGCGATACGAAGTACCATGTCGATGTTTTGTGCATTGTGGTGAGTGATGAAAGGTTTAGCAGCAGCACCACCAGCTTCATTGTGAAGAACAGGTGTTTCGACTTCAAGGAAACCTTGAGCATCGAGGTAGCGACGGATTTCAGAAATGATTTTTGAACGTGTGACAAAGCGGTCAAAGCTTTCACGGTTAGAAATCAAATCGAGGTAACGTTTACGGTAGATGGTTTCAACGTCTGAAAGTCCGTGGAATTTCTCAGGCAATGGGCGAAGGGCTTTAGACAAGTGCGTGATATGAGTAGCCTTGATAGAAAGTTCTCCCATATCTGTACGCATAACTTCACCTTCGACGCCGAGGAAGTCACCAAGGTCAGCTTTCTTGAAGATGTCGTAGTTTTCTTCACCGACAGCATCTTTACGTACGTAGATTTGGATTTGACCATCGCGGTCTTGGATGTGGGCGAAGCCAACTTTACCTTTGCCACGTTTAGTCATCAAACGACCTGCGATTGTAGCAGTTTCGTTGATTTCGTGCAATTCTTCTTTTGTTTTGTCAGCGTATTTTTCTTTTAATTGACCAGATGTAGCTGTGCGTTCGAATCGCTTACCAAAAGGATCGATTCCTTGTTCAGCCAAGGCCGCCATTTTTTCACGACGGACAATCTGTTGATCGTTCAATTCTTCCATGTGTTGATTTGACATGTTAGTCCTCCATAAAATAGTCGTAATTATTGTATCATAAATCACCTTCTAAAGATAGGACAAATGATTAAATGTCAGATAAATAAACCTAGGATTTGTCTATTTTTAGGACAAATCGTCAACTAGCATTAACCTTTGATTAGAAAGTTATAGAATTTATTGACAAATATAATAAAAAGAGTGTACAATAGCAAAGTAAGTTTCGTATGATATAAGGAGGAAATACGATGAAAAAGAAAAATTATGTTAGTAAAGCCGTAATGATTGGCGCTTTACTAGCACCTATTGGGATGCCTACGGTATCTGTGTTAGCAGATAGCTTTTATCAAAATCAAACGAGTGCTCACGCTGCTGATATTACAAACTGGATTGCCAGCACACCTGAACAAATTACAAATAATTTGACAACTCAGAATATCAATCCACAGCAGTTAGATGGTCAACAGTACGTGATTCAATGGGGAGATACCTTGTGGGGAATCTCTCAAGCGACTGGAATTTCAATTGAAAAATTAGCCTACGATAACAATATTCAGAATATTGATCTTATCTTTGCAGGTGATGTCCTCATCTTGAAACGTGATGGTGATGTACCAGCAGGTTATCATGTCACTGGTAATGGTTACCGTTGTGCACATTCTAAGATTGTTATCAACAACTACTACGGTGATAACAACCGGGTGATTATCAATAATAGCACTTTTGTCTCTGATGACCATTCTAAGAATACAGTGATCTACGCTCCAGATAATTCTGATAATAGCGTTTCATTCTCAAATAGCACTACTAACAATAATAACGATAAAGACAAAGATACTAAAGAGTCTAAAGATGGCAAGGATTCATCTTCGTCATCATCAGAATCTAAAGATGCTTCATCAAGTTCAACAAGTGGATCATCATCATCTTCTGCATCAAGCTCAACAGCAAGCAGTAGTGAAAGCAAAGCAAGTACAGAAAGTTCTAAGGAAAAAGAATTGACTGATGATGCTTTCCAAGACAAGGTTCAAGAAGAATTCTCAAATATTTATCGACAAAATCGTTCAGGTAATCCTGCATGGAGTTTCTTCTTACATGCAGATGATAAGACTGGTGTAAATGCTACTGCGAAGAAGGACACTGAAAGCAAAGCTCTTTACCTTCAAGGTGAAACACCTAAGGCTCAAGACATTGTAGATGGACCTAAAGATGGTGCCAAAACTGAAGCTAATGCCAAGGCTCTCGCTCAAAAGATTTATGACGCCCTTAACAGAGATAGTAAGATGTCAGATCTTATCAAGTCAAAATATGCCCAAATTCAGGTAAGTTATAAGGGTGATAAGTGGGCTTTCAACGTTGATGTTTACAAAGAAAAAGAAAGTTCATCATCAAGCACTGAAAAATCATCAGAATCTAAGGCGTCATCAAGTGATGATTCTCAAACAGAAACACGCATGAGTTCAAGCTCATCAAGCGTTGAACGCTCTTCATCAAGTTCTTCAAGCCACACTGAAACAGACTCAGAGGCAACTTTCTCTGACCTAACTGGTGACGAATAGAGAGGTGCAAGACATGTCAAAGAGAAATATCATTATTAGTGTTGTTCTTGCTTGTCTCTTGGTTACAGGAGCTGGATTTGGTGCTTTCTATTACTGGGGAACACACCATTTGGATAGTGTTGTACCTGGTAAGGTTTACCAATATTCAAGTACTCTAAACGGTGAGGTCAATAATCGTGTCATGTATGTAGCCTTCCAAGAAGGTGGTAACAAGGCACTTGTGAGTCAAGATCGTACGACAGTGGTTAATGCTGCTAAGAGTCAGACTGACTTTGACAAGGCCTATAATGACCAAACAGCTAAGTGGGAATACAGTGTGACAAAGACAACATTGACTCTTGGTAAAAAAGAGGATGATCAACTGTCACAATGGCAGTACAACAAGGTCTTTGCTTATGGTGACCACTTCACATCAAAAGATTTCTATTACCAGATTGCCAAGGGTGGTCAGGGTGAAGTCAAACAAAAAATGACCTTCAAAGAAATTAAATAAGTGTCTGAATATGACAAGATTCATTAGGTTTGGGACAAAATGTTCCAAACCCTTTTCTATCTTCAAAACACGAATAATCTTTTCTTAAGTGGGGTCGAAAATTGAAATAAGAGGGTAAAAACGGTATAATAAGACTGTTTGGGCAATTGCATTCTGATAAAAAATAGACGAGTAAGATTGCCCCAAGACAGTTGACTTAAAGCTTACTTTTACAAGACTGAAGATTAAATTAGGAGCTGACTAATATTGCAGTTTAGTTATTAGACCTCTTAATTTACCTAAGTCTCTGACAAGAGAATGATATAAGAAAGAACGGACAGATGATTACCTCTATTGTTTTTGACGTTGACGATACTATTTACGACCAACAGGCACCTTATCGTATTGCCATGGAAAAATGTTTCCCTGACTTTGATATGAGTCACATGAATCAAGCCTACATTCGTTTCCGCCACTATTCTGATGTTGGTTTTCCACGTGTAATGGCAGGTGAGTGGACAACCGAGTATTTCCGTTTTTGGCGCTGTAAAGAGACCCTTTTGGAGTTTGGCTATCGTGAAATTGATGAAGAAACGGGTAACCATTTCCAAGAGGTTTACGAGCATGAATTGGAGAATATCACCATGCTTGATGAGATGCGCATGACCCTTGATTTCCTCAAGGAAAAAAATGTTCCTATGGGTATTATTACCAATGGACCAACAGAGCACCAACTTAAGAA
This sequence comes from Streptococcus sp. 9.1, assembly GCF_016648815.1. Lineage (NCBI taxonomy): Bacteria > Bacillati > Bacillota > Bacilli > Lactobacillales > Streptococcaceae > Streptococcus > Streptococcus sp. 9.1. The sequence continues at coordinate 215,583 of NZ_JACLQS010000001.1, read as the reverse complement.
GGTCAAGAAGTTGGGACTTTATGATTATGTGGACCCTAAGCGTGTCATCGTCAGTCAGGCGACAGGTTTCCAAAAGCCTGAGAAGGAAATCTTCAACCTCGCAGCTGAGCAATTTGATATGAATCCATCGACGACGCTCTACGTTGGAGATTCTTATGACAATGATGTCATGGGTGCCTTTAATGGTGGCTGGCATTCTATGTGGTTTAACCACCGTGGACGTAGCCTCAAACCAGGTACTAAGCCAGTCTTCGACTTGGAAATCGATAGTTTTGAGCAACTCTTTGGAGCGGTGAAAGTCCTTTTCGACCTTCCAAATAACAAATATATCTTTGATATCAATGATAATGAAAATCCAGTCCTTCAACTAGGTATCAATAATGGTCTTATGATGGCGGCTGAACGTCTTCTTGAGAGCAATATGAGTATTGATAAAGTGGTTATCCTTCTTCGTTTGAATGCGAACCAGGAAAAAATCCTTCGTATGAAATATGGAAGATAAATAGAGCGGCCTCGTATGGCCGTTTTATTTATAGAGAGGGAAGAAATAATGGCGGTGAAGCTCTTAAAGTAATAGGCTTTAAGGGCTTTTTGAGTGCAAAAAAGCGACCCTTGTTCAGGATCGCTTGTCTTATGAAGTCAGTCGATGATTTAGCTGATCTTGTTTTGTTCATCCATATAAGATGTATCATTCCAACATTTGAGAGTGAAGTGCTCGAAATCATTGGTTTCGAGAATAGTGACAGAAGCATTGTCAAGACCTCCTGCCTTACGAAGAAGACCCGGTTCAAAACCAAGGAGGGTACGGATAGAAGCTGTTAGGTTAGCTCCGTGACCAACAATGAGGACATTTTTAGCATCACTATCTTTAAGTGTTTTGACAAATTCGGCCACACGTTTGGTTGTCTGGTAAACAGATTCAGCTTGGAAGTCATTAGCACGGAAGTTGGCTAGGTTATGACGGAAGGCATCCATTTCTTTTGGATAGATGGCCTGAACGAGTGAAATTTTTTGTCCTTCCAGTTTGCCAAGCTGCCATTCACGCAAAGCTTTAGTGTAGGTAACTTTAGCTTTAGGTTTTTGAGACTCCATGATGAGCTCTGTAGTTTTTTTAGCACGTGGTAGGTCACTTGAGAAGACCAAGTCAAAATGAGTGTCACTAAGATAGTGACCTAGCTCACGTACTTGTTCAACAGATTCTTTAAGCAAAGGCGAGTCTCCCTTGGCGCCTTGAAGTCGGCCTTCCAAGTTCCACTCAGTTTTACCGTGACGTACAAAATACAGTTTCATGATTACTCCTTAATATCAGCAAATTCAGCATTAACAAAATCAGCAAGTTCTTGACTATTGATACGGATAGAGCGCCCAATTTCTCCCGCTGAGACAATAAGGAAACCAGCTTCTTGGGCAGACTGATCGATGTAAATAGGGAAATTGTGTTTTTGGCGAATTCCCACTGGGTTGTTGGCTCCGTGAACATAGCCAGTCGTTTTTTGGAGATCCTTTTGTGGAATCATTTGAACTTTCTTGTTCCCTGAAATTTTAGCTAATTTCTTTTCAGACAGGTGCTCGGTGATAGGGACGATGCCGATGACTGGTCCTGTCTTATCTCCCTTAAGGGCGAGGGTTTTATAAATGCTCTCACGTGCCACATCTTCTGGAAGCTCTCCTTCTAAACCATTGAAGGATAAGCTATCATGGTCAATTTTAGCTTTATCAAGAATTTGGTCAACCAAGGTTTTCTTGACTTTGCCTTTCTTAGCCATTGTCATATCTCCTTTTAAAGTTATACATTTCTACCATCCATTATAACACATTCGTCCGAACACGCCTAAACCAATTTGACAAGAAGAAAACCAGTGCCTTAGACACTGGTTTTTACTGACTACTAGATGAACTTGTCGAAGTAGTCTTCTTATTTTTAGTTGGTTTTTGCTTAATCTTACCAAAGAGTTTTTCAAAGGTTTTACGTTTGTTTTTCTCTGGATTGATTTGGTTAAGATCTAGGATGTTGTCGAAACCTGGAAGGCTTCCTTGAGACGTATACTGGTGAAGGTCATAGTCGATTTCAGTGTTTGGTAAAGCCTCGTAATAACCAGAATCGGTACCATAGGCTGGAATCCAAACAGCGTCGAAGTTTTTAGTTGAAACTTCTTGCTCGAGCATGAAATAAGCACCAATATAGAGACCAACATTTTCAGCTCCAAGTCGTTTGAGCTCAGCGAGAAAGGCTTGGACACCTTGCTCCATGTTAGACATGGTTTCCTCTTCGACGTCAATCCAGTAATAAGTCGGTTTGTATGGAGAAGCATTTTTGTAGAAAATACGAGCTTCTTCCTTCATCTCCTTGACAGAAGTACCTTGAGCGTAGGAATAGACGGCAACTGGAACGTCACGTTTTTTGAGTTCTTTAATATGTGTTTTAAAAGATTTGTCGACCCCATTCGAACTAGCGGCATTGCTATCCTTACTAATCAGTGATCCACCGAAGACGCGGACGATAGCACCAGAAATATGATTTGACAAGACATCGTAATCGATATCCTGAGGTAGTTGCCACCCTGAAAGGTCGATAATGGGATTGAGTATCAGCTCCTCGTCGGAACTGCTAGATGTACTACTGGTTGTTGTTTTTGGTGTAGTAGCATAAGGAATAGCAGATTTCACGTTTTGAAGATGCGCCTGTTGTTTGGACGTATTGTGAATATTTGCAATAACTAATGCTAATCCTAAAAGAGCTAGAACCACGTAAACAACGATCGGTTTTATTCTTTTTCTCATTACTCCCATTCTACCTTAAATAGCGCAAAAATGCAAAATAGAATGTTTATAAATTCTGTGAGAGATATTAAAGTGACTGATTTCCAAAAAGCCTTTGTAGTGCTGACTTAGGCACATTTTATGAATAAAGGTGTTTTGAGCTATCCTTGAATTAAGTGAATTTTTCATTTATTAAAGCAAGAAATTTAGCTTAAAAGTCAGTTTCCTCCTTGAAACTAGCGCCACTAGTGGCATCAGACCAGGCGACAAGAGCTTGAGCAGAGTTATCCAGATAGGTCTTGAGAGGTTGCTTCAAATCATAAATGGTTTCCCAAAATCCTAGTACCTTTCCTTCGTTGTCGATAGCAGCTTGGTAGGTTTGGATGAGGACTTGATCAAAACTGTCTGTTGGAATCTGATAACTTCTTTCTTTGGTAGGAGAGGCTAGCACTTCAGACATGATCCAATCAGGCAGATTTTCAGACTCACGGGGGAAGAAACTACCGTCAGCGCCACCATTGTCATAGAGAAAGTTTCCTTGGGCATCATAGGCTGCTAATTTATAGGGCAGGTGATTCAGTAGTGTTTTTAAATCATTCATACTTTCATCATAGCTTCTTTCATGCAAAATGGCAATGCATTGGATTGGAGACAATACTATCGTAGGATAGTATCAGTTTGTCCAAGGATAGTAGTATCTCCTGTAGCAGTATCAGGGTATAATAAAGTAAAAGAAGACTCGAGGTGAAAACATGTCAAAACTTATTTTTTTAGATGTTGATGGGACCTTGGTGGATTATCATAATCGTATTCCAGAGTCAGCAGTTAAAGCAATTCGTCAGGCGCGTGAACAGGGGCATTTGGTCTATGTTTGTACCGGACGTAGCAAGGCAGAAATGCAACCAGAATTATGGGAAATTGGCTTGGATGGGATGATTGGTGGCAATGGCTCTTATGTAGAGCATCATGGCCAAGTCCTCATGCATCAGTTGATTTCCAAGGAAGATGCTGCTAAGATTGTGGATTGGCTAACAGAACGCCATCTGGTCTTTTATCTGGAGAGCAATAATGGTCTATTTGCTAGTCCGGATTTTCGGGAGCGGGCACGTGAGACACTTAAGACTTATGCCATTCAAAAGGGGCAGTCAGAAGGGTCTGTCGCTGGTAAGGAACCAGAAGATTTTCTTCATGGCCTTCAGTATGGTGGGGAACTCTACCGTGATGACCTAAACAAGGTCAGTTTCGTTTTAGAATCCTATCAGGATCACCTAGATTCAAAAGAAGCTTTTTCACAGCTTGAAGCCCATACTTGGGGAGGTCGAGGTGAAACAGCCTTGTTTGGTGATCTAGGTGTTAAGGATATTAACAAGGCCCATGCCATCGATGTCCTTTTGGAACATTTGGGGGCTGAGCGTTCGGAAACCATTGCTTTTGGCGATGCCAAGATTGATATCCCTATGTTGGAATACTGTGAGGTCGGGGTTGCCATGGGAAATGGTGGGCCGGAAATCTTAGCTATGGCAGACCTAATCACAGACGATGTTGAAGCTGATGGCCTCTATAAGGCTTTTGAGAAATTGGGTTTATTGCAATAGAAAAAACTGAGTTTCTTTTGGAGCTCAGTTTGTGTTTTATGCTGGTTTACGACCGATAAATTTTTTCAAGAGGTACAAGAGATAGCCAACAGCGATATACCCGACACTGATGACCAGGACGTTTACCAAGACCTTGTTCCAACCAAATTTATTAACATTGATAAAGAAGTAGGCGAAGGGGCTATCTTTGGCACCTGGAATTGGGAGTTTTAGCACCAAGCCATTTAGAAGGGCAAAGGCAAAGTAAGACAGAGGGACCACGGACCAGTAAATTGGCTCACGTAGACGGTAGGCTTTCTTAGCATCGAAAATAAGGGTATCAAGCACCAACCCCCAAGGGACAATATAGTGGACCAAGAAGTTGCGGAGGGTCCAGAATTTCTCAGGTTCCGTAATAGGTGCCAAGAGGATATGATAGATGACTCCAGTGATGAGGATAGCCATGGTTACACCACCCTTGTAACGCAAGAGTTTGGTGTTGGTTGTCGCGTTCCCTTTTTTGAAGTCATAGATGATAAAGAAAATCAAACTAGAAAAGACAAGGATATTGGACAAAACAGTGTAATAGAGTAACATGCCCCAACCATCATCATGGATTTGGATAGAGACTCCTACCAGTCCACAAAGGGCTAGCAAGATACGGTAAAATCGTGAAATAGTCATAAGCTTCCTTTTCCTAATAAATAATCTCTCTTATCATATCACATTTTTCACTAACAATTTATTGAAAATTCTAGTAAAATCAAGGTAAGAAAGACTTTAAGGAGTAATGATGTCCAATTTAATCGATTATCTTGATAAGGTTAAGGATTTGCCTTTCGACCAAGAGCCTCTAAATATCTTGGATAAGGTTTGCATCAATGAAATTGGCTACCTGACTTATGAAAAATGGCTCTCAGCAAGTGATTTGAAGGAAACCATCAATCTACATGACTATGCTGAAGGGAAGGACTTAAATCCAGACTACAGCTTCATGGTGACTAAGGAACGGGTAGATTTGGCTGAAGCCATGGTCAGGTCTAGGCGTTTCGCTGGACTTAATCTAAGTGACTACTGTAGTGTCTTGGACAAGGAAGTGGAAAAGCAGTTTGCGGCTATGATTTTCAGCTTGCCTGAATTTGACTACCAGCAGATTGTCTTACGTGGTACCGATGATAGCGTCATTGGTTGGAAGGAGGATTTTCAGTTGACCTACAGTCGGGAAATTCCAGCCCATCGCTCAGCCATGGCCTTTCTGGAGAAGTACTTGCCAAACCTCAGTGGTCATATCATTGTTTCTGGACACTCCAAGGGTGGTAATCTTGCCCTCTATTCGGCTGTACAGAGTTCGCCTGTCCTGCGTGAGCAAATAGCAGAGCTCTTGCTTCTGGATTCTCCGGGCCTGATGAAGTCCCTCTTAGAGAAGCCTTCTTACCAAGAGTTGAACCCCAAGATGACGGTTATTAGACCTCAAGAATCTGTTGTGGGAGTCATGCTCTACTGGGATAAGGTCGCAAAGCTCGTAGCAGCAGATGGCATAGGCATTGCTCAACACAATGTCTTGCTTTGGCAGGTTGACCTGGAAGCAGGAGATTTTGTTTATGTGGACCAGCCCACAGACCTGAGTCAACGCTTAAAAGAGACCTTCCAAGAATGGATTGAGACCTTGCCTAATCAAGAACTCAAGCAGGTTTGTGACTTGTTCTTTGATACCATTCTTGATTCTGGAATTGAAAGTCTGGATGATATTGGGATTAAAACTCTCCCTAAGCTAGGCCAACTGTTGCAAGAATTTGGCAATCTCTCGGACCAACAAAAGAAGGTCCTGCAGGACGGTTTCAACCAGTTACTCTGGATATTTTGGAAGTCAGGAAATAAGAGATCTAGCCTGCCCAAGCTAGAACTTCCTGATTTTATCAAGAAGTTGAGTGAATTAACCAACAACGATTAGAGACAGCGGAATCATAGAAGTGGAGGATTTTATGTCTAAGAACGTACTTATTACAGGAGCAACATCAGGAATTGGGGAAGCAACGGCGCGTGCCTTTGCCGAAGAGGGAGAAAATCTCATCCTAACAGGTCGCCGTGTGGAGCGCTTAGAAGCTCTAAAAGAAGAGCTCCAAGCAACCTATCCAAATCAAAAAGTTTGGACCTTTTCCCTAGATGTCACAGATATGGCCATGGTCAAGGATGTTTGCCAAGCCATTCTCAAAAGTGTAGGTCAGGTCCATGTCTTGGTCAATAATGCAGGTCTGGCACTAGGTCTAACAGCTTATCAAGACTATGAGGAGTGGGACATGCTGACCATGCTCGATACCAATGTCAAGGGCTTGATGATGGTGACACGTCAGATTTTGCCAAGCATGGTAGCTGCCAATGAGGGTCATATCATCAATATGGGCTCTACGGCGGGCATTTATGCCTACGCAGGTGCTGCCGTTTACTCAGCTACCAAGGCCGCAGTGAAAACTTTCAGCGATGGCTTGCGTATCGATACCATTGCCACAGATATCAAGGTGACGACCATTCAACCTGGTATCGTTGAGACAGACTTCTCTCAAGTTCGCTTTCACGGTGATAAGGATAAGGCAGCCAAAGTTTATCAAGGGTTAGAAGCCCTCCAGGCTCAAGATATTGCGGATGCAGTCCTTTATGTCACTAAGCAACCAAGACGTGTCCAGATTTCAGACATGACCATCATGGCTAACCAACAAGCTACAGGGTTTACGATTTATAGGGGAGAAGACTAGGAGAAGCTTATGAAGAATCACACTAATCCAGCCATCGGCAGTAGCTGGGAAGACTTGCAAACAAAACTCTTTAGCAAGGAAGAGATTGAAGCCAGTTACCAAAGAGTGGAAAAACTCATACAGGAAAAAATGGGTAAATAAATGATAATAACATGACCTTCGGGCCGTGTTTTTTTGTTGGAATTTTCCCAAAACTATGAAAGAACCCGTGAAAATGCTATAATGTAAGGGATTACGACAATATTGAAAGGATAAGCCATGCCACCAGTTACTCCAGAACTTGAGATAGAACGTCAATTAATCGAGCAATTAACCTCTGGGGAGAGTCAGTGGACCTATCGCCCAGACTTAAAAAATGAAGGTCAATTATGGGACAACTTTTTTGAGAAGTTAGCGCAAAATAACGTTGCCCTCCTTGCTGACCATCCCTTGACTGAGCAGGAGAAGCGCCAAATCAAGAACCAGCTTAACTTCATTAACTATTATGAAGCTGCTAAGTGGTTGGCAGGTGAAAATGGTATTGCCAAAGTCGAGGTACAGCGTGAAGATGCTAGCCTTGGGACTATTCGACTTTCTGTCATCTGGCGTGATAATATTGCTGCTGGAAAATCCAGTTACGAGGTGGTTAATCAAGTAGAACGTGACAAGGCCTACCCACAAGATCAGGACCGTCGTTTAGATACGACGCTGATGATTAATGGACTTCCTCTTATCCACATCGAGCTCAAGAGTCCTCGTGTGGCCTTTTTGGATGCCTTTCATCAAATCAAAAAGTATGACCGTGAAGGAAAGTTACGTGGTATCTATTCTGCCCTTCAGATGTTTGTTGTGACTAATAAGGTGGATACACGCTACATCGCAGCTGCACGAGAGGATAAACTCAATAAACAATTCTTGACATCTTGGGTGGATAAAGATAATAAACCCATGACCAGTCTCATGGACTTTGCCCATGAGGTCCTGTCTATTCCACGTGCCCATCAGATGGTGATGCAGTACTCCGTTATTGATGATAGTAAAAAAGCCCTCATCCTCTTACGTCCCTATCAAATCCATGCCATCGAGTCTGTTCAAGATGCCTCTCGTCGTCAGGAATCAGGCTATATCTGGCATACCACGGGTTCTGGTAAGACCCTGACCTCCTACAAGGTGGCTCGCAACCTCTTGCAGATCCCAGCTATCCAAAAGACCATCTTTGTCGTCGACCGTAGGGACCTTGACCAGCAGACGACTTCGTCCTTCCTTTCCTACGCCGCTAATGATGTCGTTGATATTGACGAAACGGACAATACCCACGATTTGGTCAAGCGTTTGGCAGGAAATGATAAGCGTGTGATTGTGACGACTATCCAGAAAATCACGACCATGATGCGCAAGTTCCAAGAAGGTAAATATCAAAAGGATTCGGAAAAAATTAAGGACCTTCGTGTGGCTTTTGTTGTGGATGAATGTCACCGTGCGGTCACGCCTCAGACCCAAAAAGACATCAAAGGCTTTTTCCACAATTCGCTCTGGTATGGCTTTACAGGAACACCGATTTTCAAGGAAAATAAACGCAAGCAATTAGGTGATTTGGCACAAACCACCCACCAACAATATGGCGAACGCCTCCATGAGTATACGGTCAAAGAAGCCATCCATGACGGGGCAGTTCTGGGATTTAAGGTGGACTATCGTAATACCATTATTTCGCCGATTCCTGAAGAAGACCTTCCTGACTCTGTCTATGAAGATAAAGAGCACATGCTAGAAGTCTTGGATGCTATCCTAAACAAAAGTTATCAACAGTTGGGCTTCCCAAATGGTGAGGGCAAGACCTACGAGGCCATCTTAACCGTTAAGTCCATTCCACAGGCTCAGGCCTATTACAATCTGCTCAAGAGTATCAAGGCAGGACAGGAACGTGTCAAGGTGTCAGAGCGGGTTAAGCGCGTGCTACTTGACTTTCCAAAGGTGACAGTCACTTACTCCGTGTCGGAAAATGAAGAAGAGTCTATCGGCTACCAAGAGCACATGAAGCAGGTCATGGATGACTACAATCAGGAGTTCGGTACCCATTTTAATATGGCTGATTTGCGTGGTTTTAACACGGATATCAATAATCGTTTAGCCAGAAAGTTAGACAAATACATTCCTCGTAATGAGCAGTTGGATTTGGTTATCGTCGTTGACCGTCTTTTGACCGGTTTTGATGCCCCATGTCTATCCACACTCTTTATCGACCGTAAACCTATGCGTCCACAGGATTTGATTCAAGCCTTTAGCCGCACCAACCGTATCTTTGACAGTAAAAAGCGTTATGGCCATATCATCACCTTCCAAAGACCAGAGGCTTTTAAAGAGGCTGTGGATAACGCCCTTAAACTCTACTCAAATGGTGGTGAAAATGATGTCATCGCCCCAGATTGGGAAGAGGAAAAAGCCAACCTCATCCAAGCCTGGATAGACTTTCAAGTAAAAGTGGAAGATGTGGAAAACTATGTCATCACGATTGAGCAGGCCACTAGCCCACAACTCCGTCGCATTGCCAAGGCTTACCAAACCTTTGACAAGTATCTGGCATCTATCCGTGTCTATAGTGAATACGATGAAGCGGCTATCTATGCGGAGACAGGCCTATCAGATGAAAAGCTCGAAACCTATCTAGGAATCTATCAAAATATCCTAGCAGAGCTCAAAAGCCGAGCCGAAGACGATGGTGATCATAATCTCTTTGATATCCACTACGAACTGGAATCCGTCCAAGTCGATGAGATTAACTATGCTTACATCCTGACACTGATTCAAAGTATGATTCAGCAGGAAGAGGATAGTCCACAGGCCCTCAGTGACAGGGATATCGAAACGGTTGATAACTACATCCAGAGCCTGGAACGCACCAATCCTAAACTAGCCGAAATCATCCAAAACCTGTGGAAAGAAGTCCAAGCCAATCCTAAAGATTACCAAGGACAATCTATCACTGGTGTCTTAGACACTATGATTGAAGCCATTATTGACGACCATCTCAAACGCTTTGCTAGAAAATGGTATGTCGGACTCGATGAACTTCGTTACTATGTCCAACACTATCGCAAGGGTGCTAAGAAGCAATCTGGAGAAAGCCAGCTCACCAAGAGCCAACGCTACAAAGACTACAAAGCAGAAACAGCTGATGCCCTCAACCCGCTCAGCTACAAAAAACACATCAAAGAAGCCTACACCAAACTCATCGAAGAGGTCATTGAACCATTGAGAGTGGGGAGGTAGAGGAATAACTAAGGAGGAATAAATGAGTTGGACTAGTATATTTGCAGGAGTTGCAGCATTTACTTCAGTTGTTAATGTGTTTGTAACTATTATAAATAATAAAGCTCAAATGAGGGCCCAAATAATAGCAAGTTCTCGGGTTCAATGGATTAAAGAAGTTAGAAATATCTACACAAACTTTTTAAAGTTAAGTACGGAATTTCATAATGAATTACTGTTTCTAAACGAGTTTGATAAAGAAAAGAATTTTGACAAAATATTTAATCTGTTGAGAGGGAATTTGTGGTCAAATTATTATCAATTGATTTCTTATTTTCCTGAAATAGATAGTGATGGAAGAAATATCGAGATTAGAAATACTTTCGAAGAATTAATTATTTATTTAGAAGAAAAATTGGAGTACTCTTATAAGAATACTACTTTTATTGAATTTACACCTAGTTGTAAACAATTGAAACAAGAGAATATATCTGACCAATATAAAGTATTACTAGATTATATTTCTATTGAGTTTTCAAATTATATAAAACAGGAATGGGAAAAGGTCAAGTCAGAGGTAATGTAAACTTTTTGAATTATATAGTCTATTAAGGTGAAAGTATTACACATATTGTGTGATACTTTATTTTTTAAATGTTGTCCCATTATTGTTATTTCTGTCCCTAAGTGATATAATGATAATAGATAATAAAAAGGAGTTTAGTTATGAAAAAGAAACAAGTTATCAACTTAATTAAATACTTTTCAGAAAAAAATGAAATAGGATTTAGAACGGAGGCTTATGAAATTGCAAAGTCCTTTGATAAAAATGGGGACTATCAACTAGCTGAATACATAATGGCACTCCTATCAGATGCAAATACTTTTGTTCCACAAATTAATGAAGAAAATTTTGAATCGTTAAGAAAGGTTTCATTACTAAGTCCTGAGGCATTGCCATTACCAGATTCTATTTCCAAAAATATAATTGGTATTGTGAATGCTGTTCGAAGGAATATTGGTGTTAATAAGTTTTTATTTGAAGGTGCGCCGGGTACTGGTAAAACGGAAACCACAAAACAAATAGCAAGACTTTTGGATCGAGAACTCTATATTGTGGATTTTGAATCAATAGTTGATAGTAAGCTAGGTCAGACGTCAAAGAACATTGCTTCACTTTTCAAGGAAATTAATAGTTTTTCTAAACCAGACAAAGTAGTCGTGCTATTTGATGAAATAGATGCAATTGCTTTGAATAGGTTAGATTCGAATGACTTGAGAGAAATGGGAAGAGCTACCTCGTCTATACTAAAGGGATTGGACTCATTAAATGATGAAATCGTTCTAATTGCTACTACAAATCTATTTGACGTTTTTGATAAGGCTTTAATTAGACGATTTGATGCGGTTATTAATTTTAATAATTATAGTCAAGAAGATTTATTAGAAATATCTGAGGTTCTAATCAGCGATATACTGAGAGATTTTAAACAATCTGGGAAAAATAGTAAATTGTTGAGAAAGGTTATCTCATTGATGAATCCGATTCCTTATCCAGGAGAGCTAAAGAATATTTTAAAAAGTTCAGTGGCTTTTAGCAGTTTAACTGATAAGTATGATTATTTTAGACGGATATTTTCAAATGCATATAAATCTATAGATGAAGTTTCAATTGATGAACTGAAAACACTTGGTTTTACGGTGCGAGAAATTGAAATCTTAAAAGGAATATCAAAAAGCCAGGTTTCAAGAGAATTAAAAGGAGAGTAAGTAATGAACGAATTGTTGCAATTAAAAGGTCGTTTTGAACAAAAATCAAGCAGTAATCGACCTGGTTCTCCAAAATTGTTGGCCAATCAAAAAGTAAGTAGTGAGAAATTATTAAAATTAAAAAAAGAGTTAGGGTCATTAAAAAAATACTGGCTTAAAGTTCCTTATTTTGAAGGAGCCTTAATATCAACAACCTATGTAGATGTTGTGGCAAAAAGTAGAAGGGTGAAGGAGCTTTTTAAAAAAAGTAATAAAGTTCAACCCAATGACTGTATTGTTGGGGCAAAGTTTTTTGAAAGCGATTCTAATAAAAAAAAGCATGTTATTACGTATTATGTAGATTTAGAAGTTTTAGATGAAACAATTAATAAGCTTAATACGGTTGCTTCTATACTTGTAAATGATTTTGATGGTGAAATTTCAACAGAAACATTAAATTCAATAAGTGATAAAAAGATTAGTTACGAACCGAGTGGAATTTCTAAGACTCGATTCTTACAAACTGTTGTAGATGTTAGTTCAATTGAGAATTTTGGAATACCTCAAAATGAACTTGATGAACTGAGCACATCAATAATTAGTATTTTTGATATTAATATACCAACATCAGAACTACTGAAAAGAATTGGTTTAAATGTTCCTGATTATAGAATAATAGATGGAGCAACAATATTATTGACGCCTGATCAGTTAACAATTTTAAATGAAAAAGCTCCTTATCTAATTGCCATGGCTACTACTGATATCTCGAAATTAGACCTCCAAAACTGTGAGTTGTTTAATAGTGAGCAAACTATGTCAATTCCTTCTCCTACTGATGAGCCTGTAGTTGGAGTAATAGATACGATGTTTGACAATAGTGTGTATTTTTCTGAGTGGGTTACATTTCAGGATAAGGTAGATTCAGAAATTCCTATTGAACGATCTGATTATGAACATGGAACGGCAGTATCTTCATTAATAGTTGATGGTTCCTCAATTAATCCAGAATTAGATGATGGTTGTGGTCGTTTTCGAGTAAAACACTTTGGAGTTGCGAGAGGTAGTAAGTTTAGTTCGTTTTCTGTACTTAAGTCAATTAAAGAAATTGTTGCAGAGAATAGAGATATAAAAGTATGGAATTTATCGTTGGGTTCGGCATTGGAAATTCAAAATAACTTTATTTCACCCGAAGCAGCTTTATTAGATGAAATTCAGTTTGAATATGATGTGTTATTTATAGTGGCAGGAACTAATAAAAGAATAAGTGATAAAGATGGAATGAAAATAGGTGCACCAGCGGATTCAATTAATTCTTTAGTTGTGAATGCAGTTGATAAAAATAATAAACCGGCCACATATTCTAGAGAGGGCAATGTTTTATCTTTTTTTAATAAGCCTGATATTTCTTATTACGGTGGAGACAAGAAAGATAAAATGAGAGTTTGTATGCCTAATGGAGAATACTTTGTGTCAGGGACGTCTTTTGCAGCACCTTGGATTACGAGAAAAGCGGCATATTTGATTCATAAAATTGGTTTAAGTAGAGAAGTAGCAAAAGCTTTAATTATTGATTCTGCTATATCTTGGGTTAAACCAAATATTTCCTCTAATTTAATTGGTTATGGTGTAGTACCTCGAAGAATTGAAAATGTACTTAATACAACGGATGACGAGATTAAATTTGTTTTATCAGGTGAGTCTCTCATGTATGATACATATAATTATAACCTTCCGGTTCCTATTGTTGACGAAAAGCATCCTTATATAGCTAAGGCAACATTATGTTATTTTCCTAAGTGTTCTAGAAATCAAGGAGTGGATTATACGAATACAGAATTAGATATTTATTTTGGAAGACTAAACGGAAAGAAAATTGTTACTGTGAATGATAATAAACAAAATGATAATGTAGCTCTACCAGAAAAAGAAGCTAGAGGCATGTATAGAAAGTGGGATAATATTAAGTCTATAGTAGAATATGTAAAAACTAATGGTCGTGCGAAAAAAGCATATGAAAATGGTTTATGGGGATTTAGTCTTAAAACTAAGGAAAGACTTAATAATGGAGATGGAAAGAATCTTAGGTTTGGAATAGTTGTAACATTGAAAGAAATAAAGGGTGTAAATAGGATTTCAGATTTTATAAGTCAATGTTCGATGCGTGGATGGCTCGTCAACAGAATTGATATCAAGACAATGATAGATATCTATAATATTGCTGAAGAAGATATTGATTTTGAAGATTAATATATCAATAGGAATTTTGAAGGAGTTTAGTTAAGGTATGGTTAACAGAAAGATTCCAAAAATTAGATTTAAACATTTTGGTGATGGTTGGAAATCTGATAAATTAGGAAATTTAGGAACAGTTGCCATGAATAAGCGAATTTTTAAGGAGGAAACATCCGAAGTTGGAGAGGTTCCATTTTATAAAATTGGCACTTTTGGTGGTAAACCAGATTCGTTCATAACACGTGACAAATTTGAGGAGTATAAATCAAAATATCCATATCCTAAAATTGGAGATATTTTGATTTCTGCTTCAGGAAGCATCGGTCGAACAGTAGAATATCAAGGGGAAGAGGCATATTTTCAAGATTCAAATATCGTCTGGTTAAAACATGATGGACGAATAGATAATTCTTTTCTCAAACATTTTTACGCCATAGTAAAATGGCAAGGTGTTGAAGGAACAACTATTAAGCGGTTGTACAATAAAAACATTTTAGAAACTCCAATAACTCTTCCAAGTATATCCGAACAATCCGCCATCGGCTCTCTTTTCTGCACCCTCGACGACCTTCTAGCAAGCTACAAGGATAATCTCGCTAACTATCAAGCTCTAAAGGTGACCATGCTTTCCAAGATGTTTCCCAAAGCTGGACAGACAGTCCCTGAGATACGTTTGGATGGATTTGAAGGTGAGTGGGTTGAAAAAAGATTAAAGGACATATCTAAACGTGTGACACGAAAGAATAATGATTTAGTATCAGAAAGAGCCTTAACGATATCGGCTCAATTCGGTTTGATAGATCAGGAGGAATTCTTTCAGAAAAAGATAGCTTCGAAAGATGTAAGTGGATATTATCTTATAAAAAAAGGGGAGTTTGCATATAATAAAAGCTATTCGACAGGTTATCCCTTAGGAGCAATAAAGCGTCTTGATAAGTATGAGAATGGAGTATTATCTACTTTGTACATTCTTTTTAAAGCAGTAGATGTTGATTCGGACTATCTTGCTCATTATTATGAGAGTGATAAGTGGCATCGAGAGGTCTCTATGTGTGCTGCTGAGGGAGCACGAAATCATGGATTATTAAACATTACGCCTGTTGATTTTTTCAACACTAGATTAGTAGTACCTAAAGAACTAGAGGAACAACGTGCAATCGGCTCCTATTTCTCTAATCTCGATAACCTCATCAACTCTCACCAAGAAAAAATTACTCAGCTTGAGAATTTGAAAAAGAAACTCTTGCAGGATATGTTTATATAAAAAGGAGAATAGCCTTATGTCAAAAATAAAATCTAATCGTCTCACTAAAGATGATAAACCAGTTGTAGCCATTTGTTATGATTTTGATAAAACTCTGTCTCCTGATGATATGCAAGCTCAAGGGTTTATCCAGAAGCTAGGTTATGAAATTGGAGATTTTTGGAAAAAGTCAAATAGTTTTGCCTATAATAATGATATGGACCAAAATCTAGCTTATATGTATACTATGAAAACAGAATCTGCAGGAAAAGTTTTATTCACAAAAACTGAACTAGCTAGGTTTGGTTCAGAAGTAGCATTATTCGATGGGGTTGAAGGCTGGTTTGAACGGATCAGAAAGTATGGGGAAGAACGAGGTGTAACTGTTGAGCACTATATTATTTCATCGGGTTTGAAAGAAATGATAGAGGGGACTTCTATTGCTAAAAAAGGAGCTTTTAAGAAAATTTATGCGACTTCTTTTTATTGTGATGAAAATGGGGTTGCAGTCTGGCCAGCTCAAGTAGTGAATTACACCAATAAGACGCAATTCCTATTTCGAATCACCAAAGGTGTTCTGGATGTAAATGACTCTGCAGTCAATGAATTTTTCCCAGAGAGTGATTTACGAGTTCCTTTTAGAAATATGATTTATCTGGGTGATAGTGATACTGATATCCCCTGTATGAAATTAGTTAAAATGCGAGGAGGCTATTCTATCGGTGTATTCAATCCAAAAACTAATGACAGAACTAAAGTTCACAAAATGACTCGTGATAGTCGTATTGATTATTTTGTGCCAGCAGATTATTCAGAAGGAACAGAACTTGATAATTTAATCAAGACAATTATTGATAAAACAGTATTTAATGAAAAATTAGAAACTAAGAAAAATGCTGATAAGGTTGAAGCAGGCACAAGAAAGCTTAAAAGAAAGAAAAAATAGACTAAAATTTCATTTTTAAATTTCTAAGTTATAAAAAAAACTCTTACAAGATATGTTTATCTAACCTTCAAAAAAGATCCTTATCAGCATTCCTCAGCACATCCTTTTTCGAATAGTATAAGTGAGTCCCTTTGAAACTTTCAAAGGGTGCTCCTTAGTTCTTAATAGCTTAAAAGTATTTACTTTTAATAACTTTGGAGTTATAATTAATTCGAAAAGAGGTTGCTTTGTGCACGCTATTTATTTTTATAAGGACAAACAAGGGAATCAACCGGTCTTGGACTACATGAGGGAGTTAGCTCGTCGCGATAATAAGGACTGCCGGTTCAAACTCAACAAGCTCAACGACTATATTGAACTTTTGAGCCAGCATGGAACTCGTGCTGGCCACCCCTATATCAAGCATCTGGATGCGGAGATTTGGGAGTTGAGGCCCTTGCGGAATCGGATTTTATTCGTGGCTTGGTTGGATGGGAGCTTTGTCTTACTGCATCATTTTGTCAAAAAGACGCAAAAGACGCCCAGACGAGAGATCGAGAAAGCCAAGCGGGAGTTGCAAGATTTGAAAGAAAGAGGGCTAAGAGATGAACAATAGTGCCATCGGAAGCAATTGGAAGGATGTGAGAGCAGAGCTCTTCACTAAGGAAGAAATCCTGGAAAGTGATCTGCGGGTCGCGATTATGACTGAGCTGATCGAGGCTCGGCATGAAAAGGGCATTAGCCAAAAGAAACTAGAAGAACTAAGTGGGGTCAGTCAACCGGTCATCGCTCGGATGGAGACAGGAAAGACCAGTCCTCAATTGGACACGGTTTTGAAAGTCTTAGCTAGTCTGGGCAAGACCCTCGCTGTCGTCCCACTGGAACAAGAAAAGGTCTAAAAGAAATCAGAAAGAATTACTATGGAAACAACACAAACCTCCCAGTCGCTTTATCAAGCCCTGTGGAACTCAGCGGACGTGCTCCGCTCTAAGATGGATGCCAACGACTACAAGTCTTATCTCTTGGGTATGGTCTTTTACAAGTATTTGTCGGACAAGATGCTCTTTTTCGTGGCAGAGACCATGGAGGAAGAGACAGAAAGCTTGGAAGAGGCACTGGCAGTCTATCGTAAATACTACGAGGATGAGGAGACTCACGAGGATCTCTTAGCAGTCATCACTGATGAGATGAGCTATGCCATTCATCCTGACTTGACCTTTACGGCTTTAGTGGAGCGAGTGAACGATGGAAGCTTTCAGCTAGAGGACTTGGCTCAGGGCTTCCGTGATATTGAGCAGAGCGACGAGCTTTATGAAAACCTTTTTGAAGACATTGACCTCTACTCTAAGAAACTTGGAGCGACTCCTCAAAAGCAAAACCAGACGGTTGCGGCTGTGATGAAAGAGTTGGCAGTCCTAGATGTGGCAGGTCATGCTGGTGATATGTTGGGGGATGCTTATGAGTACTTGATCGGTCAGTTTGCGACGGATTCGGGTAAAAAAGCTGGTGAGTTCTATACGCCACAACCTGTTGCCAAGCTTATGACGCAGATTGCTTTTTCAGGACGTGAGGACAAGCAAGGTTTTACCCTTTACGATGCGACTATGGGGTCAGGATCGCTCTTGCTTAATGCCAAACGCTATTCACGTCAACCACAGACTGTGGTTTACTTTGGTCAGGAGCTCAATACCTCAACTTATAACCTGGCACGTATGAACATGATTCTGCATGGTGTGCCGATTGAAAATCAGTTTTTACACAACGCTGATACATTGGATGAGGATTGGCCAACCCAAGAGCCAACTAACTTTGACGGTGTTCTCATGAACCCACCTTATTCAGCCAAGTGGTCTGCTAGCTCAGGTTTCATGGATGATCCTCGCTTCTCACCATTTGGGAAACTAGCACCTAAATCTAAGGCCGATTTTGCCTTCCTTTTGCATGGTTACTATCACTTGAAACAAGACAATGGTGTTATGGCCATTGTCCTACCTCACGGGGTCCTCTTCCGTGGTAATGCTGAAGGGACTATTCGTAAGGCTTTGTTAGAAGAGGGTGCTATTGATACGGTTATTGGTCTGCCTGCTAATATCTTCTTTAACACCAGTATTCCAACGACGGTTATCATTCTTAAAAAGAACCGCACCAATCGTGATGTTTACTTTATCGATGCCTCTAAGGAGTTTGATAAGGGCAAGAACCAGAATATCATGACGGATGCCCATATTGAGAAGATTCTCAATGCCTATA
The DNA here is from genome assembly GCF_016648815.1 of Streptococcus sp. 9.1. Taxonomy (NCBI): domain Bacteria; kingdom Bacillati; phylum Bacillota; class Bacilli; order Lactobacillales; family Streptococcaceae; genus Streptococcus; species Streptococcus sp. 9.1. The sequence continues at coordinate 196,869 of NZ_JACLQS010000001.1, read as the reverse complement.
AGAGCCGTGAGGATATGGACAAGTTTGCCCATCTGGCTAGCTTCGAAGAGATTGTGGAAAATGACTACAACCTTAATATTCCTCGCTATGTGGATACCTTTGAGGAAGAGGAAGTGGAGCCCTTGACTGAGATTGTGGCTAAGATTAATCAGACCAATGCGACAATCGAAAGTCAGACAGCGTCCCTTCTCGACATGCTTGGTCAGCTTCATGGAACGACCAAAGAAGCAGACGAAGAACTCAAGGCTTTTGTGGAAGCATTTAAGGGGTAGTTGCCATCTTTCATTTACTTTTTCCGAATAATTGAAGTAGAGGGACCAACCCTCTATTTTTAATTGAGGAGATGTAAATGGAAAAAAGACATAAGCATGTCTCACCGACCTTGGATATCATGGCTAAGAAGATTTTTAGCCTGCCTGAGGTGACGGTGGCATTTATTCGAGATATTTTGGATTTGGATGTTGTGGATGCCCAGATTTTGGAGGGAACACAGCTTCATAAGAAGGACTTTGATGAGGATGAGCTCTTTTCAACCTCGGTGGATGTTCGAGCCAAGTTGAATGATGGAACTGAGGTTATCATTGAGATTCAGGTGCGTAAGCAGCATTATTTTCTCAATCGTTTTCATTATTATTTGGCTAACCAGCTAGTAGAAAATGTGCAACAATTACGCCAACAAGGGCAGACGCATAAGATGTATGAGCAGATGGAGCCGGTCTATGGTATTGCTATCTTGGAGAAGACCTTGTTGCCAGATGAGGAGTCCCCGATTAATACTTATTGGATGGCCAATAGTAGGACGGGGAGGCCTTTGAATGCTTACTATAAGGATGGGAAACAGCAGAACCTTCTTCAGATTGCCTTTTTAGAGTTGGATAAGTATAATAAAGATAAGCATATTAGGGATGAAGGGCGGCAGTGGCTAGAGTTCTTTGGAAATCTCCCATTTTCAATGGCACCTAGTCACGCGGTCACGCATGCCGATTCATTACTGGATTCATCCAGCTGGACACAGGAGGAAAAGGCGATGATTGATGAACGCATACGTATTCAAGAAAATTATGACATGACCATGGAAACAGCAATTGATGAAGCGCGTGAAGAAGGTATAGAGAAAGGGTTAGAGCAGGGACTAGAGCGAGGTCGTTATGAGGGACAACTAGAAATGATTCGTAAGATGCTGTCAAAAGGCCTATCTCTAGAAGTTGTCTCAGATGTGACTGGTCTATCGCTTGAAGAATTAGATGGTTTGTTATCGTAAGAGCCAACCGATAGGAGGAAAAGGCGATGATTGATGAACGCATACGTATTCAAGAAAATTATGACATGACTATGGAGACAGCAATTGATGAAGCGCGTGAAGAAGGTTTGGAACGAGGTCGTCATGAGGAGCGTTTAGAGTTGATTCGTAAGATGCTCTCAAAAGGCTTATCTCTAGAAGTGGTATCAGATGTGACTGGTCTGTCGCTTGAAGAACTAGAGGCAATGTTATCGTAAAATCTAGTTAGGTTAGTTATTTTTTTGAAAAATCAGAGACAGATTATTGTCTCTTTTTTTATTTTTGGGTGTTTAACATTTGTAATACTAAAACATTCGGAAAATAATACTTTGAAGCGTAAAATTAAAAAAGACTGTCAAACGTTTGACAGAAATCTGAGAAAACAGATTTAAAACATTTTGATAGTTTTGGCCGATAACTCTTGCTAAATAAGCCTTTATGGAAATTTAGAGTCTTTTCTTTCTTACACGTGAAAGAAATCACCTTTTTGTGCGACATTTTTAGACTATAATTTAGACGTGAATGACTGAACTTTCTAATATGACAATTTTGTTAAGGCCTTGTTAAAATGGATAGCCTAGCCTTTTTTTTTACTTTTTCATCCCTTATAATTTACTTTGGTTTGTTTTTAATAAGAAAAACAACAGCATTATTAACAATATTTAATATGAGGGAATCTTTATTTTCTTTCAAAGGACGGCTTGGTCCTAAGATAGAGAGATTGTGAAAAAAAGTATCAGGAGAATAGACTTGTTTAAAGAAAGAAAAACGAAACCAAAGTACAGCATCCGTAAATATTCCATTGGGGCAGCATCAGCTTTGATTGGCTTTATGGCTCTTGCCAATGGGCAAGCAGCTCAGGCTGATGAGGCACAATCGATTGGTGATTTGACTGATGCCTCAAATCAGGCACAGACACCTCAAACAGCCTCAAGGGCACAAGTGGCGACTTCCGAACCAGCATCAGTTGAGACTGTGCAAGCGTCACAGCCTGCTAATATTGCTCCAGTTCATCCTCAGGTAACAACTGTTCAAGCAGCTGAACAGACTCCGACCATTGATCAATTGGTTGAGGCAAGCAACCCTCAAACTCAAGAAACTTCAGCAAATGTTTTAACCAATGCGACTGAGGATCAAGCTCAAGGCAAGGAGTATAGCACGGATGCCTACGGTGCCAAAATGCCTTACACGACTCATGAAGCAGAAAATGCGACTGTCGAAAATGGAGCTACAATTCAACAGTCAACGGACATGGAATCTACAGCTGTAGAAGCGACTAACCAAACTTATGTTGAGCTTCCTAAAAAAGATGCAGCAGTTACCTTCAATGTTACCGAGCCAGCCAATGCTTTGAATGTGCGTTATACAATACCTGATGGTGCATCAGGTCAGTTGGATGTGCAGGTTAATGGTTCAAGTGTCGGTAATCTTGATTTGTCATCTCACTCAGCATGGCAGTACCTTAAAGGTGACCATGAGTATGATCAAGCTATTGATGGATCAAGTGCACGTTTCCGTTTTGATGAGACACGTCTTCTCCTCAAGGACATCCAATTGAAATCTGGTGATAAGATTTCTCTGGTTAAGAAGAAAGATGACAATGTCCCTTATGGTATTGATTTTATTGAGCTAGAACAGGCTCCAGCGCCAGTTGCCCAAGGTGAAAATAGTATCAGTATTGTGGATAAGGGTGCATCTGCCAATGATGATAGTGATGACACAGCTGCCTTACTTGCGGCTGTTGAAGAAGCTAAAGCCAGCGGAAAATCTGTCTATATTCCAGAGGGACGTTTCAATTTCGACAAACAAGTTAATATCGAAGCCGATAATCTAAAGATTTCAGGTGCTGGTGTTTGGCATACACAACTGCACTTCACAAGTGATAAACGCTATGGTGGTGGGATTGTCTTCGGTCATAATAGTAATGGTATCGAGTTGAGCAATCTTTATATGGATTCCAACTTGACCTCTCGTTATAACGAGGATGCACAGTACAAGGCTATTTCGGGAACACTTGGCAAGGATTCGAAAATTCATGACATCTGGGTTCAACATTTTGAAGTTGGTATGTGGATTGGAGACTATGACCAAACGGGAAATATGAAGTACACGGATGGTCTTGTCGTTGAAAATGCTCGTATCCGTAATAACTTGGCTGATGGTATTAACTTTGCTCAAGGAACCAAGAATTCAACAGTAAAAAACTCTAATATCCGTGGGAATGGTGATGATGGTTTGGCTATCTGGTCAAGTATTTCAGATGGGACAAATGCCGCAGCTGAGGAAAATAATAAATTCCTTAACAACACCATTGAATCAGGTTGGCGTGCTGCTGGTATCGGTATTTTTGGTGGTAAGGGGCATGAGATTTCAGGAAACCTCATTAAGGACGTCTTTGCTGGAGCAGGTATCCGTGTAAACACTGTCTTTGCAGGTCACAATTTTGACCTCAATGATTCTGGAATTAAGATTCATGACAATACCATTCTACGTTCAGGGACAACTAATGACCTCTATAAGCTCCATCGTGGTGCCATTGATTTCCAACAAGTTCGTGGAACAATCAAGAATGTCGATGTCTATGATAATAAACTATTGAATACCTTGGCTGAGCCGGTGATTACCAAAAACTTTGAGATGGGTGACAATGGTAATGGAGAAATCCGTTTATCTAATAATACGATTGACAATAAGGCGACGATTGTTGGGGCTGTCTCAGCAGTTTCTCCAACAAAACCTGAACCAAAGCCTGTCAATAATCCAGTCTCCGAGACTTCAGTTTCTGAAGCACTGAAGAGTGAAGCAAGTTCAAGCACTCCAGTTTCTGAAGCATCAACTAGTGAAGTGATCTCAGAGTCTTCAGTTTCAGAAACACCAAAGAGTGAGGCAGGTTCAAGTACTCCAGTTTCTGAAGCATCAACTAGTGAAGTAGTTTCTGAGACTTCAGCATCAGAAACACCAAAGAGTGAGGCAAGTTCAAGTACTCCAGTTTCTGAAGTATCAAACAGTGAAGTAATTTCCGAGACTTCAGTTTCTGAAGCACCGAAGAGTGAGGCAGGTTCAAGCACTCCAGTTTCTGAAGCCTCAACTAGTGAAGTAATTTCTGAAACTTCAGCATCAGAAATACCGAAAAGTGAAGCAACTTCAAGCGCCCCAGTTTCCGAAGCATTGACTAGTGAGGAAAGTTCAACAGACCCAGTTTCCGAAGTATCTAACAGTGAGGTAATTTCCGAGACTTCAGTTTCAGAAACACCAAAGAGTGAGGTAGGTTCAAGCACTCCAGTTTCTGAAGCATCAACTAGTGAAGTAATTTCTGAAACTTCAGCATCAGAAACACCAAAGAGTGAGGTAGGTTCAAGCACTCCAGTTTCTGAAGTATCTAACAGTGAAGTGATCTCTGAGACATCAGTTTCAGAAACACCAAATAGTGAGGCAAGCTCAACCGCTCCAGCCTCTGAGTCACCAAAGAATGAGGAAACTTCAGTAGCTTCATCTACTAGTCAGGTTGACGTAGCAATTACTTCTGATAGCCCAGAGAAATCTCCAACTTCAGAAAGCACACAAAAAGATCCGATAAGTGAGGTTTCTTCAGAAGTTATTGAAAAAGGTTCAACAAGTCAGGTTGATGTCAAAGTTTCTGAATCTCCAACAATAGCACGTAGATCTGAAGTTGTCAGCATCTCACCAAATAGTCAGGTCGCTTATAACAATGACCTAAAAATCTCTGTAACAAGCAGTCAGCTCGCCTCAGAAGCTATTCGCTATAATTCTCTTTTGAATGAGAAGTCTGTGGATATGATTGCAAGTAAAGTTATGGCGGTTATGGCCTCTGAAACATTAGCCTCAGAAGCGGCATCACTTACAAGCTCTGAAGGTGTTGCCAAAGAGATTAGCAGTGATTTGTCAGAATTGGCGGAAAGCAAGAAGGATGACACACCTAAGAATGTCGCTCGTATTGATAAAGCAACTGAGGCAAAACAGGTGGCCAAGAGTTCTGAAAGCCAAGCTAGCACTTCAAAAGAAAAAGGTAAGTCTAATACGACAACGGTCTTCCTTCTTGTCGGAGTTGCTGCAGCACTAAGTATATCTACAGTTTACCTTACAAAACAAGGTAAAAAAGCAGGTAAATAGTAGGTAAGAAGCATCCATTAAAATGGGTGTTTTTTATCTATGCCAAAAAATACCAAGAAAACAAATGTCGTTACAATGACAGAAGCAGATGCCCTAGCCCAAGGTAAACGACACACGTCTAAAGAGTAATACAAAAGCTGGACATCTTGTCCAGTTTTTTTGTAAAACGACTCACATTTTACCACTTTTATCTGAAAATTTGATATACTGAGACTATCAAAGATACTTGAAAGAGAGGTTAATTGACTCTTTTTCAGTACAAGAAAGGAATAAAAATATGATTTGGATTATTATTGCCATTATCGTTGTTCTTGTAATTTTTGTTATTGCAAGTTATAACGGCTTGGTTAAAAGCCGTATGCAGACTAAGGAGGCATGGAGTCAAATTGATGTTCAATTGAAACGTCGTAATGACCTTCTTCCTAACTTGATTGAGACTGTTAAGGGATATGCAAAATACGAAGGTTCAACGCTTGAAAAAGTAGCAGAACTTCGTAATCAAGTAGCAGCTGCGACTTCACCAGCAGAGGCTATGCGTGCTAGTGATGAATTGACACGCCAGGTTTCTGGAATCTTTGCGGTAGCTGAAAGTTACCCTGACCTTAAGGCTAGTGCAAACTTCAGCCAGCTTCAAGAAGAGTTGACGAACACTGAAAACAAAATTGCCTATTCACGTCAACTTTATAACAGTGTGACAAGTAACTACAATGTGAAATTGGAAACATTCCCAAGCAATGTTATTGCTAAAATGTTTAGCTTTAAGGCTGCTGAATTCCTTGAAACACCTGAAGAAGAAAAAGCTGTTCCTAAGGTTGATTTCAGTGGACTAGGTAACTAATATGTTATTTGATCAGATTGCTCGAAATAAGAGAAAGACTTGGCTTTTGCTCCTGGTCTTTTTCCTCTTGTTGGGCCTTGTTGGTTACGGTGTCGGCTATCTTTGGTTAGGTTCAGGCTTCGGTGGTTTGATTCTTGCTCTAGTTATCGGTTTTATCTATGCCGTTACCATGATTTTCCAATCAACCAATGTCGTTATGGCTATGAATGGTGCACGAGAGGTTGATGAACAAACCGCTCCAAACCTTTATCATGTGGTTGAAGATATGGCTATGGTGGCACAAATACCGATGCCACGTGTCTTTATTGTCGATGATCCTTCAATGAATGCTTTTGCGACGGGGTCTAGCCCTAAAAATGCTGCTGTGGCTGCTACGACAGGTCTTCTTGCAGTTATGAATCGTGAGGAACTTGAAGGGGTCATAGGGCACGAAGTCAGCCATATTCGTAACTATGACATCCGTATTTCGACTATTGCAGTAGCCTTGGCATCTGCGATCACCATGCTAGCTGGTATGGCTCGCAATATGATGTTCTGGGGTGGAGGCCGTCGTCGTAATGATGATGATCGTAATGGAAGTAGTGGCTTGGAGATTATTCTTCTCATTATTTCCTTGATTGCCATTATTCTTGCGCCTTTGGCAGCTACCCTGGTTCAGTTGGCTATTTCACGTCAGCGTGAATTTCTAGCTGATGCTTCTAGTGTCGAATTAACACGTAACCCGCAAGGTATGATTAATGCTCTGCTTAAACTTGATCATAGTGAACCGATGCAACATCACGTAGATGATGCTAGCGCAGCTCTCTATATCAACGATCCTAAAAAGGAATCTGGTTTGCAGAAGCTCTTTTATACGCACCCACCAATTTCAGAACGGGTGGAACGCTTGAAACAAATGTAAAAAAAGTGAGACTGATGACACTTCTAAGGGTGTTTATCAGCCTCGCTTTTTTAGTTTGATTCAATATAAAGGTTGCTAGCAACAGTTTCTGGAATTTGAATTTCTTTTCCATCAATATTCAGGCGGTAGAGTTGTGTAAAAGGGTCAAAGCCTTTCAAGGTAAAAGTTACTCCAATTTTAAGACTGACAGTTTCCAAATAATGGAGTAAATCAATTTGATCCTGAACTCGACGAAGTACATAGTCTCCAGGAGTTAGGTCTTGTGTAAAAGTCTGGTTGTAGATTTCCTCTATGAGCTGACCTGACTTGGGGATTTGCCCACCGTGTGGACAGGTTTGGGGGTAATTGAGTAGGCGGTCAAGGGCATTGATAAAGTGATCAGAGACAGTATGCTCTAAAATTTCAGCCTCTTGATGAATTAGGTCGCAAGTATATTGCAAGTGGTCCACCAAAAAGACTTCGATGATGCGATGTTTCCGATAGAGTTCAGCGACATTGATTTTACCAGTTTTCGTTAGAAGATAGCCTTTGACTTTGTCTTTGATGATGAGGTCTTCTGAAATTAATTTCTTAATCATTTCTGTCACAGCAGGTGGAGACACCTGCATACGGTTTGCGATTTCCTTATTGCTTATTTTGCCTTCTTCAGTACCAATCTCATAGATACATTTGAGGTAGTCTTCTTTGTTAGGTGTCATTTCTCTTCCTTTGAAAATAGTCTCACCTTAGTATAACAGATTTATCATAAGAATACAGAATATTTCTTAGATAAGATTTTTACTGATTCAAGCCTTGGGTGATTTTATCCAGATTATATTTCATCATGTTGTAGTAGCTATCACCGTCTTGCCCTTTTTCAGCAATAGAATCTGTAAAGATCTTTGCATAAATAGGAATATTGGTATCCTTAGATACTGTTTTCATAGGGCGTTCATCGACACTAGATTCGACAAAGAGAGCTGGTACCTTTGTTTGGCGTAGTTTTTCCACGAGTGTTTTGATTTGGTCTGGTGTGCCTTCTTCTTCTGTATTGATTTCCCAGATGTAGGCAGATGGTATGCCATAGGCTTTAGAGAAGTATTTGAAGCATCCTTCACTAGTGACAATCAGTTTTTTCTCATCGGGAATCTTGTTAAATGTCTCTTTAGCTTCTTGGTCCAGTTTACTAAGTTTGTCAGTATAGGATTTTAGATTCTTTTCGTAGTAGGTCTTGTTTTTAGGGTCCTTAGCAATCAGTTGCTTGGCAATATTTTGAGCATAAATAATCCCATTTTCCAGATTAAGCCAAGCGTGGGGATCTTCCTTACCTTTTTCTGATTGACCTTCAAGGTAAATTACCTCAACACCATCACTAACTGCAAAATAATCTTTATTTTCTGTCTTATGAGCATTCTTGACTAACTTAGTAAACCAAGCATTTCCACCAGTTTCTAAATTGATACCGTTGTAAAAAATCAAGTCAGCTTGCGATGTCTTCTTTACATCATCAGGAAGGGGTTCGTATTCGTGAGGATCCTTACCAACGGGGACAATACTGTGGAGAGTGATTTTATCTCCGGCAATATTTTTGGTGATATCAGCAATAATGGAATTGGTCGTAACGACTCGTAATTTATCCTTGTTACTGCCTTGTTTATTGGTACAAGCTGTTAGAGTAACTACCGCTAAAAGTAGTAGTACTATTGTTGATAGTATTTTTTTCATATTATTTTCATCCTATTTTTTATTGTTTAGAAGTTTTATTCATGCCACTTTGTTTTGGGGCGATGAAAAAGCTGATGAGAAAGAGTAGAGCAGACGTTAATACAATGCTCGAACCAGCTGCAATATTAAAACTATAGCCGATAAAAAGACCTAGAACAGATGCCAGAGCCCCCAATCCTGATGAGAGAAGAATCATTGTTTTTAGGCTATGAACATAAAGGTAGGCAGTGGCAGCCGGTGTAATTAAAAGTGCCACAATAAGAATAGTGCCAACACTCTGCATGGCAGTTACAGAAACCAAAGTTAGAATAACCATAAGTAAGTAGTGGTAGAAGGTGACCTTAACTCCCATAGACTTGGCCAAAATTGGATCAAAGGATGTTAGGAGTAGAGGGCGAAAGAAGATTGTAATAGTTGCTAGTACGAGAAGTGAAACGATAATCGTTATCCACATATCCATGTCTTGTACAGCTAGAATATTCCCGAAGAGAATATGAAAGAGATCTGTGGAACTATTAGCAACACCGATGAGAATAATACCGAGAGCTAGAAAGCTCGAAAAGGTAATCCCAATTGCCGTGTCACTCTTAATAATGGAATTGCTTTTGATATAGGTAATCATTGTAGAAGCTAAAAGTCCAAAGATGATGGCTCCTATGAAAAAGTTAATACCCAAGATAAAGGAAGTAGCTACGCCGGGTAAAACCGCATGTGAAATCGCATCACCCATAAGCGACATGCCTCTTAGAATAATAAAACAACCAACAGCCCCTCCGACAATTCCAATAACTAAAGCCGTTATAAGAGCATTTTGTAAGTAGTGGAAATTTAGCAAACCATCAATAAATTCAGAAATCATTTACATCTCCTTTATAAAATAAACTGTTACCGTAGGTTTTACGGAGATTATCCTCATTAAAAACAAGATTAGTAGGCCCACTAGCAATCAGTTTACGATTTAGGAGGATAACTTGGTCAAAATAATGAGGAACTTTGCTCAAATCATGGTGGACAATAAGAATAAGCTTACCTTTGTCCCTAAGTTCTCTCAAGGTGTTCATGATAATATCTTCGCTAACAGAGTCAATCCCTACAAAGGGTTCATCTAATAAAATAATATCAGCCTCTTGTACAAGACAACGAGCGATTAGAACACGTTGAAATTGCCCTCCTGATAATTGGCTTATTTGTCGATGGGCCAAATCATTTAGACCAAGTAGTGTTAAAGCATCTGTGACCTTAGACCAATCACTCTTAGATAGACGTTTAAAGAACTTGGTTTTGGGATAGAGTCCTAGAGAGATGCACTCTCTGACAGTAATCGGAAAGTTAAAATCAATATCAGCCTTCTGTGCAACATAGGAAATACGATTCAATTGCTGACGAATAGGTTGTTTATTGAAAAGGATTTTTCCAGAGTGAGGAATAATACCAATTAATGCTTTAATTAGAGTTGATTTACCAGCACCATTTGGTCCAATAATCCCAGTAATACTAGGTCCCTCCAAGTTTAAGGTGATATTATCCAGAGCCAATGTCTGTTGGTAAGACACATTAATATTTTCAATTTGAATCATTAGCTACCTCCTTGAGTTTAATATACTTTAAAATAAAAAATAAGTCAAGTTAACTTTTATAATTAATCAAACTTAATTATTTACTGTTGTCAAGATGACAGAGGATAGTGAATGAGAGTACATTTTTATATCAAATATTTAGCCTAATCAAACTGTTTGACATTTGGGAGAGGCAACAAGGAATATTACTTTCTTCAATTTGTACAATCTTACTCTGTATTTCAAGAAATCTTTAGTTTTTATTTTTAAAAACTAGTCATATTTCCTTATTTCTGGCATAATAGATGTATGAAACTAACGATTCAACGAATGGCTCGAATAGCCATTTTGTCAGCTCTGGCAGTAGGATTGCGGTCGGCATTTATAGGATTGCCAAATATTCAGCCTATTACAGCTATGTTTTTTGTGGCTGTTCTTTACTTGGGTTTGGTAGATGGTCTCTTGATTATGGCTTTAACCATGTCCATCTCAGGATTCATCTTTGGTTTTGGTCCTTGGGTCTTTAATCAGATTCTTGCCTTCGGCGTCTTGATGGCTCTTTGGAGTTTGATTGCACCTAGGTTGTCACTTGTTTGGCAGATTGCTTTGGTAACTCTCTTGTCCTTTCTCTATGGGGTTCTCATGGATTATAGCTATGGCCTCCTATTTAGAAGTGGGATTACCTTTGTTATTTCTGGTCTGCTTTACGACACCTATCATGCAGTATCGACGCTTCTATTCTATCCATTCATCCAGTCTATTTTTAGGAGGTTTTTGAAATGAAAAAATTATTGACATATATTTTTCTTGCTTTATCACTTGTTACTCTAGCAGCCTGTGGAAAAAATGAGGCAGCTAAACTTACTAGCAGCACAAATAATCATCAGTCTAAGGTTCAAGGTCAAGTGACTTTGATTTTGAAAACAGATAAGGAAAGTAAGAAAAAATCAGTAGAAATCCAAAAAGGTGATACAGTGCTTGATGTATTGGAAGAGGTATATCCTGTTCAAGAAAACGATGGCTTCATCACTGAGATTGATGGTATTTCTCAAGATAAAGATAAGGGGATCTATTGGATGTTTGATGTCAATGGTAAACTAGGTGAAAAAGCAGCCAACCAACTTAAGGTTGAAGATGGCGATGAAATCAAATTCTATCAAGAAAAGTATAATTAAGATTCTGAACTCTGTTTCAGAGTCTTTTTTATAAAGTTCGGAAATAGCCTTGAAAATTTGTTTGAAAAAGTCGGAAAATTGCAAAATAACTGACGATTTAAAGGAAAATAGTTTACTTTTGTTTTAAAAGTGATATGATAAGAGGGTACTACATAAAGTAAGGAGAATAAGGTTTGGCTTTTAACAAATTGGAAAGCAGTAACAACCAGGAAATCATCTCTGAAGAAGTTGGTATCTTGAAAGAATTGTTGGATGATGCAACACGAGGCATGGCTGGAGAGCAAGGTCTCACAACTATCCAACATTTGGTTGAACTTTATGATGAAGGTGACTATGTGGCCCTTACACAAGCCATTTCAGAAATGACAAATGACGATATGGTCGTTGCATCACGTTATTTCTCTTTGTTACCTCTCTTAATTAATATCTCTGAAGACGTGGATTTGGCTTATGAAGTCAACCACAAGAACAATATTGATGAATCTTATCTAGGTAAGTTGTCTGAAACCTTTGATGTTGTCGCTGAAAGTGAAAATGCACGTGACATTCTTGAACATGTCAATGTCGTGCCAGTATTGACAGCCCACCCAACTCAGGTTCAACGTAAAACTATGCTTGAATTGACTAACCACATTCACGAACTTCTCCGTAAGCATCGTGATGTTAAGGCTGGTCTTATTAACAAGGATAAATGGTATGCAGATTTGCGTCGTTATGTAGAAATCATGATGCAAACAGATATCATTCGTGAGAAAAAACTTAAGGTTAAAAACGAAATCACTAACGTTATGGAGTATTACAACTCCTCATTGATTAAGGCGATTACAAACTTATCACATGAATTCAAACGTTTAGCAGTTGAAAAAGGTATCGAACTTGACAATCCAACACCTATTACTATGGGAATGTGGATTGGTGGTGACCGTGACGGGAACCCATTTGTAACAGCAGAAACTCTTAAACTTTCTGCCACTGTACAAAGTGAAGTTATCCTTAACTACTATATTGAAAAAGTTGATAATCTTTACCGTTCGTTCTCCCTCTCATCACGCTTGACTGAGGTTTCAGATACAGTAGCAGAGATGGCGAAACATTCTCCAGATACATCTGTTTATCGTGAAAATGAACCTTACCGTCGTGCTTTCAGTTACATCCAGTCTAAGTTGATTCAGACACTTCTTTTCTTTAAAGAAGGAAACTTTAGCAAGGAAAGAGTTGCTAAACGTCTTTCTGAAAATGTTCGTCTAGGCTCAGCTTCAACGGGTGAAGTAGTAGCTGATTACGTGCAACAACGTCTCAGCCAAAGTCTTCAAGCTGTCTCACAACAAACGACTGAATTTTATGAAACAGCTGAGGATTTCCATGATGATCTTTTGGCAATCAAAAATTCACTTCTTGAAAATGACGATGCTGTCTTAATTTCAGGTGATTTTGAAGAGCTTCTCCAAGCTGTAGAAGTCTTTGGTTTCTATCTTGCTACAATCGATATGCGTCAGGATTCAAGCGTTCATGAAACTTGTGTGGCAGAATTGCTTAAGTCTGCTAATATTGTTGATAACTATAGTGAATTGACTGAGGTTGAAAAGGTTGCGGTTCTTCTCAAAGAATTGCAAGAAGATCCTCGTACTTTGTCATCAACTAATGTGCCTAAGTCAGAAATTCTTGAAAAAGAATTGGCAATCTTCCGTACAGCTCGTCTCTTGAAAGACTATATTGGTGAAGATGTCATCAAACAACATATCATTTCTCACACTGAGAGCGTTTCTGATATGTTTGAGTTGGCTATCCTTCTTAAAGAAGTTGGCTTGGTTGATACAGAACGTGCGCGTGTCCAAATCGTTCCACTTTTTGAAACTATCGAAGACTTGGAAAACTCTAATGATATCATGAAACAATACCTTGGTTATGATATCGTTAAACGTTGGATTAAGAATAGCAATAACTACCAAGAAATCATGTTGGGTTACTCAGACTCTAACAAAGATGGTGGTTACTTGTCATCTGGTTGGACACTCTACAAGGCTCAAAATGAATTGACTAAGATTGGGGAAGAGCGTGGTATTAAGATTACCTTCTTCCATGGTCGTGGTGGTACTGTTGGTCGTGGTGGTGGCCCATCATATGATGCCATTACTTCTCAACCATTTGGTACCATTAAAGACCGTATCCGCTTGACTGAACAAGGTGAGGTTATCGGTAATAAATATGGCAACAAGGATGCTGCTTACTACAATCTTGAAATGCTTGTTTCAGCTGCTCTTGACCGTATGGTGACACGTCAAATTGCCGATCCAGAAGAATTGGTTGATTTCCGTGAGGTTATGGACGGAATTGTTCACGATTCAAATGTTATTTATCGTGACCTTGTCTTTGGAAATGAACATTTCTATGATTACTTCTTTGAAGCTAGTCCTATCAAAGAAGTGTCAAGTTTGAATATTGGTTCTCGTCCAGCTGCTCGTAAGACTATTACTGAAATTTCTGGTCTTCGTGCGATTCCTTGGGTATTCTCATGGTCACAAAACCGTATCATGTTCCCAGGTTGGTATGGTGTGGGTTCTGCCTTTAATCGCTTTATCCAAGCTGAAGAAGGCAACCTCGAGAAACTTCAACATATGTTTGAAACATGGCCATTCTTCCGTTCACTTTTGTCAAACGTAGACATGGTGCTTTCAAAATCAGATATGAATATCGCCTTCCACTATGCACAATTGGCAGAAAGTGAAGAAGTTCGTAGTGTCTTCAATATTATTTTGGATGAGTGGCAGTTGACTAAAGATGTCATTCTTGCGATTGAAAAACATGATGGCTTCCTTGATGAAAGTCCATCGCTTAAAGCAAGTTTGGACTTCCGTTTACCATACTTCAATGTCTTGAACTACATCCAAATTGAATTGATTAAACGTCTTCGTAACAATGATTTGACCGATGACGAAATTAGCCTTATTCACATTACCATCAATGGTATTGCAACAGGTCTTCGTAACTCTGGTTAATAAAGTAAAGTTCATCACGTTAGTGGTGGGCTTTTTGTTATGGTGAAAATTCTGTTATAATAAAACCATGATTGCTATGGAAACGATTGAAAAGCTGTCCAAAGAAAAGCTCCCTATGATAACGGTCTTGGCGGGCGAGGATTTAGGGCAGTATAGTCAAGCTAAAGAAAAATTTTTAAAACAAATTGGTTTTGATCCCAGTGACTTAACCTATTCTTATTTTGATATGTCTGAGACTGATTATCAAGATGCTGAGCTCGATTTAGAAAGCATGCCTTTTTTTGCAGATGAAAAGGTGGTCATTTTTGATCATTTCGCAGATATGACTACTGCTAAAAAATCGTATCTGGATGAGAAAGAGTTGAAGCGCCTTGAAAATTATCTTGAGTCTCCTGTTGAAACAACACGTCTTGTCTTGATGTCTGCAGGAAAGCTAGATGGAAAGCGTCGTTTAGTCAAACTTCTCAAACGTGATGCCATGGTGCTTGAAGCCAGTCCTTTAAAAGATGCAGAACTTAGAACCTATTTTCAAAAGCAGGCGCATCAAGAGGGGCTTACATTTGATACAGGAGTCTTTGAGGAACTTTTGATTAAGTCAAATTTTGACTTTTCAGATGTTCAAAAAAACTTAGCTTTTCTAAAGGGGTATAAAACGGAAGGAAATATCTCATCGCAAGATATTGCTGAGGCCATTCCGAAAAGTTTGCAAGATAATATTTTTGATATGACGCAACTTCTTTTGCGAGGCCAAATTCAGAGTGTTCGTGAATTGGTTCATGATTTACGGCTTCAGGGTGAAGATGAGATTAAGTTGATTGCTGTGATGTTGGGACAATTTCGTACCTATTTACAGGTTAAACTCTTATCTGCTCAAGGCAAAAGTGAGCAGCAAATTATTTCAAGTCTGTCAGATTATTTAGGGCGTAAAGTCAATCAATTTCAGGTTCGTTTTGCTCTGAGAGATAGTCGTCCTTTGTCAGTAGCATTCTTAAAAATGACGATTAAGATTTTAGTAGAGACAGATTACCAGATAAAAACAGGAACCTTAGATAAAGATTACTTGTTTGATTTAGCACTTTTAAAAATCGTATCAAACCGCTAGAGATTTAGAATTTTCTTTGATTTTGTAAGCAAAATTTTTGAAAGCTCTACCACTTTACGGTAAAATGAAGAAAAAATGAAAAGAGGACCTTTACTATGGCAATTATCCTTCCAGACCTTCCTTACGCTTACGATGCTTTGGAACCATACATTGATGCTGAAACAATGACTCTTCACCACGATAAACACCACGCAACTTATGTAGCAAATGCTAATGCTGCTCTTGAAAAACACCCAGAAATTGGTGAAGATCTCGAAGCACTTTTGGCTGACGTGGAACAAATTCCAGCAGATATTCGTCAAGCACTTATTAACAATGGTGGTGGACACCTTAACCACGCACTTTTCTGGGAACTCTTGTCTCCTGAAAAACAAGAACCAACTGCAGAAGTAGCAGCTGCCATTAACGAAGCTTTCGGCTCATTTGAAGCCTTCCAAGAAGCTTTCACAGCAGCAGCAACAACTCGTTTTGGTTCAGGTTGGGCATGGCTTGTTGTTAACGCTGAAGGTAAGCTTGAAGTCGTTTCAACAGCTAACCAAGACACTCCTATCTCAGACGGTAAGAAACCAATCTTGGCACTTGATGTTTGGGAACATGCTTACTACCTAAACTACCGTAACGTACGTCCAAACTACATCAAAGCTTTCTTTGAAATCATTAACTGGAATAAAGTTGCTGAGCTTTATGCAGCAGCTAAATAAGTTTAAAATTATCCTCACTATTGGGGATATTTTTTTGTAATATGATTGTAAAATCTCCTTGATTTTTAGTGAATTATAGCTTAAACTATATTTGTTATGAAAAAAAAGAAAAAACATTCAAGCAAAAAGTATAGTGGAAGCCGCCGAAAAACTAAAGATAAAAAGAAAGATTCGGTAAAACAAGACCTTCAACAAGACGTCCAAAAAGACACTAAAGACACTAAAGATACTAAAAAAGATGTCAAAAAAGGCGCTAAGAAAGACAACAAAAAAGCATCGAAAAAAGATGCTAAAAAGACTTCTAAAAAATCAGTAGAGAAGAAATCTGCTGAGGAATCAGTAGTACCAGTTGAGCACAAGGAAAATGAAGCAAAAAATGAAACCTTGGCACTTAGAAGTAAGCGCTCTAAGAAATCTAAAGCTAAATCAAAATCAACTCGTGATGATAAAAAAGCTTATATTATCTTAGCATTCCTAGGTGTTTTGGTAATTCTTTTGTTTGTTGCCATGCTTGCTTTAGCAGGACGTGGTAAACAAGCTGGTCACACTGGTGGTATTGGAAATATCTTCGGATCTAGTTCTAAAGTCACTAAAAAAGAAGACAAAGAAAAAGAGGAAAAGGTAACTCCAACTAATAAATCAGCCGAAGCTAAACAAGCAGTCATGGAAGCAGATGCAGATACCATGTATGGTAATGGCTTGTATTATGATTATGCTAACATGACATTGAACCAAGTGGTTGAAGCATTTATGGCTGACCAAGGTATTGAGTCTAGCCAAATTGCCTTTTCATATAAAAATACCAAGACAAATGAGCAATTCTCAATGAATGATACTCAACCAATGACTGCAGGATCAACTTATAAATTGCCATTAAACATGCTTGTCATGGATCAGGTTAATAAGGGTAAACTTTCTTTAACTGAACGTTTTGATATTACTAATACTGAGTATGAATATCAGGCTGAGCACGATAGTTATGTTGCTGCTTTCGGTGGTTCGATGACTATTCCAGAGATGCAAGAGTATTCTCTTGTTTACTCTGAGAACACTCCTGCCTATGCTTTGGCGGAACGCCTTGGTGGTATGGAAAAATTCTATGGCATGCTCGATAAATACGGTAAATCAAAAGGTGAAGTGAAGACTATCCAAATGCATGGTAATAAGACGACAACGGATTATTACATCCAAGTTTTGGATTATCTTTGGAAACACCAAGAGGATTATAAAGACATTCTCAAATATTTAGGAGAGTCTTTCCCAGAATATTATTATAAAACATATAATCAAGGATTGACTATTTATCAGAAACCAGGTTATGTTCGTGAAGCACTTAACGTTGATGCTATTGTAATGGAAGATACACCGTATCTTATTGCAATTTATACACGTTACCTAGGAGGTTCTAACGAAGAAACTTCAGAGGTTAATAATGTGGGATTACAACAATTAGAGATGCTCTCTTATGTCATTAATGAGTGGCACCGTGTCAATATGAACTAATAAAGAAAAGCCGAATTTATCGGCTTTTTTTCTATATAATTGAACAAAAAGTAAGAAGTACTATCCCTAGAAAAAGAAATGGGACAAATGCAATGCATTCCTTAAGATTTTTTCGTAGAAGGAAGTAAGCTAGTCCTAATAGGCAGGCAATTTCGATAATAAGTAGTATTTTTGAAAATGGGAAAATAAGGGAGGCACTTGCTAAATAGAGAAAATCTCCTTCCCCAATATTTAGATGCTTCATATAAGAAAGGATAGCGAGGATTATCCCTAAGGCAAATGTGATGTAGTAGTTGCCCATGAATAAGAGTGGGACTGTTCCAACTATCCAAATCAGAAGCGGATAGGATTTATGTTTCAAATCAAAAATTGATAGACAAAGGCTGAAGTAAAGAAAGTAGGTTACTTCAAGACTTAAAAAGTCATAGAAATATAGCAGGCATATTACTCCACAAAATAGTTCAATAAAGAGGTAACGAAAAGGGATAGGAGTCTGACATGAACGGCATCTAGATTTTAAGAAAAGTTGTGAGAGGATAGGGATTATCTCGAAAAAACGCAACTGATGCTTGCAATGGCTACAGTGACTTCTAGGAAAAATAATCGACTTTTCAGGAAAACGATCACAAATCAGTCCGGTAAATGAACCTAAAGAGGCTCCTAGAAAAAAATAAATAATACTTAACATACCTAATTATTCGAAAAAGAGTGAGAAAAAACATTTTGCTTGCATCTTATTTAGAAATATTCTAAAATAAAAGTGTAAATAATAGTAATTCTAAATAAGGAGAATTAATATGGTAGATTCAATTAAAGAAACAATCAATGAAACAGTTAACCAACAAGCTGAAACACCTTCAAATACAAAAACTAAAGCAGTTTTGAATCAAGCAGTTGCTGATTTGTCTGTAGCAGCTTCAATTGTTCACCAAGTTCATTGGTATATGCGTGGTCCTGGTTTCCTCTATCTTCATCCAAAAATGGATGAATTGATGGATAGTTTGAATGCTCATCTTGATGTTATTAGTGAACGTTTGATTACTATTGGTGGGGAACCATACTCAACTTTGGTAGAATTTTCATCTAATTCAGGCTTGACTGAAACTACTGGTACATTTGACAAACCAATGTCTGACCAGATCCAATTATTGGTTGATACATACAAATATTTGTCAGTATTGTTCCAAGTTGGTTTGGATATCACAGATGAAGAAGGAGATGCTCCTTCAAATGATATCTTCACTGCGGCTAAATCTGAAATTGATAAGACAGTCTGGATGTTGACTGCTGAACTTGGACAAGCTCCAGGCTTGAGATAAGCATTTTTGAGTTAAGATGATTGTCAAGAGTTCCTCTAAAAGTGTATAATAGACGTAAAATACTTTTAGAAGAAGGGAGGCGGCGATATGTCTGAGCATCGACGTAGTCTAGGCGTTTATGAAGATGTCCTAAATCAGTTAAAAGCTAAAGGAATTCGGTTGACGGAATCTCGTAAAGCTGTTATTCGCTATTTGATGATGTCTGATCAACACCCTAGTGCAGATGTGATATATTATGACCTTCTCCCTGACAATCCTGGGATGAGTTTGGCGACGGTCTATAACAACCTGAAGGTGTTGGTAGAAGAAGGGGTTGTCTCTGAAATCAAGGTTAATAATGATAATACAACCTATTATGATTTTATGGGACATGACCACTTAAACATTGTTTGTGAAAAATGTGGTCACATTACTGACTTAGACTTACCGATTCCGTCTTTCAAGGAAGAGGTAGAATCACAAACAGGCTTTCGCATTACTCGTGAACAGATGATTTTACATGGGATTTGTCCGAATTGTCAATAACCTGAGTCTAAATGACTTAGGTTTTTTTGAAGTATACAATAATCTGTAAAGGTTTTCAAAACTATCTTGTCATGGCAGAAGCTTTTTGCTAAAATATTGCTATGAAAACTTTATATGACGTTCAACAGTTGTTGAAACAGTTTGGCATAGTAGTTTACCTAGGGAAAAGGCTCTATGATATCGAAATGATGAAGATTGAATTAGAAGCCCTCTACCAGAATGGTTTGGTGGACAAGGACAGCTACCTTACTGCTGAAATGATTTTACGACGTGAACATCGCATTGAAATGGAGAAAGAAAATGAGTAAAAAACTCTTGGGAATTGACCTTGGTGGAACAACTGTTAAATTTGGTATTTTGACTTCAGAAGGTGAAGTGCAAGAAAAATGGGCGATTGAAACAAATACGCTTGAAAATGGTCGTCACATTGTCCCTAACATCGTGGAGTCTTTGAAACACCGTTTGGAAATGTACGGACTTACTGCAGAAGATTTCATTGGAATTGGTATGGGTTCTCCAGGAGCTGTTAATCGTGAAAATAAAACGGTCACTGGTGCTTTCAACTTGAACTGGGCAGAAACTCAAGAAGTTGGATCTTTCATCGAAAAAGAACTCGGTATTCCATTTGCGATTGATAATGATGCTAACGTTGCTGCCCTCGGTGAACGTTGGGTTGGTGCTGGTGCTAACAATCCTGATGTTGTCTTTGTGACATTAGGAACAGGAGTTGGTGGCGGCGTTATCGCTGATGGTAACTTGATCCATGGTGTTGGCGGTGCTGGTGGTGAAATTGGCCACATTATCGTTGAGCCTGAAACAGGATTTGAATGTACTTGCGGAAACAAAGGATGCTTGGAAACTGTAGCTTCTGCAACAGGTGTCGTACGTTTGGCACGTCATTTAGCAGAAGGATATGAAGGTGACTCTTCTATTAAAGCTGCTGTAGATAATGGTGAGCAAGTAACAAGTAAAGATATTTTCGTTGCCGCTGCTGAAGGCGACAAGTTTGCCGATAGCATCGTTGACAAGGTCTCTGAATACCTAGGACTTGCAACAGCAAATATCTCAAATATTCTTAACCCAGATTCAGTTGTCATCGGTGGTGGTGTTTCAGCAGCTGGTGAATTCTTGCGTAGCCGTGTCGAAGGATACTTTACACGTTATGCATTCCCACAAGTTCGCCGTACAACAAAAGTGAAATTAGCAGAGCTTGGAAATGATGCTGGTATCATCGGAGCTGCTAGCCTTGCACTTACAATTGATAACTAATGAATGACAGAAGGTGTGTCTGACCAATTATAGGTGGACAGCACCTTTTTCTTGTTGAAAAACGTTTACAATCAGCTGAGCTCTGCCATTTTGTTGAAAATGTGGTATACTTTAAAAGTTGAAATAAAAATTAAAGAGGAAAAAATGACTAAACTTAGAGAAGATATCCGTAACGTAGCCATCATTGCCCACGTTGACCACGGTAAAACAACACTTGTTGATGAATTGTTGAAACAATCACACACTCTTGACGAGCGTAAAGAGCTTGATGAGCGTGCAATGGACTCTAACGATCTTGAAAAAGAACGTGGAATTACCATCCTTGCCAAAAATACAGCCGTTGCTTATAACGGTACGCGTATCAACATCATGGATACACCAGGTCACGCGGACTTCGGTGGAGAAGTTGAACGTATCATGAAAATGGTTGATGGGGTTGTTCTTGTTGTCGATGCCTACGAAGGTACAATGCCTCAAACACGTTTTGTGTTGAAAAAAGCGCTTGAGCAAAACTTGACACCTATCGTTGTTGTTAACAAGATTGATAAACCATCAGCTCGTCCTGAAGAAGTTGTTGATGAAGTTCTTGAACTTTTCATCGAGCTTGGTGCCGATGATGATCAGTTGGAATTCCCAGTTGTGTATGCTTCAGCGATTAACGGAACATCATCATTGTCAGATAACCCTGCTGATCAAGAGCACACTATGGCTCCAATCTTTGACACTATTATTGACCACATCCCAGCTCCTGTAGATAACTCAGACGAGCCTCTTCAATTCCAAGTGTCACTTCTTGACTACAATGATTTCGTTGGTCGTATCGGTATTGGACGTATCTTCCGTGGAACTGTAAAAGTCGGTGACCAAGTTACCCTTTCAAAACTTGATGGAACAACAAAGAACTTCCGTGTTACTAAACTTTTCGGTTTCTTTGGTTTGGAACGTCGTGAAATTGAAGAAGCAAAAGCTGGTGATTTGATTGCCATCTCAGGTATGGAAGACATCTTCGTTGGTGAAACAATTACACCAACTGATGCTGTTGAACCATTGCCAGTTCTTCGTATTGACGAACCAACACTTCAAATGACTTTCTTGGCTAATAACTCACCATTTGCAGGTCGTGAAGGTAAACACGTGACATCACGTAAGGTTGAAGAACGACTTTTGGCAGAGTTGCAAACAGACGTTTCTCTTCGTGTTGATCCAACTGATTCTCCTGATAAATGGACTGTCTCAGGTCGTGGTGAATTGCACTTGTCAATCCTTATCGAAACAATGCGTCGTGAAGGTTACGAACTTCAAGTATCTCGTCCAGAAGTTATCATCAAAGAAATTGATGGCGTGAAATGTGAGCCATTTGAACGTGTTCAAATTGATACTCCAGAAGAGTACCAAGGTTCTATCATCCAAGCCCTTTCAGAACGTAAAGGTGACATGCTTGATATGCAAATGGTTGGTAACGGTCAAACACGTCTTATCTTCCTTGTACCAGCTCGTGGTCTTATCGGATTCTCAACTGAATTCTTGTCTATGACACGTGGTTACGGTATCATGAACCATACTTTCGACCAATACTTGCCAGTTGTTGCTGGTGAAATTGGTGGACGTCACCGTGGTGCCCTTGTTTCTATCGATACAGGTAAAGCGACAACTTACTCAATCATGCGTATCGAAGAACGTGGTACAATCTTTGTTAACCCAGGTACTGAAGTTTATGAAGGTATGATTGTTGGTGAAAATGCTCGTGAAAATGACCTTGGTGTCAATATCACTACAGCAAAACAAATGACAAACGTGCGTTCAGCAACTAAGGACCAAACGGCTGTTATCAAGACTCCACGTATCTTGACTCTTGAAGAATCGCTCGAATTCTTGGATGATGATGAGTATATGGAAGTAACGCCTGAATCTATCCGCTTGCGTAAACAAATTTTGAATAAAGCAGAGCGTGATAAAGCCAATAAACGTAAGAAAAAAGCAGCAGAAGCTGAATAATATTTAGAGAGGAGAAGAGATGTTTTATCTGATTGTTGCTATATTGATTGCATCGTTCTATTTCTTTATTGCACCAAAGTCGGTAAAAAACACCATGAATCTTCTCTTTGTCATGGCTACCTTAGCATTGCTCTTACTTTTAGCAGTGCTATCAATCATTAAATTCTTCAGTTTACCTGGTGAGTTCTATGTTACGGTGGGAATGCTTGTATTGAGCTATTTCACCTTGAAAGATTTTTTCGCTATGTCAGAGCTTAATCATGAAAAAGCCGAACATGAAGATAAATAAGTAGCATGAGATTAAAAGTCAATCGAATAGATTGGCTTTTTCTTTTGCCAAGAAGAGGTAACTCCTTGAAATAGCTTAGGATAAAGGGTAAAATGATTATGATACAATTTGAGAGAATGGACGAATTATGAAATCAGTAACACAATTTGAAAATAAAAAAGTTTTGGTCCTTGGTTTGGCTAAATCTGGTGAAGCAGCTGCCCGCCTATTGGCTAAGTTGGGTGCTATTGTCACAGTAAATGATGGGAAACCATTTGAGGAAAATCCATCAGCACAGGCGCTTCTTGAAGAAGGGATTAAGGTTGTCTGTGGCGGACATCCTCTTGAACTATTGGATGAAAATTTTGAATTAATGGTGAAAAATCCTGGAATTCGTTATGACAATCCAATGGTAGCTCGTGCACTTGAAAAAGGCATTCCTGTTTGGACTGAAGTCGAATTAGCTTACCTAGTATCTGAAGCACCTATTATCGGTATTACAGGCTCAAATGGTAAGACAACAACGACAACTATGATTGCTGATGTCCTAAACCATGGTGGCAAATCGGGTGTCTTGTCTGGAAATATCGGTTTCCCTGCGTCAGAAGTTGCACAGTCAGTTACTGCTCAAGATACCTTAGTTATGGAATTGTCTTCTTTCCAATTGATGGGGATTGACAGCTTCCATCCACATATTGCTGTGATTACTAACTTGATGCCGACACATATTGACTATCATGGTAGTTTTGAAGAATATGTGGCTGCCAAATGGAATATTCAAAATCAGATGACTGCGGATGATTTTGTTGTTTTGAACTTCAATCAAGACTTGGCTAAGGAATTAGCTACACAAACTAAAGCACAAGTAGTTCCATTCTCAACAGTGGAAAAAGTAGATGGTGCCTATCTTGAAAATGGTGGTCTCTACTTCAAAGGTGAATTGGTGATGCAAGCCGATGAGATTGGCGTTCCTGGTAGTCACAATGTTGAAAATGCCTTGGCAACTATAGCTGTAGCAAAATTGTCAGGTATTTCAAACCAAGCTATCAAGGAAACTCTCGCAAGCTTTGGTGGGGTTAAGCACCGTCTCCAATTCGTTGACACTATTGATGAAGTAAGATTCTACAATGACAGTAAGTCAACAAATATTTTAGCGACACAAAAAGCACTTTCTGGTTTTGATAATAGTAAAGTCATTTTGATTGCCGGTGGTTTGGATCGTGGTAATGAATTTGATGAACTCATTCCTGACATTACTGGTCTTAAGAAAATGGTGATTTTAGGGGAATCTGCTCCTCGTGTCAAACGTGCTGCTGATAAAGCGGGTGTGACTTATCTTGATGCCAAAGATGTGGCAGATGCGACACGTATTGCTTTTGATCAAGCCAGTGCAGGAGATGTTGTCTTGTTGAGCCCTGCAAACGCAAGCTGGGATATGTACAAGAATTTCGAAGTGCGTGGTGACGAATTTATCACAACTGTTGAGCAATTGAAGGGATAGTCTATGGCAAAAGCGAAAAAGATTGTTTTTACCGGTGGTGGAACCGTTGGACATGTGACTTTAAATCTTATCTTAATTCCAAAATTTCTCAAAGATGGATGGGAAGTGCACTATATCGGTGATAAGCACGGGATTGAACATGAGCAGATTGATAAATCTGGCTTAGATGTGACTTTCCATAGTATTGCTACAGGTAAACTACGTCGTTATTTCTCATGGCAAAACATGTTGGATGTCTTTAAAGTTGTTTGGGGGATTCTACAGTCTATTGCAATAGTTGCCAAGATTCGTCCCCAAGCACTCTTTTCAAAGGGTGGATTTGTCTCAGTGCCACCGGTAATTGCTTCTAAATTATTAGGAGTTCCTGTATATGTGCATGAGTCTGACCTTTCTATGGGCTTGGCCAATAAAATTGCCTATAAATTTGCGACTACTATGTTTACGACTTTTGAACAATCAAAAGGATTGGCAAAGACAAAACATGTAGGTGCTATTACAAAGGTAGGAATGGCGACACCCAATCAGTCTGATGCCCTTGAAAAGATTAAAGAACAGTTTGATGACAACTTAAAAACTGTCCTTTTCATTGGTGGTTCAGCTGGTGCAAAGGTATTTAATGATTTTATTAGTAATACTCCACAACTGACGGAAAAATATAATGTCATTAATATTTCTGGGGACTCTTCATTGAATACCTTAGAACGTCATCTTTATAGAGTTGATTATGTGACAGATTTGTATCAACCTCTTATGGATACAGCAGATTTAGTTGTAACTCGTGGTGGCTCAAATACGATTTTCGAATTGTTGGCTATGAAAAAACTTCATTTAATTATTCCTTTAGGGAAAGAAGCTAGCCGAGGAGACCAACTTGAAAATGCTGCCTATTTTGAACGAAAAGGCTACGCACGTCAATTACAGGAAACAGAATTAAGTTGGGAAACCTTGAATCATGAGCTTGAACAACTTGTTGAACATGCAGAGACTTACAAAGAAGCGATGGCTAAATCTGAGGAAATCACTTCTCCTGATGATTTTTATAACCTATTAGTGACTAGTATTTCAAAAAAATAAAGGAATTTCATGGCAAAAAAGGATCAAGAATCACAAGAAAAACAAGTTCTCACAGAGTGGCAGAAGAGAAATCTCGAATTTTTGAGAAAAAAAGAAACCGAAGATTCTGAAGAATTTGCGAATGGAAAGGTCGTTCATTCACAAGAAGCGACTTCAAATGAGAGCCAGCCACCAGTGAAAAAGAAGGTTAAAAAGAAAAAAAAGACCAAAAGGAAGAAACGAAAAAAAGGTAATACAACTAGTAATATTCCAATTGCACAACAAAATCTTGCAGGACTAGTTGTTTTTATCGCTGCACTCCTAATCGTATTTTCACTTTTCTTTATTTCACCTTGGTCAAAACAAAAGGTTCTCACTGTATCAGGAACAAAAAATGCTTTACCAGAAGATGTGAAAGTTGCAAGTGGTATTCTTGATACAGACTATATCACTCATGTCTTTTTCAACCAAGGAAAGGTTGCATCAACTGTTGAAAAAACTAATGTTTGGGTTAAAAAGGCTACAGTTACATATAGTTTTCCAAATCAATTTAATATTGCAGTAAAAGAATACCCAATCGTGGCTTATCGTCAAACTACAAATGGTTATGTTTCTATTCTTCAAAGTGGTAAGACAGGAGGAACAGTTTCAACTAGTAATCTACCTGATAAATTCATCACCTTAAAGATGGATGACGAGAAGAAAATCGAAGAGTTAGTAAAAGAATTAAATAAACTTGATACAAAAATCAAGAATAATATTCAAATTATTAATCTTACGCCTACTAAAGCAACTTCAGATTTACTAACGATTGAGCTGTATGATGGCAATTCCATTCGTGTTCCACTTTCTCAATTAACAGTTAAGCTTCCTTACTACGAGAAAATTAAGAGTCAACTTTCAGATGGAAGTATTGTAGATATGGAAGTTGGACTTTATACAACGACTCCTGAAGTTGAATCATCAAAAACTGATGGGGATAAAAAGAAAGATAAAGATAAGACTGATAAAAAAGAAGAAAATGCAACTTCTGAAGAAGGTCAAGATACTACAACATCAACGGAACAGCATTCTGAAGAAGAAACTAATTCTGAAAATTCAGGTATTCAAACAGAAGAAAATCCACCAGTTGGTCAGGAAACAATTCATCGGACTTCCCCTGCTCAAGGCTAATATTGAATAATAAAAAACGTAAAATGCTGACATTTTACGTTTTTTTATGGTACAATAGTATCCGAATAATTCTGTTTTTATACAGTTTACAAAGATATTGAATGGAAAGATTGAGAGGTCGAGTGAATGGCTAGAGATGGCTTTTTTACAGGATTAGATATAGGAACTAGCTCGATTAAGGTTCTTGTTGCTGAGTTTATTGATGGATCAATGAATGTCATCGGAGTAAGTAATGTTAAGAGTTCTGGTGTGAAAGATGGCATCATTGTTGACATTGACGCTGCAGCGAAATCAATCAAAACAGCTATTGAACAAGCAGAAGAAAAAGCTGGGATTGTTATTGAGCAAGTGAACGTTGGGCTTCCAGCTAATCTTCTTCAAATTGAGCCTACACAAGGTATGATTCCTGTAACAAGTGAATCAAAAGAAATCAAAGATGAAGATGTTGAAAGTGTTGTTCGCTCAGCCTTGACAAAGAGCATTACACCTGAGCGTGAGGTTATCTCACTAGTTCCTGAAGAGTTTATTGTTGATGGCTTCCAAGGAATTCGTGATCCTCGTGGAATGATGGGGATTCGTCTTGAAATGAGAGGTCTCATTTATACAGGACCAACAACAATTCTTCACAACCTTCGTAAGACAGTTGAACGTGCGGGTATTCAAGTAGAGAATATTATCATCTCTCCTCTTGCAATGACACGTGCTGTTCTGAATGAAGGTGAACGTGAGTTTGGTGCTACTGTTATTGATATGGGTGGCGGTCAAACAACTGTTGCAAGCATGCGTGCTCAAGAACTTCAATTTACCAATATTTATTCTGAAGGTGGCGAGTACATCACTAAGGATATTTCAAAAGTTTTGAAGACTTCAATGCAGATTGCTGAAGCGCTTAAGTTCAATTTTGGTAATGCAGATATTGAAGAAGCAAGCGAAACAGAAACTGTCCAAGTAGAGGTTGTAGGTGAGAATTCACCTGTTGAAATTACAGAAAAATACCTTGCTGAGATTATCTCAGCTCGTGTGAAGCATATCCTTGATAGAGTTAAACAAGACTTGACTCGAGGACGTCTACTTGATTTGCCTGGTGGCATTGTCCTTGTAGGTGGAACAGCTATCATGCCAGGTGTGGTTGAAGTTGCTCAAGAGATTTTTGAAACAAATGTTAAACTTTACGTGCCAAACCAAGTTGGTATCCGTAATCCAATGTTTGCAAATGTGATTAGTCTTGTTGAGTATGTTGGTCTTCTTACAGAAGTTGACATCATCGCGCAACAGGCTGTGTCTGGTGAAGAGTATCTTCGTCGTAAACCAATCGACAATGAGACTCCTTCCTTGAGTTTTGATAGAACTCCTGCTCCAGCACCTCGAGTGGCTCCTCAACCAAATCCTATTCCTGTTGAGAACACTATTGAGGTACCTCTGCCAGTTGAAGAAGAAAATCATGAACAAAAACAAAAACTTGGTGATCGTGTTCGTGGAATTTTCGGCAGTATGTTTGATTAATTGAATCTAGTAAAAGCGAGGAAATAAAATGAGTTTTTCATTTGATAGCGCATCAGTTCAAGGTGCGGTAATTAAAGTTATCGGTGTCGGTGGAGGTGGCGGAAACGCCATCAACCGAATGATTGAAGAAGGTCTTGCTGGTGTTGAATTTATTGCAGCTAATACTGATATTCAAGCACTCAGTTCTTCTAAAGCAGAAACAGTAATCCAATTGGGTCCTAAATTGACTCGTGGCCTTGGTGCTGGAGGTCAACCTGAAGTTGGTCGTAAGGCAGCTGAAGAAAGTGAAGAAACACTTACAGAAGCACTTACAGGAGCTGATATGGTCTTTATCACTGCTGGTATGGGTGGTGGCTCTGGTACAGGGGCAGCACCAGTTATTGCACGTATTGCGAAAAGTTTGGGTGCATTGACAGTTGCAGTTGTGACACGTCCATTTGGATTTGAAGGTAACAAACGTGGTGCCTTTGCTGTCGAAGGGATTCAAGAGTTGCGTGAGCAAGTTGATACCCTTCTTATTATCTCTAACAATAACCTTCTTGAAATCGTTGATAAGAAAACACCTCTTCTTGAAGCTCTTAGTGAAGCAGATAATGTTCTTCGTCAAGGGGTCCAAGGTATTACAGACCTTATCACTAACCCAGGTTTGATTAACCTCGACTTTGCCGATGTGAAAACAGTTATGGCCAATAAAGGTAATGCACTTATGGGTATCGGTATTGGGTCTGGTGAAGAACGTATTGTTGAAGCTGCACGCAAAGCAATCTATTCACCACTTCTTGAAACTACTATTGATGGTGCAGAAGATGTTATCGTTAACGTAACTGGTGGTCTTGATATGACGCTTACAGAAGCAGAAGAAGCTTCTGAAATTGTTGGTCAAGCAGCTGGTAACGGTGTTAACATTTGGCTTGGTACATCAATCGATGATACATTGAAAGATGAAATCCGTGTAACAGTTGTTGCAACTGGTGTTCGCAAAGATCGTGCTGAAAAAGTATCTGGTATCAAAGCTCAACCACGTAAAGTGACTACAGCTCCTTCACAACCATCAGCTCCTACTCAACAAGTTGTTCAAGAAGAACAACGTCCAGTCTCTCAACCTTCATTTGAACGTCAACCAAATTTTGACTATAATGAAACACCTTCAATGCCACAACCAGGAGTTCGTCCTGCAGCGGCAGCTCCTCAACAAGAGCAGTCAGCTTTTGGTAATTGGGATTTGAGACGTGATAATATTTCTCGTCCTGAAACTGGTCAACTAGATAGTCAATTGACTATGTCTACATTCTCAAGTGATGTTGAAGATGATGATGAATTGGAGACACCACCATTCTTTAAAAATCGTTGATAATGACTATAGAAGAGAATAAAAATAATGTTTATCAAGCGGTAAAAGAAGCATGTGAAAAGGCTAATCGCTCTAGTGATGAAGTCAATATTATTGCCGTAACCAAATATGTTTCAAGTGATGTCGCTGAAGAATTGGTTCAAACGGGAATTAAGCACATTGCTGAAAATCGCGTTGATAAATTCTTAGATAAGTATCAAGCTTTAAAAAATTATGATTTGACTTGGCACCTTATTGGTACCTTGCAACGTCGTAAAGTAAAGGATGTTATTAATTTAGTTGATTATTTTCATGCTTTGGATTCTGTTAAATTAGCAGAGGAAATTCAAAAGCGTGCCGACCATACTATTAATTGCTTCCTACAAGTTAACGTTTCAGGTGAGGAATCAAAACATGGTTTTTCAGCTGAAGAACTTGATGCTGTTCTAAAACAAATTGAAAATCTTGATAACATTTGTATCGTTGGACTAATGACTATGGCTCCAATTGATGCAGATGCTCAAGAACTTGATAAGATTTTTTCTGAGACAAATGAGCTTAGACAATCAATTCAAGAGAAAAAACTAAAGAATGTTCCTTGTGATCAGTTAAGCATGGGGATGAGTCGAGACTATGACATGGCTATTCAGAATGGATCAACCTTTGTCAGAATAGGCAGTGCATTCTTTAAAGAGAACGGAGAATAACCTTATGGCATTAAAAGACGCAATTGATAAAATTGTTTCATATTTTGATACCGACGAAGTAACAGATTATGAAGATGCTGCTAAAGAAGAGGCTAAAGAACGTCCTGTAAAAGCACGTCCAGTAAAAGCACAGAGACCTGTGCAGACACCACCTCCTCGTCAGCAACGTCAACCTGAGCGTTCTCAGGCAACAGTCCCTCCTCGTCGCCAACATGTTAATTCAGACTTACAGGAAACTCAAGTCCTTCGTAGTTTACCTCTGAGTCGTTCACAAGCAAATCAGGGACCACAACAAATGAATACAACTAAAACAACAATTGCAATTAAATATCCTAAAAAGTATGAAGATGCTCAGGAAATTGTAGAACTATTGATTGAAAATGAATGTGTTTTAATCGATTTTCAATATATGTTGGAAGCGCAAGCTCGTCGTTGTCTTGACTTTATTGATGGTGCTAGCAAGGTACTTACAGGCAACTTGCAAAAAGTTGGCTCTTCAATGTATTTGCTTACGCCAATTAATGTCGTAGTTGACATTGAAGAGATTGGTTTGGCTCACGGCAACCAAGAAGCTAATTTCGACTTCGACATGAAGAGACGTTAAATGATGTCTGTATTACTTTATGTTATTTGGGCACGTGTTGTTAACGTGATAGAGATTCTTCTTGTAGTCTATGCTTTGTTATCCTGGTTTCCAGGAGCTTATGATACTAGCCTTGGAAGAATCATTAGACAAATTGTTCAACCGATTCTTGCACCATTTCGTCGCTTGAATTTAGCTTTTGCTGGTATTGATTTTTCAATAATCGTAATTGTACTTCTACTAAACTTTTCACTTAGAATTCTTAGATTTATTCTACTCTGATGTCAGATATTAAAAAAATTGAACAGCATTACTCGTTAGATGAACGGCCTTTTCTAGAGAAGGTTAGGGGATTTTGTCATTTAGTTGATGAGAGGTACAGTCCTTACTTAACTGATTTCTTGAACCCTCGTGAAATTCAGATTGTTGAAGAGTTGGCTCATTATTATAATTTAAAATTTTTTGTGAGTTCAACTCTTGAATCTGAAGAGTATGGAAGAGTGATACTTGCTCCAGAATATTACGAGCTTGAAGAAGATGACTTTGAAATTAAACGATTAGAAATCTTATATGCGAGACAGTTCAATAAATTGACACACCCAAAAGTTTTGGGTGCGCTACTTAATCAGCTTGGTCTTGATCGTCAAGTATTTGGAGATATTATTCTTGATGAAGAAGGACGTGTTCAATTTTACATTGCTTCTCATTTAGCAAGTTATGCGATAATGACTATTACTAAGATTGGTAATGTTTCGGTTACTCTAAAAGAAGTAAGTAAAGACGATTGGATTTCAAATCAAGAAAAGTATTCAAAAACTTTTGTCTTACTTTCCAGTATGCGTCTTGATAATGTGTTGGCGACGGTATTAAACTTATCTCGTTCTAACGCCTTAAAACTTATTGCTTCAGGAAAAGTAAAATTAAATTATAGACAAGTTGAGAAGGCTGATCAGGCGGTTATTATTGGTGATATGATTTCGGTTAGAGGTTATGGTCGATTTCGACTAGCTCAACAAGACGGATTTTCAAAGTCCGGAAAAGCTAAAATCGTTATTGAAAGTCTGTTAAGACGGAGAAAAAAGTAGTTATTTAATTTAAACCATTAAATATGGTAATGAAAAATAAAGGAGGCCTGTAATGGCTATTACAGCACTTGATATTAAAGATAAACAGTTTACAACTAAATTTCGTGGATATAATGAGCAAGAAGTTGATGAATTTCTTGATATTATTGTAGACGATTATGAAGATTTAGTTCGTGACAATCGTGAACTTGCTGCTCGTGTAAAAGAGCTTGAAGAAAAATTGGCTTATTTTGATGAAATGAAAGAATCATTGAGTCAATCAGTTATTTTGGCTCAAGAAACAGCAGAAAAAGTTAAAGCTTCAGCGGCTGACGAATCAGCTAACTTGATTAATAAGGCTAACTTCAATGCTACTCATTTGGTTGAAGAAGCTAAATCTAAGGCATCTGAAATTCTTCGTGATGCAACAGATGAAGCCAAACGTGTTGCCATCGAAACAGAAGAACTTAAACGTCAAAGTCGTGTCTTCCACCAACGCCTATTGGCTGCAGTTGAAGGTCAGCTTAGCTTAGCAAGTGCTCCAGAATGGGGTGAATTGTTGCAACCAACAGCTATTTATCTTCAAAATTCAGATGCTGCCTTTAAAGAAGTTGTTGAAAAAGTTTTGGATGAGCATGTACCTGATTCAAATGATGCAGCTTCATTTGATGCAACTCGTCAATTCACTCCTGATGAAATGGCTGAACTTCAACGTCGCGTTGCTGAAAGTAATAAGCAAGTTGAAGATTTCTCTAGTCCAGAAGTTGATGAAACAAACGAAGTTGTTTCAACTCCAGTTGAGTTTGGTATTCCAGACACTTTCGAAAGTGAAGTGGCAGATTTCCCAACTTCAGCACCAGTAGATGAAGATTTTGATTTGCAACCTGAGACAACAGGTGAAATTAATCTAAACGAAACACAAACGTTTAAATTGAATATTAGCGAATAAGAAAAATACAACTTACCAAGTATATTAACAGCGAGTGGGAGATGGTGTGAGTCCCACATTCCCTATTTGGATAGTTATCATTTTCAAGCATTCTAACTGAAATAAGTAAGTTAGAAGGATGGTCCTCCTTACGGACATATGAGGGAGCAAATTCTTTTGCTCTGAATTAAGGTGGTACCACGAGCTTTCGTCCTTTTTGATGAAGGCTCTTTTTATTTAGTAAATTAAATTAAAGAGGAGATATAATGAAACTCAAAGAAACCTTAAATCTAGGTAAGACAGCCTTTCCAATGCGAGCTGGACTTCCTAACAAAGAACCAATCTGGCAAAAAGAGTGGGAAGATGCCAAGATGTATCAACGTCGTCAAGAGTTGAACCAAGGTAAACCTCACTTCACTCTTCATGATGGTCCTCCTTATGCCAATGGTAATATTCACGTTGGTCATGCGATGAATAAAATTTCTAAGGATATCATTGTGCGTTCAAAATCAATGTCTGGTTTCTATGCTCCTTACGTTCCTGGTTGGGATACGCATGGTCTTCCAATTGAACAAGTATTGGCAAAACAAGGTGTGAAACGTAAAGAACTTGATCGTGCTGAATATCTTAAGATGTGTCGCGATTATGCACTTTCACAAGTTGACAAACAACGTGAAGATTTCAAACGTCTTGGTGTTTCGGCTGATTGGGATAACCCATATGTTACTTTGACACCAGATTATGAAGCAGCTCAGATTCGTGTTTTTGGTGAGATGGCTAAAAAAGGTTACATCTATCAAGGTGCAAAACCAGTTTATTGGTCATGGTCATCAGAATCAGCGCTTGCTGAAGCAGAAATTGAGTACCATGATTTGGTTTCAACTTCACTTTACTATGCCAATAAGGTTAAGGATGGAAAAGGAGTACTAGACACAGACACATATATCGTAGTTTGGACAACAACACCATTTACAGTAACAGCTTCACGTGGTTTGACTGTTGGTGCTGATATCGAATACGTTCTTGTAAAATCTGCCGGAGAAGACCGCAAATTTGTTGTTGCTTCTGAATTACTTAATAGTCTTTCTGAGAAATTCGGTTGGACAGATGTGGAAGTACTTCAATCATACCGTGGTGAAGAATTAAATAAAATTGTGACTGAACACCCATGGGATACAGAAGTTGATGAGCTTGTTATTCTTGGTGACCACGTTACTACAGATTCAGGTACAGGTATCGTCCATACGGCTCCTGGTTTTGGTGAGGATGACTATAACGTAGGTATTGCTAATGGTCTTGAAGTTGCCGTAACCGTTAATGAGCGTGGTATCATGATGGAAAATGCTGGACCTGATTTTGAAGGTCAGTTCTACGATAAAGTGGCTCCAATTGTTATGGAAAAACTCGGCGATTTACTCCTTGCCAAAGAAGAAATCTCACACTCATACCCATTCGACTGGCGTACGAAGAAACCAATCATCTGGCGTGCAGTACCACAATGGTTTGCATCTGTTTCTAAATTCCGTCAAGAGATTCTGGATGAGATTGAAAAAGTTAAATTCCATTCTGAGTGGGGTAAAGTTCGTCTCTACAACATGATTCGTGACCGTGGTGACTGGGTAATCTCTCGTCAGCGTGCTTGGG
The DNA here is from genome assembly GCF_016648815.1 of Streptococcus sp. 9.1. Classification (NCBI taxonomy): domain Bacteria; kingdom Bacillati; phylum Bacillota; class Bacilli; order Lactobacillales; family Streptococcaceae; genus Streptococcus; species Streptococcus sp. 9.1. Next base: position 162,121 of record NZ_JACLQS010000001.1, on the reverse strand, counting down.
GTGTGCCCCTCCCAATCTTCTATGCTGAAGATAAAACACCAATCATGACTGAAGAAACTATCGAACATGTGGCTAAACTTTTTGAAGAACACGGTTCAGTTATTTGGTGGGAACGTGATGCCAAAGATCTTCTTCCAGAAGGTTTTACACATCCTGGCTCACCAAACGGCGAGTTTACTAAAGAAACTGACATTATGGACGTATGGTTTGACTCAGGCTCATCATGGAACGGTGTTGTTGTTAACCGTCCTGAGTTAACTTATCCAGCTGACCTCTATCTCGAAGGTTCAGACCAATACCGTGGATGGTTTAATTCATCTCTTATTACATCTGTTGCCAATAATGGTGTTGCACCATATAAACAACTCTTGTCTCAAGGTTTTGCGCTTGATGGTAAGGGTGAGAAGATGTCTAAATCGCTTGGTAACACAATTGCTCCTAGTGATGTTGAGAAACAATTTGGTGCTGAAATTCTTCGTCTTTGGGTAACAAGTGTTGATACAACTAATGACGTTCGTATCTCAATGGATATCCTTAGCCAAGTATCAGAATCTTATCGTAAGATTCGTAACACACTACGTTTCTTGATTGCCAATACTTCTGACTTCAATCCAACAACTGATGCTGTAGCCTTTGAAGACTTGCGTTCTGTAGATCAGTACATGACTATTCGATTTAACCAATTGGTTAAGACTATTCGTGATGCTTATGCAAACTTTGAGTTCTTGACTATCTACAAAGCCTTGGTTAACTTTATTAACGTTGAGTTGTCTGCCTTCTATCTTGATTTTGCCAAAGATGTGGTTTATATTGAGAGTGCGGAATCACTTGAACGTCGTCAAATGCAAACAGTCTTCTACGATATTCTTGTCAAGATTACAAAACTATTGACACCAATCCTTCCTCACACTGCAGAAGAAATTTGGTCATATCTTGAATTTGAAACAGAAGACTACGTTCAATTGTCAGAGTTGCCAGAAGCAGAAGATTTTGTGGGTCAAGATGCACTTCTTGAAAGATGGAATGCCTTCATGGATTTCCGTGGCCAAGCTCAAAAAGCTTTGGAGGAAGCTCGTAATGAAAAAGTTATTGGTAAATCGCTTGAAGCTCATTTGACTATCTATCCTGATGATGAAGTCAAAGAACTTATTGAAGGTTTGAACACTAACCTTGCTCAACTTTTGATTGTTTCAGCATTGACTATTGCTGAAGGAGAAGCACCTGAATCTGCTGTAAGCTTTGAAGGTGTGGCATTCACAGTAGAACGTGCTACAGGTGATGTCTGTGACCGTTGTCGTCGTATCGATCCAACTACTAAAGAACGTAGCTACAACGCGACTATCTGTGATCACTGTGCTAGCATTGTTGAAGAAAACTTTGCTGAAGGTGTAGCAGAAGGTTTTGAAGTAAAAGCAAAATAAAATAAAAAGAGTTCACCGTGAACTCTTTTTTCTATTTGTTTTTCGAATATAGTATTGAACACAATAAAAAACTAGCTGAGCTAGTTTTTTATTATAGTCCGTAGTTATAATCATCGTCTTGCATGGCTTCGACAGTTCCAAGAAGGTAACCATTACCAACTTGAGAGAAGAAGTCGTGGTTAGATGTTCCTGTAGAAATACCATTCATAACGATTGGGTTAACATCGTTCGCACTATCTGGGAAGAGTGGATCTTGTCCCAGGTTCATAAGAGCCTTGTTGGCGTTGTAACGAAGGAAAGTCATAACTTCCTCAGTCCATCCAACACCGTCATAAAGAGATTTAGTGTAGAGCTCTTCATTTTCATACAATTGATAGAGGAGATCATACATCCATTCACGGAAACTTTCTTGCTCTTCTTCAGGCAATTCGTTGAATCCAAGTTGGAATTTATAGCCAATATAGGTTCCGTGAACAGATTCGTCACGGATAATGAGCTTGATAATTTCAGCGACGTTAGCTAGCTTGTTATTACCAAGATAATAGAGTGGAGTGAAGAACCCTGAATAGAAAAGGAAAGTTTCAAGATATGTTGAAGCAACCTTTTTCTGAAGAGGCGTTCCATTTTCATAGATATCGTTAATGATTTTCGCCTTGGTTTGGAGGTATTCGTTACTGTTAGTCCACTCGAAAATTTCTTCAATTTCAGATTTAGTATTCAAAGTTGAGAAGATTGAAGAGTAAGATTTGGCGTGAACAGATTCCATGAACTGAATGTTGTTCAATACAGCTTCTTCATGAGGTGTACGGACGTCTGCACGAATGGCTTCAACACCAGTTTGAGATTGCATGGTATCTAGCAAGGTTAAACCACCGAAAACTTTTCCAACCAAATCCTTTTCTTCAGCTGAAAGTTTACGCCAGTCATCAAGGTCATTTGAAAGTGGGATACGTGTATCTAGCCAAAATTGTTCGGTCAATTTTTCCCAAGTAGATTTATCAATCGCATCTTCGATTTCATTCCAGTTAATGGCTTTGTAGTAAGTTTCCATTAGAAACCTCTTTCTTTATTGATGTCGTTACTATTTTATCATAATTCAAAATCATGATATAGTTTTTTGAGTTGATCTATTAAAAAAGTCGGCGAACCGACCTTTTAATGCATTTTGTAAATAAGAGTAGTGAGGTTGTTATCGTTAAATCACCATCTTAGATGACACAGCTTTCACATTGGTTAGAACCAACCTCTTCACCGTCATCTGTATAAGTACGGATGTAGTAGATTGATTTAATTCCCTTGTTAAAGGCGTAGTTACGAAGGATAGAAAGGTCACGAGTCGTTTGTTTATTTTCTGTTTTCCATTCGTAAATTTCTTTTGGTAACTCACTACGCAAGAATAGGGTTAATGACAAACCTTGATCAACGTGTTCAGTTGCAGCGGCATAAACGTCGATAACTTTACGCATGTCCATGTCGTAGGCTGAAGTGTAGAAAGGAATTGTGTCTGTTGAAAGACCGTTGGCTGGATAGTAGATTTTTCCGATTTTCTTTTCTTGACGTTCTTCAATACGTTGTGTGATTGGATGGATAGAAGCCGAACAGTCGTTAATGTAAGAGATTGAGCCATTTGGCGCAACAGCCAAACGGTTTTGATGGTAGAGTCCATCTTTCTTAACGAGTTCACGGAGCTCTTCCCAATCTTTGGCTTGTGGGATGAAGTGGCCATCGAAAAGTTCTTTGATACGGTCAGATTTAGGAACGTATTGGCCTGTAACGTATTTGTCAAAGTAAGAACCATCAGCATATTTTGATTTTTCAAAACCGACAAAGGTTTCTTGACGTTCACGGGCAATGTTGTTAGATTCAACTAAAGTCCAGTAGTTCATAAGCATGAAGTAGATATTAGTGAATTCAACAGATTCAGGGCTACCATACTCGATATGGTGTTTAGCGAGGTAAGAGTGAAGCCCCATAGCTCCCAAACCAAAGGTATGAGCTTGTTGGTTACCATTTTTGATAGATGGTACAGCATCAATACTTGAGCTATCTGTAACAAAGGTAAGCGCACGTGTCATTGCTCTAATCGAACGACCAAAGTCAGGTGAGGTCATCATGTTAAGGATATTAGTTGATCCAAGGTTACATGAAATATCTGTACCGAGTTTAACAAACTCTTGTGCATCGTTAAGCTCACTTGGTGTTTGAACTTGAAGAATTTCAGAACAGAGGTTGGACATGATAATCTTACCATCGATTGGATTGTGTCGATTGGCTGTATCAACATTGACGATATATGGATAACCTGATTCTTGTTGGAGTTTAGAAATTTCAGTTTCTAGCTCACGGGCATTAATCTTGGTTTTTGTGATATTTGGATTGGCAACCAACTCATCGTACATAGCTGTAATATCAATGTAGTTATATGGTTTACCGTACTCTTTTTCGACTGAGTAAGGACTGAAGAGGTACATATCTTCATTATTACGTGCCAACTCGTAGAATTTATCTGGAACTGTAACACCAAGTGATAGTGTCTTAACACGCACCTTCTCATCAGCATTCTCTTTCTTAGTAGAAAGGAAGGCAAGAATATCTGGGTGGAAAACATCCAAATAAACAACACCAGCACCTTGACGTTGGCCAAGTTGGTTTGAGTAAGAGAAGCTATCTTCGAAAAGCTTCATAACAGGCACGACACCAGAGGCTGCCCCAGCATATCCTTTGATAGGAGCACCAGCTTCACGAAGGTTAGACAAGCTAATACCTACCCCACCACCAATACGTGATAACTGGAGGGCAGAGTTGATAGAACGTCCGATAGAATTCATGTCATCCGTTACTTGAATAAGGAAACATGACACGAGCTCACCACGACGGCTACGTCCAGCATTTAGAAATGAAGGAGTAGCAGGTTGGTAACGTTGGTGAATCATTTCGTTAGCTAGGTCACTAGCTAGGTTTTCATCACCATCAGCAAAGTAAAGGGCGTTGAATAGAACACGATCTTCAATACTTTCGAGGTAAGACTCGCCATCGTTTGTTTTGAGGGCATATTGTTGGTAGAACTTGTAGGCTGCCATGAAAGATTGGAAGCGGAATTTTTGAGAATGAATTTCTGCAGACAATTTTTCGATGAAAGCAGGTTCGTATTTACCGATGAATTCAGACTCGATATAATCGTTCTCAATCAAATAATTAATTTTATCTGTGATGCTGTTGAATGCCATTGAATTTGGCTTAACGTTTTCAAGGAAGAAGGCACGAAGTGCTTCTTTGTCCTTATGCAAAGGAATTTGACCGTTAACAGGACGGTTAATTTCGTTGTTGAGGCGGAAGTATGAGACATCGCCAAGATTTTTTAAAGACATAATACAGATACCAGGCTCAGTTTAATAGTATATTAAGGTTAAAACATTAAACTAAGCAAACAAGTTCCTTTCTATTTAAAAACTTGATAATTAAAGGATTTCTTTAAGTTTAGTCGGTTGAAAACCTGAAAAAACGATATCGCCTGCTTCAATAACTGGAGCAGCAGTGAAACCAAGACTTTTTACGTAATCGATTTTTTCTGGCTGTTCATCAATGTTGATTTCTTCGAAATCAGCACCTTCCTTTTCCAGGAATTTTTTAGTCATTTTGCACTGCATGCAGTTGTTTTTAGAAAACAATGTAATCTTTGCCATTGCAAATACTCCTTTATAAAAAGATTTTAAGTGGCCAAGAGAGCCACTTTTTAACTTTATATAGAATACCCAAAATATTGGGAAAAATCAAGAGGTTGAACCGACAAAATACAATATTTTGTGTTTAGTATTGAAACACAACCCTATATCTTGTGTTTTAAAGGCTTTTTTAAGTTTCCTAAATTAAATAGGATTTGTTTATGGAATTGACTAAAAAAGAAATATCTCACCTCTGATGTTATATAATATAACATCAAAATGCCAATTCTATTTGTTTTTTCAAAAAAAACAGTGTAGAATAAAGAAAATTTTTAACTAATGGAGGTTCAAGTATGCAAGAATACTGTTCAAATCTAACTGTAAATGGTAAGACATTCTCTTTCTATGATCTCGAAAAAGCAGCAAAATCTCATGATGTTAAGGTCGGAGAGCTACCTTATACCATTCGAATAATACTTGAAAGTCTCCTCCGAAAAAAAGATGGCGAGGATGTTAAGGAATCTCACATTTCTGATCTAATGAAATTTCCGAATTTTCCAACAATTTCTGAAGTGCCTTTTAAACCAAGTCGTGTTATCTTACAAGATTTTACAGGAGTTCCTGTTGTTGTTGATTTAGCTTCAATGCGTGATGCTATAGTGGCTAATGGTGGTAAAGCCGAATTTATTAATCCCGAGATTCCAGTAGATTTGGTCATCGACCACTCTGTCCAAGTGGATTCATACGGATGTGATACTGCTCTTGAAGATAATATCAATCTAGAGTTTAAACGTAATAACGAGCGCTATGAATTTCTTAAGTGGGCTGAAAAGTCTTTTGAAAATTATCGTGCGGTTCCACCAGCTACAGGTATTATTCACCAGGTTAATATTGAATTTTTGAGTGATGTCATTATTGAAAATGATGGGCTCCTATATCCTGACTCTATGTTTGGTACAGATAGTCACACGACTATGATTAATGGTATTGGCGTCCTTGGTTGGGGCGTTGGCGGAATTGAAGCTGAAGCAGCGATGCTCGGTGAAGCATCTTATTTTCCAATTCCAGAGGTTATTGGTGTACATTTGACAGGAGAGTTGCCTAAAATTGCAACGGCAACAGATTTGGCTCTCAAGATTACTCAGGTGCTTCGTTCTGAAAATGTGGTTGGTAAATTTGTTGAGTACTTTGGACCTGGCTTGAAGAGTTTGTCTCTAGCTGACCGTGCCACAGTCGCTAATATGGCACCAGAATATGGTGCGACCTGTGGTTATTTTCCTATTGATGACGAGACTCTTAACTACATGCGTTTAACTAACCGTGATGAGGATCATATCCAAGTCACTGAAGCCTATACAAAAGCCAATCATCTTTTCTATGATCCAAGTAAAGAAGCCAAGTATACTAAGATTGTTGAAATCGATTTGTCATCTATTAAACCTTCTATCTCAGGTCCTAAACGTCCACAAGATTTGATTCTCTTATCAGATGCTAAGCAAGAATTCCAGGATGCAGTGGTACGAGAAGCAGGTGTCCGTGGTTTCGGTTTGGATAAGGAAGAGTTAGTAAAAACTGCAAACGTTGACTTTGAGGATCATTCAGAAACAATTCAAACAGGTCATGTGGCCATTGCAGCTATCACATCATGTACCAATACTTCAAATCCTTACGTTCTTATGGCAGCCGGTCTTTTAGCTAAAAAAGCGGTTGAGAAAGGATTAAAAGTCTCTCCAACAGTGAAGACATCTTTGGCACCCGGTTCTAAGGTTGTTACTGGTTATCTCAAAGCTTCAGGCTTGCAAACCTATCTAGATAAGCTTGGCTTTAACTTGGTAGGTTACGGTTGCACAACCTGTATTGGGAACTCAGGAGACTTACGTCCTGAGGTGGCTAAGGCTATTGTAGACACTGATTTATTAGCGAGTGCTGTTTTGTCAGGAAATCGTAATTTTGAAGGGCGTATTAATCCACTTGTTAAAGCGAATTTCTTGGCTAGCCCACCATTGGTTGTTGCTTATGCCTTAGCTGGTAACACGAATATTGATTTGACAACTGAACCTTTAGGTTTTGACGACAATGGTCAAGCTGTTTATTTAGAGGATGTTATGCCATCTCGTGATGAAATTGAGACTTATGTTGATAAATACGTCACCCGTCAACTCTTCCAAGATGAATATGCCAGTGTCTTTTCTGATAGTGAGAAGTGGAATGCCATTCCTACTGAACAAAGTCAAAATTATAAATGGAATCAAAACTCTACCTATATTCAAAACCCGCCTTACTTTGATGCTTTAGGAGATGATTTGAGCATTAAACCATTGAAAGATTTGAAGGTTTTGGCTAAATTTGGAGATACGGTTACAACAGACCATATTTCTCCGGCAGGTAATATTGCCAGAAATAGTCCAGCAGCTCGTTATTTGACTGAGAATGGTGTTGATTATCAAGAATTTAATTCTTATGGTAGCCGTCGTGGTAATCATGAAGTCATGATGCGAGGAACCTTTGCTAATATTCGTATCAAGAATGAGCTAGCAGATGGAAAAATTGGTGGATATACTAAATATGATGGTGACATTCTACCTATATATGATGCTGCTATGAAATATAAAGAAGCTAATCAAGATACGCTTGTAATTGCCGGTAAGGATTATGGTATGGGCTCAAGTCGTGACTGGGCGGCTAAAGGTGCTAATCTTCTTGGTGTAAAAGTAGTGCTTGCTGAGAGTTTTGAGCGTATCCACCGTTCAAATCTCGTTATGATGGGGATTTTACCAGTCCAATTTATGGAAGGAGAAAATGCTGAAAGTCTTGGATTGACAGGACAGGAGACCTTTAGCTTTGACCTTTCAGAAAATCCAGGTGTCCATGATGTTATCACTGTTACAGCTTCAACACCTGAACAAACCAAAACCTTTAAAGCCTTGGTACGCTTCGATGCAGATGCTGACATTCGCTACTATAAAAATGGTGGTATCTTGCCAATGGTTGTAAGAAAAAAATTGAAGGGGGCCTAATATGACAACAGTTGAAATTAATGGACTTAAGGATATGATTGCCTGTAATACTAGGATTTCATCTATTATCGATGATCATTTATCGTATTCGGGATATGATATTTCTGAGTTTATGGAAAATAAAGCGTCTTTTGAGGAAGTGATTTATCTCTTGTGGAATGGTCATCTTCCTACGCAAATGGAACTTAAGTATTTTGAAGCTGAGTTGCGTAAGAACTATGATATTTCTGATGCTGTAGAACAATGCATTCTTATCCAGTCTCGTCCACATTTGCACCCAATGAGTGTGTTACGTTCAACAGTCTCCCTTCTTGGAGTTTACAATGTTGACGCCGAGGAAAGATCCATGGAGGCAATTTATCAGCAAAGTATTGAATTGATGGCTAAATTGCCTACAATTATTACGACTTTTGCACGCTTACGTACTGGTAAAATGCCTCTCAAACCAAGAGAAGATTTAGGTTTTGCAGCTAATTTTCTCTACATGCTGAATGGTGTTGAACCTTCTGAAATTGAAATTGAAGCTATGAATAAGGCATTAATTCTACATGCTGACCATGAGTTGAATGCTTCAACTTTTGCAGCGCGTGTTTGTGCCTCGACTCTGACAGATATCTATTCTTGTGTCACAACAGCTATTGGAGCTCTAAAAGGTCCCCTGCATGGTGGAGCTAATGAACGCGTCTTTGATATGCTTAAAGAAATCCGTGAATCTGGTGATGTTAATGCTTACTTGCAGGAAAAACTTGATTCTAAAGAAAAAATCATGGGATTTGGACACCGTGTATACAAGAAACAGGATCCTCGTGAAATTTTCTTAAGAGATATGGCTAAAAAGTTGACAGAGGGTACTGAGAATGAAGAATTCTTTAATATGTCTCAAGAAATTGAAGAATTCATGAAAGATAAGAAGGGATTGATTCCCAATGTGGACTTCTATTCAGCCACCGTATACCATACTCTAGGAATTGACAGCGATATCTTCACCCTTATCTTTGCTATGAGTCGTGTTGCCGGCTGGATTGCTCATATTCAAGAGCAGCAAAAAAATAATAAATTGATTCGTCCACGCTCGCAGTACATCGGACAAGAAAATATGACGTATATTCCTTTAGAAAAACGCTAGGGAGGAAAGCTATATGGCAGAAAAAATCGTAATGAAAAATGGACAGCTTCAAGTTTCTGATCGTCCAATTATCCCTTTTATTGAAGGAGATGGTGTTGGACATGATATCTGGAAGAATGCCCAAGCAATCTTTGATAAAGCAGTAGAAGTAGCCTATGAAGGAAAGCGTCATATTGAGTGGCAAGAGCTTTTAGCCGGTAAGAAGGCTTATGACAAAACAGGTGAATGGTTGCCGAAAGAAACCTTGGAGGCTATTCGAGAAAGTTTAGTAGCTATTAAGGGACCGCTTGAGACGCCAGTAGGTGGTGGTATTCGTTCTTTAAATGTAGCTTTACGTCAAGAACTTGATCTCTACGCTTGTGTTAGACCTGTTCGTTACTTTGACGGAGTAGCAAGTCCACTTAAGGAACCAGAAAAAACAAATATTACTATCTTCCGTGAAAATACTGAAGATATTTATGCGGGGATTGAATGGGAAGCAGGAACGGCAGATGTCAAGCGCGTGATTGAGTTTCTCCAGACAGAAATGAATGTTAATAAAATTCGCTTCCCAGAATCAAGTAGTATCGGAATCAAGCCAATTTCAATAGAAGGAAGTAAACGTCTCATTCGCTCTGCTATCGATTATGCTCTCAAGAACAATCTAAAGAAAGTGACATTGGTTCATAAAGGGAATATTCAAAAATTCACAGAAGGTGGCTTCCGTAAATGGGGTTATGAAGTAGCTCAGGAAGACTATAAAGCAGAATTGCTAGCTGGTCGTCTAGAGATTAATGATATAATCGCTGATAACTTTCTCCAACAGATTCTTTTGAATCCAGAAAAATTTGATGTTGTTGCCTTAACTAACTTGAATGGTGATTATGCCAGTGATGCCTTGGCTGCACAAGTTGGTGGTATCGGCATCTCCCCTGGAGCCAACATTAACTATCAAACAGGCCATGCTATTTTTGAAGCAACACATGGAACAGCTCCAGATATCGCGGATCAAGATAAGGCTAACCCTTGCTCAGTTTTATTATCTGGCTGCATGCTTCTAGATTATATTGGTTGGACTGAGGCAGCTCAACTGATTACAAGTGCTATTGAGAAGACATTTAAAGCTGATATCTTTACAGCTGACTTAGCATTTGGGAAACAAGCTTATTCAACGAGTGCCTTTAGCAATCAAATTCTTTCAATTATGTGATTGTTTTTGCTCGAAAATGAAAATTAACGATTGAAAACACCATGAAAGAAATTTTCTGAAATTGTTGTAAATAACTAGAGACTAGTATTTGTTTATGTTTTGAAAAATGAAAATGACCAGTAAAATGAGAGACAAGCTTTCGAAAAACTTGTAGAAAGTACGTTTTAACCTTGCTAATCTCAATTAGCTATGTTATAATTCTAAATTGTAAGGGTTATCATTGATAACTCAAATATTCCAAATGAAGAAGGAGAATCCATTATGGCTTCTAAAGATTTCCACATTGTTGCAGAAACAGGTATCCACGCACGTCCAGCTACTTTGCTTGTTCAAACAGCTAGCAAATTTGCTTCAGATATCACTCTTGACTACAAAGGTAAAGCAGTTAACCTTAAATCTATCATGGGTGTTATGAGCCTTGGTGTTGGTCAAGGTGCTGACGTAACTATCTCTGCAGAAGGTGCTGATGCTGATGACGCAATCGCAGCAATCGCAGAAACAATGACAAAAGAAGGATTGGCATAAGAATATGACAGAAATGCTTAAAGGAATCGCAGCATCTGACGGTGTTGCAGTTGCTAAGGCATATCTGCTTGTTCAACCGGACTTGTCATTTGAAACTGTAACAGTTGAAGATACAAGTGCAGAAGAGGCTCGTCTAGATGCTGCTCTAGCGGCGTCACAAGACGAGCTTTCTGTTATCCGCGAAAAAGCAGTTGAAAGCCTTGGTGAAGAAGCGGCAGCCGTTTTTGATGCTCACTTGATGGTTCTTGCTGACCCAGAAATGACTGGTCAAATTAAAGAAACTATCCGTGCTAAACAAGTTAATGCTGAAGCTGCTTTGACAGAAGTAACAGACATGTTTATCGCTATTTTTGAAGGTATGGAAGACAACCCATACATGCAAGAACGTGCAGCGGATATTCGTGACGTTACAAAACGTGTGCTTGCTAACTTGCTTGGTAAGAAATTGCCTAACCCAGCAACAATTAACGAAGAATCAATCGTTGTTGCTCATGACTTGACACCATCTGATACAGCTCAGTTGAACAAAAAGTACGTAAAAGCTTTTGTTACTAATATCGGTGGACGTACAAGTCACTCTGCAATCATGGCTCGTACACTTGAAATCGCAGCCGTTCTTGGTACAAATAACATCACAGAACTTGTCAAAGATGGCGACATTTTGGCGGTTTCAGGTATTACTGGTGAAGTTGTTATCAACCCAACTGAAGAGCAAATTGCTGAGTTTAAAGCAGCTGGTGAAGCTTACGCTAAACAAAAAGCTGAATGGGCTCTCCTTAAAGATGCTCAAACAGTTACTGCTGATGGAAAACATTTCGAATTGGCTGCTAACATCGGTACACCTAAAGACGTTGAAGGTGTAAATGATAACGGTGCTGAAGCTGTTGGTCTCTATCGTACAGAATTCTTGTATATGGATTCTCAAGACTTCCCAACTGAAGATGACCAATATGAAGCTTACAAAGCAGTTCTTGAAGGTATGAACGGTAAACCTGTTGTCGTTCGTACAATGGATATCGGTGGGGATAAAGAACTCCCTTACTTCGACCTTCCTAAAGAAATGAACCCATTCTTGGGTTACCGTGCTTTGCGTATTTCTATCTCTGAAACTGGTAATCAAATGTTCCGTACACAATTGCGTGCTTTGCTTCGTGCATCTGTTCACGGTAAATTGCGTATCATGTTCCCAATGGTTGCTTTGTTGACTGAGTTCCGTACTGCTAAAGGTATTCTTGAAGAAGAAAAAGCTAAATTGGTTGCTGAAGGTGTTGCCGTTGCAGACGATATCGAAGTAGGTATCATGATTGAAATCCCAGCTGCAGCTATGCTTGCTGACCAATTTGCTAAGGAAGTTGATTTCTTCTCAATTGGTACAAATGACCTTATCCAATACACAATGGCTGCTGACCGTATGAACGAACAAGTTTCATACCTTTACCAACCATATAACCCATCAATCCTTCGTTTGATTAACAATGTTATCAAAGCGGCTCATGCTGAAGGTAAATGGGCTGGTATGTGTGGTGAAATGGCCGGTGACCAAACTGCTGTTCCACTTCTTGTTGGAATGGGCTTGGATGAGTTCTCAATGTCAGCGACATCTGTTCTTCGTACACGTAGCTTGATGAAGAAACTTGACACAGCTAAAATGGAAGAATACGCTAACCGTGCTCTTACTGAATGTGCAACAATGGAAGAAGTTCTTGAACTTTCAAAAGAATACGTTAACGTAGACTAATCATAAAAAGTGGAGGCTTAGGCTTTCACTTTTTTTATATCTAAACGGAGACAAAATAATTGACTCATTCTTTAGTTAGGAGTAGAATACGGCTAACCTAGGTTAACAATTTTAACTATTTTTTGTCAAAATTTTCTGAATAATTCTCGTTTAAATCTTGGAATATTTCTAAAAAAATGATAAAATAGGTTTTATAATAGATAAAAGGAGTTACTATCTTGGCTAAACAATACAAAAACTATGTCAATGGTGAGTGGAAAACATCTGAAAACGAAATTACTATCTATGCACCTGCAAACGGTGAGGAACTTGGATCAGTTCCAGCAATGAGCCAAGCTGAAGTAGACGAAGTCTACGCAGCAGCTAAAGCAGCACTTCCAGCATGGCGTGCGCTTTCATATGCTGAACGTGCAGCTTACCTTCATAAAGCAGCAGATATCTTGGAACGTGATGCAGAAAAAATCGGTCAAGTTCTTTCTAAAGAAATCTCTAAAGGTTTGAAATCTGCAATCGGTGAAGTTGTTCGTACTGCTGAAATCATCCACTATGCAGCTGAAGAAGGTTTGCGTTTGGAAGGTGAAGTACTTGAAGGTGGTGCATTTGACGCTGGTAGCAAGAAAAAAATCGCTGTTGTTCGTCGCGAACCAGTAGGTCTTGTCCTTGCTATCTCTCCATTTAACTACCCAGTAAACTTGGCTGGTTCTAAAATTGCTCCTGCCTTGATTGCTGGTGACGTTGTTGCCTTCAAACCACCAACACAAGGTTCTATCTCAGGTCTTCTTTTGGTTGAAACATTTGTTGAAGCTGGTATCCCTGCAGGTGTCTTGAACTCTATCACAGGTCGTGGTTCTGTTATCGGTGACTACATCGTTGAACACAAAGCAGTTGATTTCATCAACTTCACAGGTTCAACACCAGTTGGTGAAAATATCGGTCGTTTGGCAGCTATGCGTCCAATCATGCTTGAACTTGGTGGTAAAGATGCCGCTATCGTTCTTGAAGATGCTGATCTTGACTTGACTGCTAAAAACATTGTTGCTGGTGCCTTTGACTATTCAGGTCAACGTTGTACAGCTATCAAACGTGTCCTTGTAATGGATAGCGTTGCAGATGAATTGGTAGAAAAAGTAACTGCTTTGGTAGGTAATATCACTGTTGGTATGCCTGAAGAAAGCGCAAGCGTTACACCACTTATCGATACAAAAGCAGCTGACTTCGTTCAAGGTTTGATTGATGATGCCGTTGAACAAGGTGCTACTGCTAAAACTGAATTGAAACGTGAAGGTAACCTTATCTACCCAGCTGTCTTTGACCATGTGACAACTGACATGCGTCTTGCTTGGGAAGAACCATTTGGTCCAGTATTGCCATTCATCCGTGTATCTTCAGTTGAAGAAGCAATCAAGATTTCTAACGAATCTGAATTTGGACTTCAAGGTGCTGTCTTCACACAAGACTACCCACGTGCATTTGCAATTGCTGAACAACTTGAAGTTGGTACAGTTCACATCAACAACAAAACACAACGTGGTACAGACAACTTCCCATTCCTTGGTGTTAAAGGATCTGGTGCCGGAACTCAAGGTGTGAAATACTCTATCGAAGCTATGACTCGTGTGAAATCAACAGTATTTGATATCGCAAACTACTAAGAGTGTAGCTATTCAATCATTAAAAAAGTGTAAAGAGTCCCAATAATAGGGGCTCTTTTTCTTTTAAAATATGGTATAATAGAACTAAATTTCGAATATAGAGAGTTTTCTGACAATGAATAAATCTTATTTTTACTTGGTTATGAAGACGCATGAGTTAGAGGTACCATACACTGGTCAACTTCGTCGTGTGCGTGTTCTTCTACCTAAGAACTATGAAACGGATACAGATCGTTCTTACCCTGTCGTGTATTTCCATGATGGTCAGAATGTTCTTTATAGTAAGGAGTCCTTTTCTGGCTATTCTTGGAAGATTATCCCAACAATCAAGCGTAATCCTGATATTTCGCGCATGATTGTTGTAGCCATTGATAATGATGGTCCTGGCCGTATGAATGAGTATTCTGCGTGGAAGTACCAAGAATCTAATATCCCTGGTGTCCAGTTCGGAGGTAAGGGTGTAGAGTATGCAGAGTTTGTCATGGATGTGGTTAAACCCTTTATTGATAAGGAATACCGTACCCTCTCTGACCGTCAGCATACAGCTATGATTGGTTCATCTCTCGGTGGTAATATCACTCAGTTTATGGGGCTTGATTATAAGGAGCAGATTGGTTGTCTTGGGGTATTTTCTTCAGCTAACTGGTTGCATCAGGATGCTTTTGATCGTTACATGTCGCGTCAAAAGCTCGATTCAGATCAACGTGTCTACATATATGTAGGAACTGAGGAAGCTGATGATACTGACAAGACCTTGATGGCTGGTAATATTAAGCAGGCTTATATAGACTCTTCATTGAGCTATTACCATGATTTGATTGCTCGTGGGGTTGATTTGGAAAATATCAAGATTCACATTCAGTCTGGTGCTGAACACAATGAAGAAGCTTGGGCTGAGAATTTACCAGACTGTCTTCGCTTTTTCGCTGAAAAATGGGACTAGTCTTTATTAACGCAAATTAATTTAATTTAGGAAAAGGAATATAAATATGAATATCGAACATCTTAGCCACTGGAGTGGTCAACTTAACCGTGAAATGTATGTTAACCGTTACGGTCACGCTGGTATCCCTGTTGTGGTTTTTGCCTCATCAGGTGGTAGCCATAACGAATACTATGACTTTGGTATGATTGATGCTTGTGCACGTTTTATCGAAGAAGGACGCGTACAATTCTTTACACTTTCAAGTGTTGATAGTGAAAGCTGGCTTTGTGATTGGAAAAACCCACATGATCGTGCTGAAATGCATCGCGCTTATGAACGTTATGTTATTGAAGAAGCTATTCCATTTATCAAACACAAAACTGGTTGGTTTGATCCAATGATGACAACAGGTTGTTCAATGGGGGCATACCATGCGCTTAATTTCTTCTTGCAACACCCTGATGTTTTCAATAAAGTAGTAGCCCTTAGTGGTGTCTACGATGCTCGTTTCTTTGTGGGTGAGTTTGGAGGGGACGAAGCTATTTACCAAAATTCCCCATCAGATTATATCTGGAACCAAAATGATGGTTGGTTTATCGACCGCTACCGTCAAGCTGAGATCATCGTATGTACAGGTCTTGGTGCATGGGAACAAGATGGTCTTCCATCTTACTATAAACTCAAGGAAGCCTTTGAACAAAAGAATATTCCAGCTTGGTTCTCTGAGTGGGGTCATGATGTCGCTCACGATTGGGAATGGTGGCGTAAACAAATGCCTTATTTCCTTGACAATATGAACCTATAATTTCTTTGTCCATCCCATCTAAATAACTATAAAAGAGGAATTACTAATGAATTATCTTGTTATTTCACCATACTATCCACAAAACTTCCAACAGTTTACAGTTGAACTTGCTAATAAGGGCATCACTGTTCTTGGTATTGGTCAAGAGCCTTATGAACAATTGGATCAACCTTTGAAAGAGGCTTTGACTGAGTACTTCCGTGTAGACAATCTGGAAAACTTGGATGAAGTTAAACGTGCGGTAGCCTTTCTTTTCTATAAACACGGACCAATTGACCGAATCGAATCTCATAACGAATACTGGTTGGAATTGGATGCTGCTCTTCGTGAACAGTTCAATGTTTTTGGTGCTAAGCCAGAAGATCTTAAGAAGACTAAATTTAAGTCTGAAATGAAAAAACTCTTCCAAAAAGCTGGAGTTCCAGTTGTACCTGGTGCTGTCATTAAAACTGATGAAGATGTGGATAAAGCTGTGAAAGAAATCGGTCTTCCAATGATTGCTAAGCCAGATAATGGGGTTGGTGCAGCTGCAACCTTCAAACTTGAAACAGAAGATGATATCAATCACTTTAAGGCTGAGTGGGATCATGAAACAGTTTATTTCTTTGAAAAATTTGTAACTTCAAGCGAAATCTGTACTTTCGATGGTTTGATTGATCATGACGGTAATATTGTCTTCTCGACAACTTTTGATTATGCCCACACACCACTTGACTTGATGATTTACAAGATGGATAATTCTTACTACGTTCTTAAGGAAATGGATCCTAAGTTACGTAAGTATGGTGAGGCAATTGTCAAAGAATTTGGTATGAAGGAACGTTTCTTCCATATTGAGTTCTTCCGTGATGGTGACGATTATATTGCTATTGAATATAACAACCGTCCAGCAGGTGGTTTCACAATCGACGTGTATAACTATGCTCACTCTCTCGATTTGTACAAGGGGTATGCGGATATCGTTGCTGGCGAACCATTCCCAGCTTCTCAGTTTGAGCCACTTTACTGTTTGGCGACTTCACGTCGTGCAAGCTCTCACTATGCTTATTCAGAAGAAGAACTTTTTGATAAGTATCGTGAACAACTTAAAGTTAAGAAAATCATGCCTGCAGCCTTTGCGGAGTTGCAAGGTGACTTCCTCTATATGTTGACAACTCCAAGTCGTGAGGAAATGGAACAAATGATTGAGGACTTTGGTAAAAAAGCCTAATTTGTATATGTTAAAAGCACTTCAGTTTACTCTGAAGTGCTTTTGTAATGCCTTATTTTTCGTGAAGTTCTTGATTTTTAAGAACCAGTTCTGAAACTTTGGCGAATTTTTTAAGTTTTTTGAGGTCTTCTGGATGGGTTACAAAGCTAATGACGCTACCTTCATTTCCCATACGACCAGTACGTCCTGCACGGTGAGTATAGGCTTCGCGATCTCGAGGAATATCGAAATTGATGACTACCTCTAGATTTTCAATATCGATGCCGCGTGCCAAGAGGTCAGTACCTAGTAAGAGTGAAATCTCATGATTCTTGAATTTTTCCAAGATAACCTTACGGAATTTGACGTTGATGTCACTAGCCAATGATACCGCTGAGGCCCCGTTAAATTGGAGGCGTTCTTCAGTAGCCCCAAGGTCAGAAAGACTGTTGAAAAAGACAAGGCCACGGAAGTCAGGAATATTGGAGAATTTACGAAGAAGTTCGACACGGTTACGTTTATCAACGCTGATATAATAATGTTTGATGGTGTCTAATTCCTGATCAGATAGGTCATAAACGATGGTATTTTCGACAAGATTTTGATCATCAATTTTGTTGGTTGCCGAAATATAAATCATTTGATGGTCACGAGGAACATGGTGGCTGATTTTTGTCACAAAGTGGTATTGGCTATCACTGAGAAGCTCATCAAATTCATCTAGGACGATGGTGTTGACATTCATCATCTTGATCTTTTTGAGTTTAATCAGCTCAAAGACACGGCCAGGTGTTCCGATGAGAATTTCCGGTCCTTTCTTCAGGCGTTCAATTTGTCTCTTTTGACTAGAGCCAGAAAGGAAGAGTTGGGCAGTGAGTCCTAGTGGCTCAGCCCATTGTTTGGTCACATCAAAAATCTGTCCAGCAAGCTCTGAATTGGGTGCTAGGATAAGCAATTGCTGAGATTTTTTGGGCTTGAGTAAGAGGAGCAATGGGAGAAGGTAGGCTAGAGTCTTACCTGTTCCTGTAGGACTGATACCTAGGATATTGTCTCCTTCAGTGATTGGTGCAAAGAGTTCTTTTTGAATGGCAGTCTCTGTAGTGATTCCTTTTTCTTTAAGGAGGTCTTGCCATTGTTCAGGAAAGTTTTTAAACATAAAAGTCTCATTTTCTATATGGATTTGCTTTTATTATATCATGATTTAGTGTAGAATAAATAAGAAAGACTATATTAGATAGGAATTTACCATGCCTAAAAAACCGATTATTATTGGGGTTACGGGTGGCTCTGGTGGGGGTAAGACCAGTGTTTCTCGTGCCATTCTATCAAATTTTCCAGATGAGAAAATTGCTATGATTGAGCATGATTCTTATTATAAGGATCAGTCACATTTGACTTTTGAAGAGCGTGTATCAACTAACTACGATCATCCCTTTGCCTTCGATACAGATCTTATGATTGAACACATCAATGAGCTGATTGCTGGGCGTCCAGTGGATATTCCGATTTATGACTACACCCAACACACTCGTAGTGAAAAGACTTATCGTCAGGAACCACAGGATGTCTTCATTGTTGAAGGGATTTTGGTACTTGAGGATAAACGCTTGCGTGACTTGATGGATATCAAGCTTTTTGTAGATACTGATGATGACATTCGTATTATCCGTCGTATCAAGCGTGACATGGAAGAGCGTGGCCGTAGCTTGGATAGTATTATTGAGCAATATATCAGTGTGGTTAAACCTATGTACCACCAGTTTATCGAACCTACGAAACGCTACGCAGATGTGGTGATTCCTGAAGGTGTCACAAATACTGTTGCTATCGATTTGATTAATACTAAGGTAGCAAGCATTTTGAAAGAAAGTCAGAAAGCCTAAGCAGGAGCTTGGCTTTTTTGGTATAATTGAAACGTTATGATTATTTTACAAGGAAACAAGATTGAGCGCTCTTTCTCAGGGGATGTGCTCTTTGATAATATTAATATTCAGGTAGATGAACGCGATCGTATTGCCCTTGTTGGACGTAACGGTGCTGGGAAATCAACCCTATTGAAAATTTTGGTTGGAGAGGAAGCGCCGACAAGTGGTGAAATCAACACAAAACGTGATTTGAATTTGTCTTACTTAGCTCAGGATAGTCGCTTTGAGTCTAGCAATACCATCTATGCGGAAATGTTAAATGTTTTTGCAGGTCTTCGTGCAGACGAAAAACGCCTTCGTGACATGGAAATGAAGATGGCTGAGTTAACTGGGTCAGACTTGGACAAGTTAATGACTGACTACGATCGCCTTTCTGAGGATTTCAGACAGCGAGGTGGTTTTACCTATGAATCTGATATCAGAGCCATTCTCAATGGTTTTAAGTTTGATGAAAGCATGTGGGAGATGCCTATTTCAGATCTTTCTGGAGGGCAAAACACGCGCTTAGCTTTGGCGAAAATGCTGCTTGAGAAGCCTGAACTCTTGGTACTGGATGAACCGACTAACCACTTGGATATCGAAACCATTGCCTGGTTGGAGAATTACCTGGTCAATTATCAGGGAGCTCTAATCATTGTCAGTCACGACCGTTATTTTTTGGATAAGGTGGCGACAGTAACCCTGGATTTGACCAAACATAGTTTAGATCGTTATGTCGGAAACTATTCAAAATTCATGGACCTTAAGGCTGAAAAGTTGGCCACTGAAGCAAAGAACTTCGAAAAACAACAAAAGGAAATTGCTAAGTTGGAGGACTTTGTTAATCGTAATATTGTCCGTGCTTCTACAACTAAGCGTGCTCAAGCCCGTCGCAAACAGCTAGAGAAAATGGAACGTCTGGATAAGCCAACAGAAGGCCAGAAGTCAGCTAATATGACTTTTCATGCGGATAAGGTCTCTGGGAATGTGGTCTTGACAGTTAAGGATGCTGCTATTGGTTATGACGATGAGATTCTATCGGAGCCTATTTCCCTGGATGTTAAGAAAATGGATGCAATCGCCATTGTGGGTCCAAATGGTATCGGGAAAACAACCTTTATCAAGTCGGTAGTGGGTAAATTGCCTTTTATCAAGGGAACGTCAACCTATGGTGCTAATGTTGAAGTGGGTTACTATGACCAAACACAATCTGCCTTGACACCGTCGAACACTGTTCTTGATGAGTTGTGGAATGATTTTGCGACAACTCCTGAAGTTGAGATTCGTAACCGTCTTGGAGCCTTTCTCTTCTCAGGTGATGATGTCAAAAAGTCTGTTTCAATGCTTTCTGGTGGTGAGAAAGCTCGCCTGCTCCTAGCTAAATTATCAATGGAAAACAACAACTTTCTCATCCTAGATGAGCCGACCAACCACCTGGACATTGACAGCAAGGAAGTCTTGGAAAATGCCCTCATTGACTTTGATGGAACGCTTCTCTTTGTCAGTCATGACCGTTACTTTATCAACCGTGTGGCAACCAAAGTGATGGAAATTTCTGAGGATGGGGCAACCATTTATCTTGGAGATTATGATTACTACCTTGAAAAGAAGGCGGAGCTTGAAGAGTTAGCACGTCTTGAAGCAGAGGAAAATCAAGTAACAGAGGAAGTCCAAGTAGCTTCAGCGGGTGCTAGTGATTATCAAGCTCAAAAAGCCAATCAAAAAGAGATGCGTAAATTAAGCCGACGCATTGAGCAAATTGAAAATGAGCTAGAGACGATTGAAGAACGATTGGAGGAAATCTCTGCTGCCATGCTTGAAACAAATGACGTGGCAGAATTGTCTGACTTACAGAAAGAGCTGGATGACTTATCAGTCAATCAAGAAGCTCTGATGGAAGAGTGGGGTGACCTATCAGAACAATTGGAAAGTTAAGGAATGATGAGAACCTTTTCATGTTTTGAGTTGTGAAAGGCTTACATTGTTGGTATAATAGTCTTAGTATATAAAAGGAGACTAACTTTATGAACAAAGTAAAGAAAAAAGTGTATCGTAACACAACATCTTTCAACATGATGGCATGGGGATCATTTGGCTTCTTCGTAATCTTGATGTTGGTAGGCCTCTATACCCTTAAAGAGCCTTTGATGGTTAAGGGTTACTATCTCATGGGATGTGTTGGTTTGATTTCATCTTCATTTACAGTATCTAAGGTTGTCCGTGATAACCAAGAAGATGAAGAAAACTATAATAAGCTCATCGCTCAACAAACTTTCGAACAATAAGAGGAGAAGCCTGAAAAGGCTTTTTCTTTTTGCAGATTTCATGAAAGCTTTATTGTTATGGCTGAAAATAAGTGATAGAATAAGGGAGTCATGAAAATCATTTTCATGGTTAAAAGTTATCTTATTAGGAGAATATTTCATGGAGAACTACGTAGAGAAAATTAATTGGGAGAAGTTTAAAAAGCCGATAGTCATAGAGACAGTAACATTGAATGAGGATTCTGAAAACTATTTATTTAAAAAACAACTAGATGCTGTAAAAGAAATGTTGAATCATTTTGATAACGAAAAAGATTCAAAAGGTGAAGTAATATCAAGGAATATCTCAATTGCCGGGGAACGTGGGTCTGGTAAAACTTCTTTTTTAAAATCTCTAAAGAATATCTTGAGTGATGACTACTATGTTTTTGATATTGTGGGTTCTGAAATATTGTCTTCTAATATGACAATAATAGATGTTTTTTTATCACATTTAGATGGATTGATTAATATAATTTCTAAAGATAATCAAGGAAATTGTATAAAACTTTCAGAGTTGAAAAGGTTATTAAAAAAAGCTATGGCTGCCATTGGTGCTGAGAAGCAAGAAAAGGAGTACTATAAAAACGGGCAGCCAGAAAATGCGATGTTGCAGGCCTTATCTGATCGCCTAGGTTTAGAAGTTATTTTCGCAGATATATTAGATTGTTTGAAGGGAATACTTGAATTTCAAGGACAAATTGTAAAAGATTTTGTTTTGATCATTGATGATTTAGATTTAGTGAAAAATTCGTTGGTCTCTCAATTTTTGACTGAAATGCAACGCTATTTGGATAAAAAGCTAATCATTATATTTGCCTATCGAGAAAGACAGTTAGAGAATTCGTTATTTGAAGATAGATTTAATGATAATAAGAATCTTATTGGTCAAAATATTATTGAAAGTGATGAACTATATTCACAAATTGAACAATTCCTTGTTAAGCTAGTTCCCTATGGAAATAGAATAAAATTATATAGTCAAGATGATGTTTTAAAACTTCCAATTACAAAAATTTTAAGTTCACTTGAGATTATTGGTGAAAATCATTATATTGTAAATGACAATTTACATATAGTTAATTCGAGAAGTGAATCGTTAGAGTTTACAGTTGAGGAATGGTTTTATAAGTACATTCATAGGCACACAGATTTATACATTAAACCGGTAGATACAAGAGAAGATACTCATCAATTTTTACCTAGAAGTTTAAGGGAATTGATTCAATGTTTTGAAATGTTTGATAATATGAAGCCATTGGGAACGATTGATGATAAAGACTTCTCAAAAAATATACTTTCAAATCTTGAAATATTGAAACGCTATAAATCCTTTAAGGTAAGTATACAATTTGCTTCAAATTCTAGCATACTGGATTACTTTAATGAGTGGGAAGCTTCAAAACCGTTTCATAAAAATATGATAACATATCGTTTTTTAAATCGTAGTGATAAACTAAAAGGTTATCCTTATGATTTAGAAAATAGAACGGATTATAATATTACCTTTGGAGATGTATTGGCACGTATTGAGGCTGAGAAATATCAAAAAAATATTTTAAATAATAGATTAGAGAATTATTTTCTTTATATTGTTAAGCTTAATTATTCAATAGAGCTCTCGATTAATTTTTTTTGGAGTTATAATAAACTCAAAGATTTAGTAAAAAGTGGGGATTCGGTTATTAAGTCTTACAAGGAAAAAAGAATTAATTACTTTAACAATAACGGTTCTATTATACAGAAAGATGAACAGAAAAAATATTTTAAAGAAGTAATCACAGAAATCTATAAAAGGATTCCTGAACTAGATGAATTTTTGCAACTCATAAATTGCAGCTTTATGCCGGAAGACTTCAATTATTTTGATTACAGAAATCCTGAGAGAGATAATGGTGAATATACTCTTGATTTGAATAAACAGGTGAATTGTACTAATACAACATTTAATGACTTTGTAAATAATTTTATTAACTCTGAGATTAGTGCCTTTGGGGATATCAGACAGAATATCCAAAGAGGGTTTAGTCAATTTGTATATAGAAAACTTTATACTTTTAACCCTATTTATTTTGAACGAGCAGCTAAATATTACTTGTCATTTTATATCTCATGTAATAAGGGGGATTATGTAATCAATAGTATTATTAATCTAGTCGAGAAAGAGGAACAACAAGCACCTTATTTCTTCAAAAATGCTTTTCAGGTAGATATCTTTGTGAGACAAAATTATATATCAAGTACACCCACAAAACCTTTTGAGACTGTGCTTAAGAATATTAATGGTACTATATCTGGAAAGAAGGCTCTTTTGAACTTCGATTACGATGCTAATACCATGAGGACTTATATGTTTAACAATAAAAATGAAAAAAAAGAGTTTCCTATTAACTATCCTCCCTTATATCCACTAGACGATATAGAGTCTTATTCTAGTTACTATGAACATTTAGTAGGTGATTCAGAAAAGAATAATGAAAATAGTGAAAAGCTGTATAGAAGTAAGTTCAGATATTTTTATGAAGCGGTTAATTATTTTAAGAGTAAATTAAACGTGAAAATAGATACAATAGGGGATAGACGTGAAAAATTAGTTCGTAGATTGAAAAAAGATCTTGTATTTTTAAAAGGCGAAGAGAAGCAACAATTTGATATTATACTGAAACATATAAATGATGAAAAGACATATCTTAGAGCCGACTTTGATAAGTTAGCAGAGTTTTATAATAAATACTTAAAGTAAGGTAAATTGTCAATGAAACAGATAGATCGCTTTTTACGTGTATTTTATAAGGATTTTCCACTTCAAAGAGCTCTAAGAATAGAGATGGATGGTCACTTGCGTGACGAATCTTATTCTCAAAACTGGCATTCGTTTTTCTGGCTAACCCATAATAAATATGAATTTGGATTAGATTATCTTAATGAAGTAGAAAAAATATATCGGGAGATTTATTATGACTATAATGATGATGAAATTAATTGTTTACTAGATAAATATGTCGAACTATCAAAGAAGGTTTCGCCAACTGGATTTGAGGGGAATACAATAAACTTTTTTGTTTATATAGCGGATAACTTAATGTTTTATCGAAATGGAAAAGTAACGATTCATTTTGACCACCTCTTAGAGTGGAATGGTATTATTAATAAGATTGATGCAAACATTCTGTTTGCAATGAAATCTGCTTTAGAGGGACGAAATATTTTGTCTGACGATTCCCATAAGGTTAGCCATGATAATGCTAGGTTGAATTCTATACTTTCTAAGGGAATAAGTGATAACCATATGCATCTAAAGGGGTCTGGCTATACTAGTGACATGAACTGGTATGATTTTTCAACAGAAATTCACGGCGATTACTTACAAGCAAAATCTAAGATTTTTTTTGAGATTTTGAAAACCTTTGATATGGATTATGAACAGGAAGAACTGGCGTTTTTAAAAATCAAAGTCGTTAAATATTATCTTTTTGGGAAGTACTTAGTTCACTATGACGAAAGTGAAAAATATCAAGAGTTTAAGAAAAATGTTAGACTTTTACTTCACACAGTAAACAAAGAAGAGTTAGAGTTAATCCAGTCTAGAATTGATGATGACCTGAGTTCACTTTCTAGTTGTTGGGAAGAAAAGTATCGTTTTATTTCTGGAAATCCCAAATACCCTTTCTTAGTAGAAAGAATGTTTCTTAAAGAGTTATTTAGTGCTTATCTTAGTGGTAAAATGTCTCACTTTGATCTCTATTTGTTAAACTGTTATTTATTAGCTACTAATAGATTTAAGAAATTCTTTAGTCAAGATAATGTTGGAATGGGTTTTGAGAAGTTCAAACGTAGCGAAAATATTAAGGAAAATCTTCTCATTTGCGATGACAATTCTAGAATCTTGGATTCAGTCTTTGATAAATATTACTCCGAAAAGAATGTTAAGAAAGTTGAATTTAGGATTGCACCAAAGAAAAATATAAAGTCTTATAATTCTCTGATTAGTTCTTTAAATAGGGCGAATAAGAAGATTGCAATGAGGGTTAATAGAGAGAATGAACTACTCAAGTATGGTATTATTGTTCATTTTATTAAAGATAAAAACGATTTTAATATAGAGTGTGGGGTATCTCGTAAAGAAAAGTCATACATCAACTTGAAAAATCAAATCAATCCTTTACTTGCTTATTTTGAAAGTATTCAATATGCTGATGATAACGAAAAGAGTCAGTATGACAAGATTGTTGGTGTCGATACAGCTAATTATGAACTTAATGTTAGACCAGAGGTTTTTGGACCAAGTTTTAGATTGTTGCGTAAGGAAATCAAAGAATCTCATAGTTTTGGAATTACCTACCATGCGGGTGAAGACTTTACGACTCTTGCAAATGGCTTACGTGCTATGGATGAGGTTATTGAATTTTTAGATTATGGTTCGGGAGATCGTTTTGGACATGGACTTGCCTTAGGTTTAAATGTTAATGCTTATTTTAAAAAGAAACGTTATACGATTGTATCGAATGTTGAGGAGTATTTTGATGATATTGTTTGGATGTATCATTTCATTAGAGCTCATATAGATAGGTTTGAAGTTAAGGATTTTATTTCAAATTTATCTTATAAAGAATATGATATTTTAAGTATGTTGGAAAGAGAATTTGACCGAGTAAAGGGAAATTATAATTTTGATAAGTTATATACACTCTATGACTTTTATGAGGCATACAAGCTTCGAGGAGATGATCCTGAGGTTTATTTAGAGTATGGTGATAGGTGGAACTATGATAAAGTGAAATTTTGTTGTCAAACTAGAATTAATTGGCACGATTCGAAACATCAATCAGCTGCCAACAATCCTAAGGCAAGGGAATTGTATATAAAATATCATTACTGTGATAAATACAAAGCTAACCATTTTAAAACGTTTACAGGAGAAGCAAGTTCTATTTATATTGATGCTGTGAAGTTGGTACAATTTATTTTAAGACTAAAAATATATCGCATGGAGATTGGAATAGAGGGTAATCCAACATCTAATCGAAAAATATCTTTTATCAATAAATATATTGATCTTCCTTTATTAGAACTGAATAGTAGTTACATCAAACCAGAATCGAAATATAATTTATCAGTTTCTATTAATACTGATGATAGTGCGATTTTTCAGACTGATTTATCACAAGAATATGCCTATGTGGTGGCAGCCTTGCTTCGAGAAGGGCACGATATCGAGAGTGTTTATAAATATATAGACTATATTCGTGAATTATCCTTAATGCAGAGTTTTGTTAGGGATGAAGATTATTAAAAAATTTAAGTTCATATTGAATAAAGCTTGTATTCTATCAGTCATGTTGTTGTATATGGAGACTTACTGTTGTGAGAAAAGTGGCTGAACCATTTTAGAACCAGCCACTCGGAATTTTTGAGACTTTAGGCTCAAAAATTAGTCATGGAATTTCGAAGAAGGTCGCTGACATCCGTACTCACTTAAGGAAAGTCTCAAAAAGATTTCATTTAAAGAAGCCTGAAAAGGCTTTTTCTTTTTGCAGAAAATGCACAAATATTCTGACTCTTGCCTAGTGGAAGTGTTATAATGGAGTGAAGGGGTAAGATGGTTTTGGAATGTGATAAGTTCAACTCATCAGCCCTAATGCCTTATAAGACTAATTATCGTATAAGAATGCGTTAGTGAAAAGGTAGGTAATATTATGGAATTCAAAGTGAAAGATGGTCAAATCATCTATTATCGTGATCTCGGTAAAGGCTTTCCAATTGTTTTTTTGCATGGCAATAATTTGTCAGGAAATTACTTTGGTAAGCAAGGAATTCTGTATCGAGACTATCGTTTAATTTTCATTGATAGTCGTAATCACGGCAGGTCCAGTCGTCAGAGTGTTAAGATGACCTTTGAACAGATGGCTGCCGATTTGGAGGAAATTTTGCAATATTTGAATATCAAGAAGGCCTTATTTGTCGGTCATAGTGACGGTGCTAATTTGGCTATGGTTTATGCTAGTCGTTATCCTGACCGGATTGCGGGACTCTTACTTAATGCAGGGAATATGACCTTTAATGGGTTGACGAGACGCTCAAGATTCGCGGTCTATATACAATATCTTTGCTTAAAAGCCTTGTCACCATTTTCATCTAAAATGGATATCATGGCTCAGGTAACGGGTCTGATGCTTCATGACTTGCCGTTAGATAGGGAACGTCTACATCAGGCTGCCTATCCTGTTTGGGTAGTTATGGGGCAAAGGGATGTTATCAGTATTAGGCATTCTAGAGAGATTTCAGAGCTCTTTCCGGTTCATAAGCTCTATGTCCAACGTCGTGAAGGGCATCGTCTAGCTCAACGTAAATATAAGGTCTTTAATCAAATGATTCGTGAGCTTGTGAGAATTAGTCGAAAAGAGGTGGTGGCATGAAGCGTCTTTTAGAGAGACTTCAACCTTTAAAAGCAGCCGTTAAATCCATCTTCTTTATCTCGATTACGGTTCTTGTCGTCATAGAATTGGTTCGTCTAAAACGGACCATCACTTTAGAGTCACTGGAGTCAGCTCTGTCCGGTTTGTCTATTTGGCATCTTGTTTTGATGGCTGTCATCGGACTAGTCGCTGTCTCCCCCATGCTCTTTTATGACATCATACTGAATAAGGAGCTAGAAACGGATTATTCCAAATCCTATATCTTAGAAACAAGTTGGGCTGTCAATACCATTAATAACTTGGCTGGTTTTGCTGGTTTGGTCGATGTGGGTCTGCGATATTCCTTTTATTCTGAGGATGGGCAGGAAAAGACAGGTGTCAAGGCACTTTCTCGTTTATTGCCTTACTTTATGTCGGGCCTATCCCTTTTAAGTGGTTTGGTATTCGCTGTTTTTTGGTTCTTCCCTCTAAGTCCAGACTTAAGAAAATATTGGTTACTCTTATTGGGTATTTTCCTTTATCTGCCTTTTATTTTCTTTGTTTCTAGTCGTGAAAAGTTAACCTATTTTGGTCAAGTACCGTTGAAAACGAGGCTAAGTCTTCTTTTAGCTTCGACAGCTGAATGGGGAACGGCCCTGGGGAGCTTTGTCAGTGTGGCTTATTTAATGGGCTTACATGTTCCACTTTATAATCTGATTCCTCTTTATTTCCTAGCGGTTATTATTGGTATCTTCTCTATGATTCCGGGTGGGATTGGTAGTTTCGATTTGATTGTGATTACCGGTCTGACCTCTATGGGGGTTAGCAATGCTCTTGCGGTTAGTCTGCTCTTGCTCTTTCGTTTAACCTACTACGTTATTCCCTTCATGCTTGGTGTTGTCTTCTTTTTCAAACACATGGGAGGACGTATCAACGAGAAATACTTCAAACTTTCTTCACGAGTATTTGGTGGAAGTCTCCACCGTTTTCTCGTATATTTGCTACGTTTTTTAGGGATTTTCTTGATTTTGTCTGCCCTAATCCCTGAACGCTTGGCTAATGTCTACTTTATTAGCCGTTTTGATCCTATTCAGGAACAGTTGATTTGGCAATTTCCAAGTATCCTATTTGGTACCCTATTCATTTTCATGGCTCGTCTCATTAGACGTCGGGTTAAGGGTGCTTTTGTTGCCTCCTTGATAACCTTTGTCTTGGCCTTAATTTATGTCAATCTCAATGGTATTTCATGGGCCATGTCTTTCCTAATTTTACTCTCTTTGGTGCTTATGTTGATCATCAGAAAAAGGTTGTATCATCGTTACTTTGTTTATAGTTGGGAAGACAAAACCAAGGATTTTCTTTTCCTAGCCTTTACGATTCTGGTTCTTCTCGTTTTGGGTGGCAGTGGTTTTTGGTCTCATTTGTTGCCACCTAAGAACCGGGATGTTCTTGGACATTTTGTTCATATTTGGTTTGATATTTTACTGGCATCAGTTATCATTGCAACCATAGTTTGGGGAGTCTTGAGAATTTTGGCACCCCGCAGGCTTTTTGGTCAAAGCATGGATAATGAGCGCTTCACAGCTCTCCTTGAGAAATATGGAGGTGCATCAGAAAGTGCCCTGGCTTATTTACATGATAAACGCCTCTTTTGGTATCGTGTCGATGGACAAGACCAGGTAGTTTTCCAATTTGCACAAACCAGTAACAAGTGTGTGGTTATGGGAAATCCGATAGGTAATGAAAACTATTACCGAGCAGCTTGGGAATCTTTCTTGAAGACCTTGTCGGATTGGAATTTACAAGCCTTGTTTTATGAGGCAGATGAGAGTATTACCCTGATGCTTCATGATTATGGCTTTGATTTTATGAAATTTGGGGAAAATGCCATGGTTGATTTGACGTCATTTTCTGTTGATGGTAAGCATGGTAAGAAGTTCCGTAAGCCAACCAATCGTGTCGAAAAAGCAGGTTTCCAGTTTAAGTTACTTGATCCTCCATTTTCAGAGACTCAGATGCAAGAAATGAAGGCTGTCTCAGATATTTGGCTTAACGGTCGTAAGGAGAAGGGCTTCTCTCTTGGTTTCTTTGATGTAGCCTATTTGCAGCAAGCACCGATTGCTATTGTTGAGAGTGAGGAGGGAGAAATTGTAGCCTTTGCCAACATCATGCCAACCAAAAACAAACGGGTGGCGACGATTGACCTTATGCGTTATGACTTTGAAAAGGCACCCGAAGGTATCATGGATTACCTCTTTGTGAAACTCTTCCAGTACTTCCAAGCAGAAGGAAAGCAGTACTTTGATATGGGAATGGCTCCACTCGCGAATGTGGGTACTGAAGAAGATAGTTTTTTGGAAGAGAAGGTTGCCAATTTGGTCTATGTCTTTGCGCAGCGTTTTTACTCTTTTAGTGGGCTCCAACGTTATAAGGAGAAGTTCTCTCCAATTTGGTCTCCCAAATACATTGTTTATCCTAAACGAACTTGGCTCTTGTTTGATATGATTGCCATTCTAAGGATTGATAATCGAAAAATTGAAGACAGATTGAAGAAAAGACGACTTTGGAAATAGATATGAAAAAATAGCGAAACCCTAAGGATTTCGCTATTTTGCTATGTCATAGAATTATTTTTCAAATTCTGCTTTTGATTTAGTATCTGCGTATTCTTCAGCGACTTCGCTTGAAAGAATATCATTGTAACTTGGCAATTTAATGTCTTGGCCATATTTGTTACGAAGGGCAGTAGTGACCAAACGGTAGGCCAGGTTGGCGTTACGAGAAAGAATTGGTCCATGGAAGTAGCTACCATAAACATTTTTATAGTGGACACCCTCAGAACCGTCTTCCTTGTTATTACCATTACCGTAGACCACTTTTCCAAGTGGTTTTTCATCATCAGAGAGGAAGGTACGCCCTTGGTGATTCTCAAAGCCATAGTAAGTTTCATCGAACTCTTCGTTATGGATCTTGATGTCACCAATATAACGATTATTTTCTTGATTGAGGGTGTAGTGGCCCATAACACCGATACCATCAATGCGGACACCATTAGCCTGGATGTAATATTGACCAAGAAGTTGGAAACCACCACAGATGGCAAGAACTACTTTGTTATCTTGGATGAATTGACCAATGGCCTCACGCTTAGTTGGGAGGTCTTTAGCAACAATAGATTGTTCATAGTCTTGACCACCTCCAAAGAAGACCATGTCGTAGTGGTCCTTGTCGAAGTCATCACCAACTGAAACGATGTCGAAGGTCATCTTAGCACCAAGTTTTTCACCCACGTATTTGATCATAAGGACATTTCCGTTGTCACCGTAGGTATTGAGTAGATTACCATAAAGGTGGGCAACATTTAGGTCATAGGTGTAGTCACGATTTTCTGGAGATTTGAGTGAAGTATAAGTCATTAGTTCATCTCCTTTCCGACAGCATGACGTTGAGCAAGAATATCACGGAATTCAAGCATAGCAGTATAGGTCGCTAAGATATAGGCATGATTGCAATCTTGTTTTTCAATCAAGGCCATAATATCTTCAAGTTTTTCTGCTTGCGTAATCTTTTCTTCTGGATAGCCGGTTACACGAAGACGGCGGGCAATTTCAGAATGGCGAACACCACCAGCGTTAATCTCAGGGATATCCATCTCGAGAATGCTTTCAAAGTTGGCATCCCAAATCCAGCTAGTATCAATACCATCAGCATAATTGGCGTTAAGAAGGACTGACAAGCTAAATGGATAATCTGCAAGTTTAATCATATCCAGAGCTTGGCTAGCTCCCACTGGATTCTTAATTAGTACGAGAGTACATGATTTGTCACCAATCTTAAAGGTTTCTTGGCGTCCAAAGACAGCACGACTCTTATCAAAACCAGCTTTGATTTGCTCTGGAGCCACTCCGAAGAACTCAGCGACAGAGACGGCAGCAAGGGCATTGTAGATGTTATAAAGACCACCGACATTAATCTTGTAATCTTGTCCATCAATGACAAATTCAGAAGTAGTGTTAGTGATTTTAGTCAACTCTGTTAGCTTATAGTCTAATTCTGGACGGTGGAAGTCACAGTTGAGGCATACATAGTCACCCAGATTAGCATAAGTATTGAGGTGATACTGAAGAATGCTCTCACAATTAGGGCAGACAATTCCTTCGGTATTATAATGTGCCAGCTCTGGATCATGCTTTTCAGTGTCAAAACCGTAGAATCGCACGGGATTGACTACTTCTTTAGAATTGAAAAGAGGACTGTCTCCATTAGCCAAAATAGTAGCCTCAGGCGCCTTAGCAGCACCATCTAAAATCATCTGATAAGTAGTATAGATTTCACCATAGCGGTCCATTTGGTCACGGAAAATATTTGTGAAGACAAAAAGACTTGGAGTGATGTATTCAGTGATTTTAGGAAGACTAGCCTCGTCAATTTCTAAGACAGCGATTTTCTTACCAGACTTGGCTTTTTTAGCTGTTAGGAAAGTAGAAGTGATTCCTGTGATCATGTTGGCCCCACTAGGATTGGTCACAATCTCACCAAAAGCTTCTTTAAGAATACCTACTGTCAAAGCTGTTGTAAGAGTCTTACCGTTGGTTCCAGTGACAACGACAATTTCGTAGTCCTTGGCTAAAGTGTCTAAAATATCTTTGTCAAATTTAAGGGCAATTTTTCCAGGCAGGGTTGAACCACGTCCCAATTTTGAAAGGACGAAATGGCTAGCTTTACCCGCCAGAATTCCCATGGTAGTTTTCATAGTCATGAATTTATTTTATCACAAAAAGTAGTGATTGTAGTCTCAAAATAGTTAGAATTCGTGGTATAATAGAAACTGTTTAAAAATTAAAAGAAAGTGTGATATGTATGGGAATACTTTCGTCCATTGATATTGATTTTTGGCGGTCACTCTTTGATAGTCCGCTGAAAGTTATCGTCAATAGTTTGGACATATTGATTGTTGCTTTTTTAATTTATCGCTTTATTAGGGCCTTACGAGGAACAAAAATTATGACCCTTGTTCAAGGGGTTGTCTTATTTATTTTAGTCAAACTGATTTCTGATTTTATAGGCTTCACGACGATTTCTTATTTGATGAATCAGGTCATCAACTATGGAGCCATTGCGGCGGTTGTGATCTTTGCGCCAGAGCTTCGTTCTGCACTTGAAACCTTTGGACGTACGCCTCAGCATTTTTTGCAAAATAAAGAGGTTAGTTCAGATGAGAAGTTGGTTCAAGCCTACGTTAAAGCTGTTAAGTACATGAGTCCTCGTAAGATTGGGGCCTTGGTTTCTATTGAACAGACTCAGACCTTACAAGAGCAGATTGCGACTGGAATTCCACTTGATGCGGTGGTGACTGGGGAACTTTTAATTAATATTTTCATTCCAAATACACCGCTTCATGATGGGGCAGTTATCATCAGAGATAACAGAGTTGCGACGGCTTGTTCTTATCTGCCATTGACGGAATCTAATAAGATTTCCAAAGAATTTGGAACTAGGCATAGGGCTGCCATTGGTCTTTCAGAACAAACAGATGCGCTTACCTTTGTTGTGTCAGAGGAGACTGGTGCGATTTCCATTGCTTACAAGGGAAATTTCATCCATGATCTTTCTATTCAAGAATTTGAAGAAGAGTTGAGTCTTATCTTGTTGAAAGAACAAGAACCACGTCAGTCATTCTTCCAACGTTGGATGGGAGGTAGCAAAAAATGAAGCGTTTGGTAAATTTCTTTAAAAACGATCGTTTATGGCAGATACTAGTTGCACTCTTCTTTGCTGTGGTACTCTTTTTCACAGCCTGGTCGGGGAACTCGCAAAATAAAAGCAATAGTTCAAGTGCATCTAATACCTTTACACAAACCGTTGAGTCGGTCCCTGTGGATATTAAATATGATAGTGATAAGTACTTTATCAGTGGTTATTCCTATGATGCCGAAGTCTATTTGACAGCGACAACACAGCTGGCTTTAACGACTGAGACAAGTAGTGATACACGTCACTTTAAATTAGTTGCTGATTTGTCAAATTTAGGCCAAGGAACCAGTCGAGTACCTATTCAGGTTAAGGATCTTCCAGCTGGAATGTCTGCGCAAGTATCGCCATCAACCTTGACGGCGACTATTGGTAAAAAAGCCAGCAAGACCTTTGACGTCGTAGCTAACATCACATCAGATAAGTTGGCAAATGGCTATGAAGTTAAAAAAGTTAGCCTGGATGCAACCAAGGTAGAGGTGACATCGAGTGAAGATATCATTAACCAGATTGATCATGTTCAAGCAGTATTGGAAGGCGATTCCAACCTGTCTGAAGATTATGATGGGAACTTGGTCCTTCAAGCAGTTTCGACAAATGGAACAGTCCTAGCAAGTTCAATCTCACCAGCTAAGGTGCATGCCAAGATTAGTTTGCGAAAATTAAGCAAATCTGTTCCTGTTAAGGTCGAACTGACTGGAGATAAGGCTAGCAATGTGTCTAGTATCAGCTATAGCTTTAATCGTGGACATGTGACTATTGTTGGTAGCCAAGAAGCTATGGATAAGATTGATAGCATTACAGTCCCTGTGGACATTAGCCAAGTGACTAAGGACACTTCAAAAACAATAGACCTTAAGGCAGAAGGTGTTACGGTTCAGCCTGGCACTGTTAAGGTTAACTTAAAAGTTACGCAAAAATAGGGGAGTTACATTTTTCCTAAATTCATGTATAATGAATGGGATTGAGAGGGACTAATCTCATAAAAATGTAACCAATTAAAAATGTTTAAAATCAAGGGTTGAAAATATTGGCGAAATCTTATAAAGTTAGATTGTCTAGATAGATTTCACTAGATTGACTCTTGCTAAACAGCATCACAGTTTAAGGAGGATTTAGTGCTCAAGCACTAATAATAAAATTATGGGTAAATATTTTGGAACAGACGGTGTTCGTGGAGAAGCAAACGTTGAACTTACGCCTGAATTGGCCTTTAAATTAGGTCGTTTTGGTGGTTATGTGCTTAGCCAACATGAGACTGGCCGTCCTAAAGTTTTTGTGGCACGTGATACACGTATCTCTGGTGAGATGTTGGAATCTGCCTTAGTAGCAGGTTTGCTCTCAGTGGGTATTGAAGTCTACAAACTTGGAGTGCTTGCGACACCTGGCGTCTCATACTTGGTCCGTACGGAAAATGCAAGTGCTGGTGTTATGATTTCAGCCAGCCATAATCCAGCTCTTGATAATGGTATCAAGTTCTTTGGTGGCGATGGCTTTAAATTGGATGATGCGCGTGAGGCGGAAATTGAAGCCCTTCTCGATGCTGCAGAAGATACGCTTCCACGCCCTTCGGCTGAAGGACTTGGAACACTTGTGGATTATCCAGAGGGTCTTCGTAAATACGAAAAATTCTTGGTGGCTACAGGTGTTGACCTCGGTGGCATGAAAGTTGCCTTGGATGCGGCTAATGGAGCAGCTGCGGTATCTGCACGTAACATTTTCCTTGACTTGAACGCAGAAATCGCTGTTATTGGTGACCAACCTGATGGCCTTAACATCAATGCTGGTGTTGGTTCGACACACCCAGAGCAGTTGCAAGCCTTGGTTAAAGAAACTGGCTCAGCTATTGGTCTTGCCTTTGATGGTGACAGTGACCGTCTCATCGCTGTTGATGAAAATGGCGATATTGTTGATGGTGATAAGGTGATGTATATCATTGGTAAACATTTGTCTCAAAAAGGCGAGTTGGCTAAAAATACTATTGTAACAACAGTTATGTCAAACCTTGGTTTCCACAAGGCACTTGACCGTGAAGGCATTAACAAGGCAGTGACTGCTGTTGGTGACCGTTATGTTGTCGAAGAAATGCGTAAAAACGGCTACAACCTTGGTGGTGAACAGTCTGGACACGTTATTATCATGGATTACAACACAACTGGTGATGGTCAATTGACAGCTATCCAATTGACTAAAGTCATGGTTGAAACAGGTAAGAGCTTGTCTGAATTGGCTTCAGAAGTGACCATCTATCCACAAAAATTGGTTAATATCCGTGTGGAAAATAGCATGAAAGATAAGGCTATGGAAGTTCCTGCAATTGCCGCTATCATTGAAAAAATGGAAGCTGAGATGGCTGGAAATGGACGTATCTTGGTTCGTCCAAGTGGTACTGAACCTCTTCTTCGTGTTATGGCAGAAGCCCCAACAGATGATGAAGTGAACTACTATGTTGATACGATTGCTGATGTTGTTCGTGCAGAAATTGGATTGGACTAAGTATGATAGCTAAGCTCAGAGCCTTCATGGCCACCGAAGTTTTCAAGTACCTTTTCTTTGGTGTCTTGGCAACTTTGGTCTATATGGTCAGTCGTACTTTGATTTTCCAGTTTACCCAACAAGGAACACTTTCAGCAGTCTTAGCGAATGCGATTGCCATAATCTTTGCCTTTTTTACAAATGACATGTTTGTCTTTAATCAGGAAAAGACAGGTATGGTTACGCGCTTTGTTAAGTTCGTGGGTGCTCGCCTATTGACCTTGGTCTTGGATTTGGCTCTGGCCTATTTCTTGGTCGATACCTATCCAGAAATTATTGGTCAATTTGTTGGTTATAGTCATGCTTGGGTAAACGGTATCGAGAGCCTCTTCTCTCAGGTCCTTATCATTGTATTGAACTATATTATTTCTAAATTCTTCGTCTTTACAGGCGAGAAAGTATAAACAAAAAGGAAGTTGTTAGGAAATGTGTTAAAAGCATTTCTTACCAACCTCCTTTTTTGATATAATTGAAGAGACTTAAAAAAATAGAAAGATGAAACATGTACGTACAATTATCTCAACGCCTTAAGGACGTAGCAACTTATGTTCCCGAAGGCGCAAAACTCTTGGATGTAGGCAGTGATCATGCCTATCTTCCGATTTATTTACTTGAAAAAGGTTTGATTACTTCAGCTATTGCTGGAGAAGTGGTAAAAGGCCCTTATGAGTCTGCTCTTGCTAATGTCTCAGCTTCTGGTTTCCAAGATAAAATCGAGGTGCGCTTGGCTAATGGCTTGGCTGCCTTCGAACCTGCTGATGCTGTCACAACCATCACAATCTGTGGCATGGGGGGACGTCTTATTGCGGACATCCTTGATGCTGGAAAGGACAAACTTAAGGGCGTAGACCGTCTGATTTTACAACCAAATAATCGTGAAGATGATCTCCGTATCTGGTTGATGGAAAATGGTTTTGAGATTATTGCAGAGTCTATCATGACTGAAAATGGCAAATACTACGAAATCATGGTGGCAGAAGCTGGACACATGAGCCTTTCGGACAAGGAAGTGCGTTTTGGTCCTCATCTCATGAAAGACCAATCTCAGGTTTTCCAGCTCAAATGGCAACGCGAAATCAATAAATTAGAGATTGCTTTAGGATCCATTCCACTGGCCAATCAGGCTGATCGTACAGCTATTGAAGATAAAATTCAAACCATTAAGGAGGTTTTGAATCATGTTAGCTAGTGAACTTATTAAGACTTATGAAGAATTTTGTCCACCGGAGCTTTCTATGGAAGGTGATGTGGTTGGCTTGCAGATTGGTAGTCTGGACAAAGAGATTCAGAAGGTCATGGTTACTTTGGATGTTCGTGAAAATACGGTAGCCGAAGCCATTGAAAAAGGTGTGGACCTCATTATTGCTAAACATGCTCCAATTTTTCGTCCAGTTAAGGATTTGGTGTCTTCGCCTGACCGAGATATTTTACTTGACCTGGTTAAGCATGATATTGCAGTCTATGTGAGTCATACTAATATTGATGTCGTTAATAATGGGCTTAATGATTGGTTCTGTGACTTACTTGATATTAAAGACACCACTTATTTAACGCAGATTTCTGAAAATCATGGAATCGGTCGAGTAGGTGATATCGTGCCTCAGACTATTGAAGAACTTGCTCTTAAAGTCAAGTCTGTTTTTGGCTTAGATAGTGTTCGCTTGGTTCGTTATAATCATGACAATCCTCTAGTTAGCCGTGTGGCTATTTGTGGGGGTAGTGGTCAAGGATTTTACCAGGATGCTTTGAAAAAGGGCGCACAAGTCTTCATCACTGGTGATGTTTACTACCATACAGGACAGGAAATGATTACTAATGGTCTCTTGGCAATTGATCCTGGGCACCATATCGAAGCCCTTTTTATCTCAAAGATTGCTGAGAAACTTGAAGCTTGGAAACTTGAGCATGATTGGAATGTGACGATACTTGAAAGTCAGTCCTCAACCAATCCTTTTGACCATTTGTAGGAGGATGTGTCTGTGACTTGGCTTTTACATCAAAATGTGGTCTTTTTGGCCTTGCTTGCTGGTCTTTTTACTTGGGGCTGTACCATTGTCGGATCGGCCATTGTTTTCTTCTTCAAGAATATTAGCCGTAAATTGCTAGATATCATGATGGGCTTTGCAGCTGGTGTCATGATTGCGGCCTCTTTTTGGTCGCTTTTGGACCCCTCTTTAACTTATGCGACTCAAAATGGCTATGGGAAGTGGTCATGGTTCCCTGCGGCAGCTGGTTTCTTGCTTGGAGGTGTTGCCCTTCGTTTGATTGATGCCGTTGTTCCCCATTTGCATTTGGGGAATGACATCTCTAAAGCAGAAGGTATTCAACCTCGTAAGAAAAAGTTGTCCAAGACAGCCCTGCTCTTTTTGGCTATCACCATTCATAATTTTCCAGAGGGATTAGCAGTCGGTGTGACTTTCGGAGCCTTGGCTGGTGGCAATATGACATTCGCGGGTCTTATGGGAGCCATTGGTCTAGCTATAGGTATTGGTTTGCAGAATGTCCCCGAAGGTGCAGCCCTCTCAGTTCCTATTCGAGCAGATGGAAAATCTCGTATCAAGGCCTTTTATTGGGGATCTATGTCAGCCATCGTGGAGCCTATAGGGGCTGTTATGGGAGCTGCCCTTGTCATGTTGATGATGGCAATCATTCCTTATGCTTTGGCCTTTGCGGCTGGTGCCATGATTTTTGTGGTAACGGAGGAATTGATTCCTGAATCACAAACCAATGGTAATACTGACGTAGCAACCTTGGGCCTTATGGTTGGCTTTGTCGTCATGATGGTCATGGACGTGGCCTTGGGGTAAAAGAATAATAAAAAGCTGTGCCTATTGATATAGGACTCAGCTCTTTTCAAATAGATGGAGTAAAAAATGAAAATTGCAATCGTTGGTGCAGGTATCGTCGGTTCAACGGCTGCCTACTACTTATCAAAAGAAAAAGGCGTAGAAGTTACAGTATTTGATCATGGTCTTGGACAAGCAACCAAGGCAGCAGCAGGGATTATCAGCCCCTGGTTTTCCAAGCGTCGTAATAAGGCCTGGTATCGCATGGCCCGTTTGGGAGCCGATTTTTACCAAGATTTAGTTTCAGATCTTGAAAAAGATGGTTATGACACGAGCTTCTATGATCAGTCTGGTGTAGCCCTTCTCAAGAAAGACGATAGTAAATTGGACGCTTTGTACCAGCATGCAGAAACGAGACTAGAAGAATCACCCATTATTGGTGAACTCTCTATAAAAAATGCTGAGGATCTCCCTGAATTCACTGGATTTGACCATTATCTCTATGCTTCTGGAGGAGCCAGAGTGGAAGGGGCAGAGTTGATAGCTACCTTGATTGAGGCCTCTGGTTTTGTAAAGGTGGAAGGACCAGTTACACTCTCTCCTCTTGACAATGGCACTTACGAGATTAATGCTCAAACTTTTGATAAGGTCATTCTCGCTTGTGGTGCCTGGCTAGGTCAAACGCTTGAACCCCTTGGTTTTGAAGTAGATGTTCGCCCCCAAAAAGGTCAATTACGTGACTATTTCTTTGAGGGGTTAGATACTGGTAAGTTGCCTGTTTTGATGCCAGAGGGCGAACTAGATGTCATCCCCTTTGCTGGTGGAAAGATTTCGGTAGGAGCCAGCCACGAAAATGACCAAGGCTTTGATTTGACAGTTGATGAGACTGTACTTGCAAGTCTGGAGGAAGAGGCTAAGACCTATTTCCCTGACTTAAGTACGGCTAAGTCCTTCTCAGAACGTGTGGGAACGAGAGCCTACACGAGTGATTTCTCTCCTTTCTTTGGAGAAGTTCCAGAACTTGAGAGTGTCTTTGTTGCTTCTGGTTTAGGATCTTCAGGGCTCACGACGGGGCCACTGATTGGAAAAAATCTGGTTGATTTGGCCATGAACCGACCTGGTAGTTTGGACAGTGCAGACTATCCAGTGGCTCAGTACGTTAAGAAAAAAGACTAATAGTATTAAAGCCCTCCAATATATTGAAATTTATGAATCAGTTAGCTATTTCTCCTTATTGAGGGATGCTAGCTGATTCTTTTTTTATTAGAGTTCCTCATATCTATTTCTTATTTAATTAGAAGATGATAAAATAGTAACTGTTCATCGATTGTAGGTGAATACTAATAAAAAAGGGGAGGGACTATGTTCCAAAAAGTTAAAGTATATGTGACAGTCATTGTTACTTTGCTAGCCATAAGTTTAGGCCTATCTGTCAAAGCAGGGGCAGCAGAAGACTTGGCTGTGACAAAGACAAGTATTGTTCTAGAAAGTTATGAGTTTGGACCAGCTGTAACCAAAGTCATTTTTGAATTTAATCAGAAGGTCACACCAGAGGTTGTCCACAGCTCAACTCAGGTTACAACAGCAGGGGTCAGTCGTCAGGTAACGAACTCTTATGTGTCTGATGATCAGGGGCATGTGGTCTATTATGACAATAGCAAGTACGTGACGCTTGAATTGAGCCTACCATCTTATAATCGCTACAACATGGGTGGGAATGCTGAACCTATGTATTTTAACCTTTCTACTTGGACCAATCAATGGCTGGAAAGTTATATGGTATCAATGAAAGACTTGTCAGTAGTGGCAGGGGGTAGTAGTCAGTCACAGATGGTTTCATCTGAGCAAGATGCCATCAACAATCGTTTGATGCCAACGACGGAGGTTTTCGACGAGCGAGGACAGGTAGGTAACATGCAGTATGCGGCTTATAGTGCCCAGACTGGTACGGGGAATAGCACCAAACCATTGATAGTCTGGTTACATGGCATTGGTGAAAGAGGGACAGATATGAATATTCCGCTTCTTTCAAATGACGTCTATGCGCTTACCCAGCCTGAGATTCAAGGCCATTTCTTAACAACTGGTGATCAGGCGCGTGGGGTTAATGTTCTGGCTGTTCAAACACAGACACCTTGGGGGTCAGATAATGCAGCACAACTCAAAGAGACCATTGATACCTACCTAGCTAATCACCCTGAGGTAGATAAGGGACGAATCTATCTTGCGGGAGTTTCAAATGGTGGTGGTATGGTCTTGACCATGGGAGCAACTTATCCAGATTATTTTGCAGCTCTGATTCCAATTGCAGCGCCACTAACTGTTGACCAATCTGGAATTGATAAACTTAAGAGTCAGCCTATGTGGTTGATTCACACGAAAGCAGATACAACAGTACAACCAGAAAATAGTGTATTGCCTTTATATAAGAGCTTGATTACCTCTGGAGCTACTAACAAGTGGTTCTCATACTTTGAAACAGCTACTGGGACTGATCTTCCTGGGACAGAGTATGATGGACATTGGGCTTGGATTTATTTCTTCCATGACCAAGTGATTGGCGTTCAGCATCCTGAAAATACGAAAAATTGGGACGGATATAGTGGTATGGTAGCCACTGATCCAACCAATGGAGGTGGCTCTCGTGCCAGTGTCAATGGACAAACTTATAACAGTATCTTTGACTGGATGAGTGCACAAAGACACTAAGAGGATGATAAGCACACTTCCCAAAGGGAATATTGCAAGATATTATCTTCAATCGAAAAGGGTTTCAATCGAAATCCTTTTTTGATTGGATTAAGAAAATGGACACTTGTGATTTTCTTAATGAAAGCTTAAGAACATAAGGTTTACCGTGACAAGAGGGCTGAAAAATGCTAAAATATAGGTAATATATTAGAGAAAAAAGGAGCCTTCTTATGAAAGGTATTATTCTTGCAGGCGGTTCAGGGACACGTTTGTATCCATTGACACGTGCTGCATCAAAACAACTGATGCCGATTTACGATAAACCAATGATTTACTATCCACTCTCAACGCTTATGTTGGCTGGTATTAAGGAAATCCTCATCATCTCAACGCCACAGGACCTTCCACGTTTTGAAGAGCTCCTTGGTGATGGTTCTGAGTTCGGAATTTCACTTTCTTATGCAGTACAACCAAGTCCAGATGGATTGGCTCAAGCCTTTATCATTGGTGAAGACTTCATTGGTGACGATAGTGTTGCCCTTGTCCTCGGGGACAACATTTTCCATGGCAATGGTCTTTCTGCCATGCTTCAACGTGCTGAAGCTAAGGAAAAAGGTGCCACAGTCTTTGGTTATCAAGTTAAGGACCCAGAACGTTTTGGAGTTGTTGAGTTTGACGACAATATGAATGCCATCTCAATTGAGGAAAAACCTGAGCATCCAAAATCAAACTTTGCTGTAACTGGTCTTTATTTCTATGACAATGATGTTGTGGAAATTGCCAAAAACATCAAGCCAAGCCCTCGTGGCGAACTTGAAATCACGGATGTTAACAAGGCTTACTTAGAACGTGGTGACCTTTCTGTTGAACTTATGGGACGTGGCTTTGCTTGGTTGGATACAGGCACTCACGAAAGTCTCTTGCAAGCTGCTCAGTACATTGAAACAGTTCAACGTTTGCAAAATGTTCAAGTGGCTAACCTCGAGGAAATTGCCTATCGCATGGGCTACATTACTAAAGAGCAGGTCCTCGAATTGGCACAACCACTTAAGAAGAATGAATACGGGCAATATTTGCTCCGTTTGATTGGAGAAGCATAATGACTGAACAATTTTTTGGTAAAGAATTAGCTGCACGTAAGATTGAAGCCATCCCAGGTTTACTTGAATTTGATATTCCAGTACATGGAGATAACCGTGGATGGTTCAAGGAAAACTTCCAAAAGGAAAAAATGTTGCCGCTTGGTTTTCCAGAATCATTCTTTGCAGAAGGAAAATTGCAAAACAACGTTTCTTTCTCACGTAAAAATGTTTTACGTGGTTTGCACGCTGAGCCTTGGGATAAATACATCTCAGTAGCAGGTGAAGGAAAGGTTCTTGGAACATGGGTTGACCTTCGTGAAGGCGAAACGTTTGGGAATACTTACCAAACAGTCATTGATGCCTCAAAAGGAATCTTTGTTCCTCGTGGTGTTGCCAATGGTTTCCAAGTTTTGTCTGATAAGGTCGCATACAGCTATCTTGTGAACGACTACTGGGCACTTGAGCTGAAACCTAAATACGCCTTTGTCAACTATGCTGACCCAAGCCTTGATATCAAGTGGGAAAACTTGGAAGAAGCAGAAGTCTCAGAAGCAGATAAAAATCACCCATTGCTCAAAGACGTTAAACCACTAAGAGCAGAAGATTTGTAAGAATATAGCTCTTAAAACAATTAAGAAAATCATTATATAGTTTTTAGCTTTGTTATAAACGAGCGAAGCGAGCTATATGAATAGCTTTCCGCCGTGAGAAAAGCACCTGAACCATTGTGTTTCAGGTGCTCGGAGGTTTTGAGACAATAGGCTCAAAACTTAGTCATGGAACTTCTTCGAAGTTCGCTGACGTCCGTGCTCACCTAAGGAAAGCTAAAAAAGATTGATTTAAGGAACGATTAAGAAAAAAACAATATTTTTTGGAGATAAAATGACTGAATACAAAAACATCATCGTAACTGGTGGCGCAGGTTTCATCGGTTCAAACTTCGTACACTATGTCTACAACAATCATCCAGACGTACATGTGACTGTCCTTGACAAACTCACTTACGCTGGTAACCGTGCCAACATTGAAGAAATCCTTGGTGACCGTGTTGAATTGGTTGTTGGTGATATTGCTGATGCTGAATTGGTTGATAAATTGGCTGCTAAGGCTGATGCTATCGTTCACTATGCGGCTGAAAGCCACAACGATAATTCATTGAACGACCCATCACCATTTATCCACACAAACTTCATTGGTACTTACACACTCTTGGAAGCTGCTCGTAAATACGATATTCGTTTCCACCACGTATCAACAGACGAAGTGTATGGTGACCTTCCATTGCGCGAAGATCTTCCTGGACACGGTGAAGGTCCTGGTGAAAAATTCACAGCAGAAACAAAATACAACCCATCATCACCATACTCATCAACTAAGGCTGCTTCAGACCTTATCGTTAAAGCATGGGTGCGTTCATTTGGTGTTAAGGCAACTATTTCAAACTGCTCAAACAACTATGGACCATACCAACACATCGAAAAATTCATTCCACGTCAAATCACCAACATCTTGTCAGGGATTAAACCAAAACTTTATGGTGAAGGTAAAAACGTCCGTGACTGGATTCACACTAACGACCACTCAACTGGTGTTTGGGCTATCCTTACTAAGGGCCGTATCGGTGAAACTTACTTGATTGGTGCTGATGGTGAAAAGAACAACAAGGAAGTGCTTGAGCTTATCCTTGAAAAAATGGGTCAACCCAAAGACGCTTACGACCGTGTGACAGACCGTGCTGGTCACGATTTGCGTTACGCTATTGATTCAACAAAATTGCGTGAAGAACTTGGTTGGGAACCACAATTCACAAACTTTGAAGCAGGTTTGGAAGAAACAATCAAGTGGTACACAGATCACCAAGACTGGTGGAAAGCTGAAAAAGACGCTGTCGAAGCTAACTACGCTAAGACACAAGAAGTGCTTAAATAATTGGAAAATCTATCACTTCCAAATTAGTGATA
This sequence comes from Streptococcus sp. 9.1, assembly GCF_016648815.1. Lineage (NCBI taxonomy): Bacteria > Bacillati > Bacillota > Bacilli > Lactobacillales > Streptococcaceae > Streptococcus > Streptococcus sp. 9.1. The sequence goes on along the minus strand of NZ_JACLQS010000001.1, from coordinate 117,464 downwards.
GATTTTTCTGTTAAGAACTGTTAGGAGAGATGATGAATAGAAAAGAATGGATTGAATATTTTGAAGCGATTAATAATCGTAAGCCCACTATTCAGGAGTGTCAGCAGGCCCTTCTAAATGGTGAATTTGTTATGGAAGGAAAACAAGCCACTTTTTCCAACAATGGAAAGTCTGTGACTGAAGAAGTCATGCCTTTACCAAATCAAATGACTGGTCAAATGGTCAACCCAGCTTATTCACAGCAAATGGTCTTTGTTAAGAAGAAAAAGTTTGGCAAGAAGACTTTTATTGGTCTTGGGATTGCTTTATTTCTTGTTGTAGCAACAAGTCTTGTCCTCTTTTTGTTTTCTTCTAAAGGAACAAACTTGGGTGGCTTGTGGGTAAATGGTAATAATGCTGGTTTGGTTTATGAGTTAAGTGGGAAAAAGTCAAAACTTGTTGCAGGCCATAGGGAAGAAGAAATCAAAGAAATCTCTATTGGACAGAAAGTAAGACAGAAGTTTGAAACAAGCTTAGAGGACGTCAGTGATTCAAAACTAAAAACGATTGCTGATTTTGACAAGAAATACCAATTACAGACAAAAGAGATCATCCTGGTAAAGACGAAAGTGTTTGGATACTATAATCTGATTCAGAAAGATGGGACAAACTTAGTTCTAGATTTATTCTTATCAGACCTCTACTACGGATCAAGAAGTACCAAAGATTTAAAAAAGACATGTCTTTTTCATAAGGCAGCGGTTCCAAAAGTTTTTGTTGGGCAATGGAAAAAATTTGATTCCGATGATGATTCAGAAGGAGAAGGGACTATCTCTGAAAATGGGGTTGTTACTACAGATTCTGATGGTAAAGATATCTTAATTGCTAAGCCTTTAAAAGAATATCTGGTGGATCAATCAGGCAGTGTAGATAATGATAAGGTGCAAAAAGAGTTTGCTAAAATACAGAAGTCTCTTAAGTCACATGGTTTTCAGGCTAAGAGTGTTAATGACATCTACCACGATGCGAGCAAGTCATACTATTATGTCCTTGTAGATGGTGGTAAGCGCATTATTCTCTTAGAGGATAGCTTTAACCTTCTCTCTTATAAAGGTTATCTTGAAAGAGAAGACACTCGCTAATCACAATATCTCTATCAGATAAGATAAGAAGTACTTAAATAATAGTCAAGAGTCTAACATTCCTCTAGGAGTGATGGGCTTTTTTTACTTGTAAATACGACATTAACTTATGACAGTGATACAATTAATTACATAATTGTTACAAAAATTACATAAAATACTTGAATTTTGTAACAAAATAGATATAATAGACATATAGAAAAGAGGTTTATGAAAATGAAAAGAAAAGTTATTCGTGTTTGTTCCCTTGTTTTGTTGTCTGTAGCTGTTTCTGGAGCACTTGTCGGATGTGGCTCTAAGTCAGAAAAAGACACTGCAGCATCATCTACAACGTCAACTTCTAAAGTAGCGAAGTCATCTCCTAATACAAAAACATCTGAGAAGAAGTCTGCTAAAAAGGCTAAGACAGAAGCTTCAGCTTCAAAGGATTCTCAAGGTCAAGAAGAAGCGAGTGCTCCTGAAGCTAGCTCTTCAAAAAATCAAGCCTCAGCTGGAAATGATGCTCAAGCAGGGACAAATAGTAGTGCTGCTTCTGAGTCAAACAAGTCTAGTCAAGCAACAGCTGATACCCAAAGTGATGCTCCTGTCCCAGCAGCTTTGGTAGGAACTTGGACTGGTACGAGTCCTCAAGCAACAGACATTAGTTTTACAGTTGATGCTGATGGCAACATCACTTCAAAGGCAAATTTCAATGTCGATTACGAACCCTATCGTCAAAGCTCTACAACTGCAACAGCTGTTCAAATTTCTGGTAATCTCTACGTTTGGGAGGGTGGCGATTTTTCTACCTTGCTTCCTGGGATTACAGGAATAGGGGGAGCTGGTTTCCAAGCTAAGCCTGGCTTTATTCTTGAAAATGGAACTTACACGCCAGTTCAATTTATCTCTGACTTGGGACCAACCTTTGATTATAGCAACTATAATGCTTTCCCATTCTCATTAACAAAATAAAGTATAGAAGCTATCTGAAGAGATGGCTTCTTTTTTGGCTCAAACTCTTATCATTCGAGGTCTCATTTCTGCTTAAAAAATGGTAGAATAGTTACATGCAAACAAAACCAACGTCAGCCTATGTGCACATTCCATTTTGCACACAAATTTGTTATTATTGTGACTTTTCCAAGGTCTTTATTAAAAATCAGCCCGTTGATGACTACCTACGGGCTTTGATTCGTGAGTGGGAGCTTTTAGATATCAAGGAGCTTCGCACCCTTTATATTGGTGGTGGGACACCGACAGCTATTTCTGCGGAGCAATTGGACTACCTTTTAAGCAATCTTCAGAAAAACTTGGATTTGTCTAAGTTGGAGGAGTTTACCATTGAGGCCAATCCTGGGGATTTGACGGTTGATAAGATTGAGGTGCTCAAAAAATCAGCTGTTAATCGCGTATCTTTAGGGGTTCAGACCTTTGATGACAAGCACTTGCGTCAAATTGGTCGCAGTCACAATCAGGCACAGATTTACGAAAGTATTGATAGCTTAAAGGCTGCTGGTTTTCATAATATTTCTATTGACCTCATTTATGCACTACCTGGTCAAACCATGGATCAGGTCAAGGAAAATGTGAGAAAGGCACTGGAACTGGATATTCCACACCTAAGTCTCTATAGTTTGATATTGGAACATCACACGGTCTTTATGAATAAGATGCGTCGAGGTAAGCTCAATCTCCCAACGGAGGACTTGGAAGCAGAGATGTTTGACTATATTATCCAAGAGTTGGAAAACAATGGTTTTGAGCACTACGAGATTTCAAACTTTACCAAACCTGGGATGGAGAGTCGTCACAATCTCATGTATTGGAATAATGATGAGTATTATGGTGTGGGTGCTGGAGCCTCTGGTTATGTCAATGGTGTTCGTTATCGCAATAGAGGCCCTATCCAGCATTACCTAAAGGCTATAGCTGAGGATGGCCATGCTAGACTTCACGAAGAACATCTGACTAAGGCGGAGATGATGGAAGAGGAGTTCTTCCTTGGTTTGCGTAAAAAGTCGGGTGTGTCTATTAAACGTTTTGAAGAGAAGTTTGGCTTGTCATTCGCGGATACTTATGGAGACATTGTAAAAAAACTACAGGAAGATGGGCTCTTGGTCAAGGATCCAGAGGTGGTTCGTATGACTAAACGAGGACTCTTTTTGGGTGATAGTGTCGCTGAACAATTTATCTTGGAGGATTAGATGGGATTAAAATTTAGTATTCCTTATCAAATTCCGTTTTATGAGACGGATATCACGCATCAGGTAAAATTACCGCACTTATTGGCGTTTTCATTGCAAGTATCTGGTATGCAGTCAGAGTCTCTGGGAAATACGGATAAGGAAGTTTTTGATAAGTACGGTCTGGTTTGGATTGTGACAGACTATGCGATTGAGATTGACCGTCTGCCTCGCTACAATGAAAAGGTGACGATTACAACGGAAGCTATTTCCTATAATAAGATTTTCTGTTACCGTAATTTTTACATCACAGATGAAACTGGTCAGCAAATTATGCTCTTTAAGACTACTTTTGCTCTCATGGATTATGAAACGCGTAAGGTAGCAGAAGTGCCAGATGAGGTGGTAGCACCTTATGGGGCTGATAAGACTAAAAAGTTGCTTAGAGGGCCTCGCTATAAGGCTTTGGAAAATCCAATTGAGACTTTATATCGTGTGCGTTATTTTGACCTAGACATGAATGGCCACGTTAATAATAGCAAGTACTTGGAGTGGATGTTGGATGTTTTCGATTTGGACTTTTTGACCAAGTACACACCAGCCCATATTGACCTCAAGTATGTTAAGGAAATTCATCATGGGTCAGAGATTTATTCAGGCTATGAGTTTGACCAAGAAAGTTTGAGCAGTCAACATCAGATTTGTGTTGATGGCAATATTCATGCTCAGGCCATTATCCAATGGAAAGAAATAGGAGACGAGTAAGATGACATATAAAGGTTATTTGATTGATTTAGATGGAACTATCTACAAGGGGAAGGATCGTATTCCTGAGGGAGAAGCCTTCGTTAAGGAGTTGCAGAAGCGTCAGATTCCCTATCTTTTTGTGACTAATAACAGTATGCGTACACCAGAGATGGTGCAAGAGCTTTTGCGTAATCAGTGTGAGTTGGAAACGCCCCTTGAGACCATCTATACAGCTACTTTGGCGACAGTTGACTACATGAACGATATGAATCGTGGCAAGACGGTTTATGTTATCGGTGAGACTGGGCTTAAATCTGCAATTGCGGAAGCGGGATATACGGTAGATGAGGAAAATCCTGCCTATGTTGTGGTGGGCTTGGACCGTGAAGTCACTTATGAAATGTTGGTTAAAGCAACGCTTGCCATCCACAAAGGGGCCATATTTATTGGAACTAACCCAGATTTGAATATCCCAACTGAACGTGGTCTTCTTCCAGGTGCTGGTTCCCTCTTGGCCCTTATTGAGGCGGCTACCCGTGTGAAACCAATCATTATTGGTAAGCCTAAAGCTATTATCATGAACAAGGCTCTTGAAATCCTTGGGACAGAACGTAGCCAAACTATCGTGGTTGGTGACAATTACTTGACTGATATTACAGCTGGTATTAAAAATGACTTTCCAACACTTCTTGTGACAACTGGATTTACCAAGGCGGAAGAGGTTGCGAATTTACCAGTAAAACCCGACCATGTACTTTCTAGTCTAGCGGAGTGGGATTTTGATGCGAACTAGGATTAATGCTGTTCTGACTCCGATTTGGCTCTTGGCCTTGTCTATTCTGGTGACAATTTATCTGGCATGGGGATTCTATTATTTTGATATTGACTGGATGCATCTTATGGACTATGTCATTATCGGAAAGACGGAGCTTTGGCATAATTTCAATGTCCTCATGCAGTACTTGACCTTTCCTTGGGTTGGTCATCTGACTATGGCTGATTTTCCATCGTCGGAGAGTGGGCTAAAGCATTTTCATGATGTGAAGTGGCTCTTTCATTTGGTACAGGGGCTTGTTATTCTACTGGCTTATCCAGCTGTGACCTTTCTTTGGCGAAATGTGAAGAAGGGCACCTTTGGTCTTTATCGTAGGCTTTATATGAGTTTAGCTGTTTTACCAATCCTTATTGGGGTTGTGGGAGTTTTTCTCGGATTTGATGAGTTTTTTACGCTCTTTCATGAAGCCCTCTTTCCTGGAGATAGCAGTTGGCTCTTTAATCCAATCTTGGATCCGATTATCAACGTTTTACCAGAAGAGTATTTCCTTCAATGTTTTGTGATTTTCTTTATTATTTATGAGGGGTTGGTGGTGAGTTTGACCTGGTTGGCCCATAAGCAGCTTACAATGTATTTGAAAAATAAGGAGTAGTTATGTCTATTCGTGATAACCATTTGCATACCCATCATTCCTATGATTCGGATGCGAACTTTACTGACTATTTGACACATTTTGATGGGGAGATTGTAACGACTGAGCATTATGATCTCTCTAATCCTTATACCAAACAGGACGATGTGCCCGAGTACGAGGCTTATAGTCACGAAATCGAAAGTCTTAACCTCAAGTATGGCAATCGTATTAAACGTGGCATCGAGATTGGTTATTACCAGCCTAGAGAAAGCGATATTTTAGACTTTTTGGATGGTAAGGACTATGATCTCAAACTGCTTTCTGTTCACCATAATGGGGTCAATGATTATCTTGATGATGAGGTAGCTGATATGGACAAGGCAAGCATTATTCAAGAGTATCTGGACAAGTTGGAGTACGCTATTGGTCGTGTAGACGCAGATGTTCTGGCTCACTTTGACTATGGTTTCCGCCTGTTTGAGGTGACTGTTGATGAACTAAAAGCCTATGAGGAGCAGCTTAAACGTATTTTCCAGAAAATGATGGCTAATGATTTGGCTTTTGAGCTGAATGCAAAGAGTATGTATCTCTATCATCACGAAGATCTTTATCGTTATGCCTTGGGGCTTGTTAAGGATTTGGGATGTTGCAAGTATTCTATCGGCTCTGATGGTCATAAATTAGAGCATTTCCGTCTGAACTTTGATAAGATTCAGGGGCTCTTGAGAGAATTTGATATTACTGAAGATATGATTATATAGCGAAGATGGCTTCAACTGAAGCTGTCTTTTTCTTAAGGAAAACTTAAAGAAAAGGCGTTGTTGTGGGAATTATAGAAGATTTTAAGCTTTGCTTGTTATGCTAATGTCAAGCAAAAGGAACTTATGGTTTCTATCTTATCTTTCAAAATTGGAGGTCTTCTATGAAATTTCTCAAAAGGCATGCCTATGCCTTACTCTTTACCCTTTTTCTGATGGGGGCAAATGTTTACTCTCTCTTAAAGGTCTTTGTCATTCCCTCAGCGGTCTCAACGGTTTCGGCCAATACGACTAGTTCAACCACAGCGTCGTCGACGGCATCTACTAGCACTGGTAAGGTGACTAAGACGGATACGACTTATAAAGATGACAATATGGATATCAAAATCACAACAGGTAAAACCAGTGATACCACTTACTATGTGGCAGATATCCAGCTTTCGAGTGCAGATTACCTTAAAACGGCTTTGGCACAAAATACCTATGGGACCAACATCACTGACACTACTTCAAGTATTGCCCAGCAAAACAATGCAATCTTTGCCATCAATGGTGACTATTATGGCGCTAATCAGTCGGGTTATGTGATTAAAAATGGTCAAGTCTATCGTGATACTGATCGAAACAGTGATTACGAGGACCTTGCCGTTTACTCAGATGGTAGCTTCAAGACCTTTAAGGAAAGCGATACAACGGTTCAAAAATTGGTTGATTCAGGTGTGGTGAATACCTTTGCCTTTGGTCCAACCTTGGTTGAAAATGGTAAGGTAGCTGTATCAGAAAATGAAGAGGTTGGTCAAGCCATGGCTGACAATCCACGTACAGCCATCGGAGTTATCGAAGAAAGTGACGGCAGTGTGCACTATATTGTCATTGTCTCTGATGGTCGTACCAGTGAGTCGTCAGGATTGACTCTTTATGAAATGGCAGAGTTGATGAAATCTTATGGCGTGACGACAGCCTACAACCTTGACGGTGGTGGCTCATCTACCATGTACTTCAATGGTCAGGTCATTAATAAGCCAACCACAAACGGAAACAAAATTTCAGAAAGGGCGGTGAGCGATATTGTTTACATCGGTTACTAAAAAATCAGCCAGCAAACACTTTTTCACCTACATCGGACTAACCATTTTTAGTCTAGTCTTTACCTTTGTTTATGAGCGCTTTTCTTATGGTGAATCATCCATGTTTATGCGCATGATGTTCTTTGCACCATTGGCTGGAGCATTTATTTATCTACTTACTGGACTGGGAATGTCTTGGGTGAAGAATCGTGCCTCAAAACTTCTCTTTAATTCAGCCATTGCTGTTGTCGCTAGTGCTTGTTTAGTTAAAGGTATTGTTGAAGTCTCAGGCCGTACGACTAGCGTGGATATGCCCTATTGGTATGTGGCAGCTGGACTACTTTGTTTGAGTCTCCTAACGGGATTTATCAGACCTAAAAGACTGGCTTAACAATGAGAGCTTGGAGCTGTGCTTCAGGCTTTTTGTCTTGCTTTGAAAAATTATTTAGGATAAATATACAAATTATAATATGAAGAAATGATTTCAATTTGGGAAATAGTCCAAAGAAATTGTCATAAAAAATAACTGAGCAAGATTTTTTGTGATAGGAATTTAGATAGAACGAGATCTTCTGTAGTGATGAAAGTACTTGAAAAAATAGTGGTTTCCAGTTAAGCTATCACAGTCAGAAGTCTCTTTAGGGATCCACTTGGTTTGTAAAAAGATACCGCATCAACTTTTTATTTATTTGAACTCAATTTCACAGCAGTTTGTTTTGGCTATTAAATATACAAGGAATTCAAGTTTTTATAAAAATATACAAAAAAGACTTGCTTTGTTCTGAATTTTTAGGTAAAATGAACTAAAATCTAAATCGTTGATAGAAAAAGTCAGATCGTTTCACAGAGAATGCGGGAAGCTGAGAACGCATGAGATCAAAGACGACACATTCTTGAGAGCGTATGCGAACTCTGGATGACAGTAGTGTACGACGGGTGGTTCCGTTAGAGACTAGGAGTTACAAGAGAGATTTTGTGACTTCATGAGGAAGAGGGGGCGACCCCTGTTCGAATTAAGGTGGAACCACGTGCCAACGTCCTTGCAAAAGTTGTTTTTGTGAGGGCGTTTTTTGTTACCCTTGCTTTTAGCATTTGTAGCTAGTAGTACAATTGGTCGGAGTTGAACAGAAAGGATAAACTATGGAAATCAAAGGATTACGAAAGATTGAACCCTATGTAGCGGGTAGTCAGCCTGCTGAGAAAAATATCATTAAGTTGAATACTAATGAAAATGCCTATGGACCAAGTCCAGCAGTCCATCAAGCTTTAGCATCCTTTGATGTCTATCAGTTACGCAAGTATTCGACTTTGGATCAAGCAGCTTTACGTCAGGCTTTGTCTGAACAGTTGGGTGTGCCTGCCGATAAAGTGATTATCGGAAATGGCTCAGACGATATCCTGTCAATGGCTTTCCTAGCTTTCTTTAATAGCGAGGAAGAAGTTTTGTTTCCAGATTTGACCTATGGTTTCTACAAGGTTTGGGCAGATTTGTACCACATCCCTTTTAGAGAAGTGCCCTTGAGTTCTTCATTTGACGTTGATACTCAAGATTATCTGGTTGAAAATGGTGGGATTGTTATTACCAATCCTAATGCGCCAACAGGTATTTATAAACCGCTCGATCAAATTGAGGAGATTGTAAAGGCTAACCAGTCGGTTGTTGTGATTATTGACGAAGCCTATATTAACTTTGGTGGGGAGACGGCCTTACCACTCCTAGAAAAGTATGACAATGTGTTTATCACTAGGACCTTTTCTAAGGATGCCTCCCTTGCTGGTCTGCGTGTCGGCTATGGCATCGGAAGTCCTAAACTAATGGCTGTAATCAATGCCGTCAAAAATTCAGTCAATCCCTATAATGTGGATAGCATCGCAGAAGTTTTGGCGACTGCAGCCGTTAAGTCTTGGGATTATTATGAGGATACCTGCGCTAAGATTATGGCTACACGCGACTGGTTTAGTCAAGAATTGAAGGCTATTGGCTTTGATGTTCTTCCTTCGAAAACCAATTTTGTTTTGGTTAAACCACACGGAGTGACTGCAGGTCAATTGTTTGACTACCTTCAAAGTAAGAAAATCTATGTCCGTTATTTTCCAAAAGTGGAGCGTATTTCAGACAGACTACGCATCTCTATTGGAACTCAGGATGAGATGGAGCGCGTACTAATGACAATACAGGAGTTACAAGCATGAAAAAAACGGCATTAGCCTTAGGAATGCACGATAAACTTTTCAAACGTGCCCGTACCATGTATCGGATTGAACACCGTATCTGTGACTTGTTGATGACAAAGGGCTTTCTTCGGATTGAGACACCAACCTTAGAGCATTTCGAAGTCTTTAGTGATCTTGTGGACAATGGAAACTATAATTTCTTTGACAAAAATGGAGAGCTTGTTAGTTTACGTCCTGATATTACCAGCCAAATTGGGCGTGTGATTGCTTCGACTCAAGTTCATACTCCGATTAAATTTTCTTACTCTGGAAAAGTCTTTAACTACAATGAGGAGATGCGTGGCTTGTCCAATGAGCATACGCAGGCTGGTGTGGAAATCATTGGTTTTCCAGTTCATCAGGCATTGGAAGAAGCAATAGCTTCTGCTAAAGAGGCTCTAGATGCTGCAGGGGTCAAAAATTTCAAGTTTGAATTTTCACATGCCCGCCTCCTACAACTCATTTTTGAAGAATTAAACCTTCCAGCTGTAAAAGAAGCAGAGTTGGCGGCCTATATCCGTGATAAATCGATTACCGGTCTTAAGGAGTTCACCAAAGAAAATCCAAGTCAATATGACAAGGTCTTGGAGCAGTTACCCTTCTTGTTTGGTGAGACAAATGCTGTCCTGACCAAGGCTAGACAGTTAACAGACAGTGAAGCCTTTTTGACGGCCTTGGATAGTTTGGAAGTTTTAACTAATCGTTTATCAGATAGTCTCCCAGAGACGACGCTTGATTTGGCTCAATTGCCAGCAGTGCCTTACTACACGGGCATGATGTTTAAGGTCTTCGGTGACAAGGTACCAGATGCCTTTGTATCAGGTGGCCGTTACGATAAACTATTTGAACGCTTTGGAGCTACCGAGTTAACAGCGGTTGGCTGGGCCATTGATATCGACTCAGTTTATCAAGCAGTACATGACGATGTGGAATTTGGAGGTGACTTGGATGACTAGCAATCAAATCACAATTGCCTTGACCAAGGGACGTATTGAGAAAGATACGGTTAAATTACTGGAAAAAGCTGGCTTTGATATGTCTTTCATGGCCGATAAGGGACGTAATTTGATTTTCGAGAGTCCTGACAACCGCTTCCGTTTTCTCTTGGTCAAAGCTCCAGACGTGACTACCTATGTTAGACACGGTGTCGCAGATATTGGGATTGTCGGTAAGGATGTTTTGGTCGAACATCCGACAGGCTATTTAGAGATGTTAGACCTTAATTTTGGTCTTTGTAAATTCTCCGTAGCATCAACAGAAGACTATAATCCTGATGACCATAAGCGTAAACGTATTGCGACCAAGTATCCAACCATTGCGACGGATTATTTTAATCAAAAGGGTGAGGATGTCGAGATCATTTCGATTCAAGGGAGCGTTGAGATTGCCCCCGTCATTGGTCTAGCAGATGCCATTGTCGATATTGTGGAAACGGGGAATACCCTTGTTGCAAATGGCCTAAAAGTTTATGAAGATATTTGCCGTATTTCAGCACGAATGATTGTGAATAAGGCTTCTTTGAAAAATAACAAGGAAGTCCTGCCATTCATTCGTAAGATTGAATCACTTGTAGGGAACGAGGAGGTACCGTTCGAATGAAACGATTAACTGGAACAAATAAAGAAATTGCTGAGCTTCTTTATCAGGAGCAATTGGAACTTTCAAAAGAAAATAGAGACGTTGAAAGCACGGTTCAAGCCATTATTGAGGATGTCAAAAAACGAGGAGACGAGGCCCTTCGTGACTATTCAGCTAAATTTGATAAGGTTGACTTGACTGATTTTGAGGTTGGACAGGATTTGATTGATCAAGCCTTTAAAGAGATTGATCCAGAGGTTTACCAAGCCCTAGTTAATGCCAAAGAAAACATTGAATCTTACCACAAGCATCAGTTGGAGGCTGGTTTTGAGGATCAACCAAGTGAGGGTGTTATTCGTGGTCAATTGATTCGTCCCATCAATCGTGTAGGTGTTTATGTGCCTGGAGGAACTGCGGCTTATCCATCATCAGTTCTTATGAATGTCATCCCTGCTAAAATTGCTGGGGTTAAAGAGATTATTATGATTACGCCGCCACAAGAACACTTTGTTCCTGCTATCCTGGTAGCTGCAAAATTGGCTGGTGTGGATAGCATTTATCAAGTTGGTGGGGCTCAAGGGGTTGCGGCCTTGGCTTTTGGTACAGAAACGATTCCAAAGGTTGACAAGATTACAGGTCCCGGAAATATTTTCGTGGCGACTGCTAAGAAGCAAGTTTACGGTATTGTCGGTATTGATATGATTGCAGGACCATCAGAAATCGGTGTTATTGCTGATAGTAGCGCTAATCCAACCTATGTGGCAGCCGATCTCTTGTCTCAAGCAGAGCACGATACACGTGCACGCGCCATTTTGGTAACAGATTCTCAAGCCTTGGCTGATGCAGTTGAAAGTGAGATTGAACGTCAACTCAAGCTTTTGCCACGTGAGGCGATTGCTCGTCCATCTATCGAAAATAACGGTCGAATTATTATTGCCAATGATACAGATGCTATGTTTGAACTCATGAACTTGGTTGCGCCAGAACATTTGGAAATTGCTATGAACAAGGCCTATGATTATCTAGAAAAAGTGGAGAATGCTGGTTCCGTCTTTCTTGGTCACTTTACCAGTGAACCAATTGGTGACTACTATGCTGGTGCTAATCACGTTCTTCCAACGACAGCAACCAGCCGATTTTCATCAGCTTTAGGTGTGCATGATTTTGTCAAACGTATCCAATATACGCAGTATGACAAAGCATCAGTCAATAAGGCTCAACACGATATCACAACCTTGGCTTACGCGGAAGGTTTGCAGGCCCACGCTAAGGCTATTGAAGTCAGAAACGACAATAATTGAGAGAGTAGAGGAAGAAGTTATGAGACAAGCAGAAATTGAACGTAATACCTTTGAAACCAAAATTAAGTTAAGCCTCAATTTGGATGCTCAAGAACCAGTAGATATTCAAACAGGTGTCGGATTTTTTGACCACATGTTGACCTTGTTTGCCCGTCACGGCCGTATGTCTTTGGTGGTGAAGGCTGATGGCGACCTTTGGGTTGATAGTCACCACACCGTTGAAGATGTCGGTATTGTCCTTGGTCAAGCTCTTAAAGAGGCCTTGGGCGATAAAGCAGGAATCAACCGTTATGGAATGGCTTTTGTACCTATGGATGAAACCCTCGGAATGGCAAGTTTAGACTTGTCTGGACGTAGCTTCTTGGTCTTTGATGCTAGTTTTGATAATCCCAAATTGGGTAATTTTGACACAGAACTGGTAGAAGAATTTTTCCAAGCCTTGGCCTTCAATGTTCAGATGAATCTCCACCTCAAGATTCTCCACGGAAAAAATAATCACCACAAGTCAGAAAGTCTTTTCAAGGCTACAGGACGTGCCTTGCGTGAAGCCATCACAATCAATCCTGACATTCACGGTGTAAACTCGACAAAGGGGATGCTATGATTATCGTCATTGATTACGATGCGGGGAATACTGCAAATGTTCTGCGTGCCCTTGAAAAGATTGGTGTGACTGCAGAATTGTCTGCTGATAAAGAAAAAATCCTAGCTGCAGATGGTTTGATTTTACCTGGTGTGGGTGCTTATCCAACAGCCATGGCAGAGCTTGAGCGAAGAGGCTTGGTAGCTGTTATCAAAGAGGCCGTAGCAAAGGGAGTTCCACTTTTAGGAATCTGCTTAGGCATGCAAATTTTAACGGAAAAAGGACTGGAACATGAGGAAACAAATGGTCTCGGCTTTATTCCAGGTGTTTGCCGTGCTATTCCAGCCAGCAAGGAGCAACCTGTCCCACATATGGGGTGGAATGATTTGGCTGTTAAGCAAGCCAGCCCTTTGACAGATGGTTTAGACGGCCAAGCTGTCTACTTCGTTCACAGTTATTTCACGGATGTTCCTAGCCAATATATTGATGTTACCGCAGATTATAGTATCGAGGTGCCAGCCATGATTCATAAAGACAATGTTTATGGAGCTCAATTTCATCCCGAAAAATCAGGTGATATTGGTTTAGGTATTATTGAACAATTTGTAGGTTTATGCAAAGCCTAAAAGCTCTTGAGAGCAAAGTTTTTCACTTAGAAAGGATGGTAGGGGAGATGCAAATTCTACCAGCAATTGATATTAAGGATGGACAGGCTGTTCGCCTCTTTAAAGGAGACTTCAACCAACAAACCGTTGTTAATCCAGATGTTATTGAGCAGGCAAAGACCTTTAAGAATGCGGGCATTCAATTTATTCACGTTGTCGACTTGGATGGTGCCCTTGATGGTCGTGCCACTAACCGTGACTTGATTGCAGAGGTCAAGAAGGTTTCTGGACTTGGCATCGAAGTTGGTGGTGGTATCCGTACCTTGGAGCAGATTCGTGATTATTTGGCAGTTGGCATCGACCGTATCATTATCGGTTCAATGGCCGTTAAAAATCCTGACTTCGTTAGAGCAGCTTTAGAGGAATTTGGTGCTGATAAAATTGTCGTAGGTATTGATGCCAAGGCAGGGTTTGTCGCTACTGAAGGCTGGTTGGAAACCAGCAATGTGGACTATATTACCTTGGCCAAGGAAATGGAAAAGATGGGCGTAACCCTCTTTGTCTATACTGATGTTGATCGAGATGGCACACTGACAGGACCCAATCTTGATCACTACAAACGTTTGGTATCTGAACTCACAACCGCCAAAGTCATCGCTTCCGGTGGGATTGCAGAAGTAGCCGACTTAGATCACCTAGAAGAGATTGGTGTGTCAGGAACCATTGTCGGTAAAGCCTACTATAACGGCAATATCACATTAGACCAACTCAAGTCTTTCGGAGGTTAAGATGCTTAAAAAACGTATTATTCCTTGTTTGGATGTCAAGGATGGTCGTGTTGTCAAGGGAGTTAATTTTGTGAATTTGACAGACGTTGGAGACCCTGTTGATTCTGCGCGTGCCTATTATGAAGCTGGTTGTGATGAACTTGTTTTCTTGGATATCACAGCGACTTCAGACAATCGTGAAACAACGGTTGACATGGTGCGTCGTGTTGCCGATCAGGTCTATATCCCCTTCACAGTTGGTGGTGGTATCCGTTCAGTTGAAGACATGAACAAGATGCTCAAAGCCGGCGCTGACAAGGTTGCCGTCAATTCCTCAGCCCTTGCCAATCCACAACTAATCGCTGATTGTGCTCAAAAATTTGGGAATCAGTGTGTAGTGGCTGCGATTGATGCCAAAAAGATGGCTGATGGGAGCTGGCATGTCTTTGTGGCGGGAGGCCGTAAGGATACAGGTAGAGACCTCATCCAATGGGCTCAAGAAGTCGTCGCCTTGGGGGCTGGAGAAATTCTCTTAACCAGCATGGACAAGGACGGCACTAAGTCTGGTTTTGATTTGGAAATGCTCAATCGTGTAGCGGAAGTCGTCGATGTTCCGATCATTGCCTCTGGTGGTGCAGGAAATATTGAGGACATTGTAGAGGTCTTTGAAAAGACAACAGCAACGGGTGCTCTGGCAGCCTCTATCTTCCACTTTGGTGAGGTGAATATAGGCGAAACCAAACAAGTCTTGGCAAATGCAGGAATTGAGGTGAGACAATGACAGAGGTTAAACTTGATTTTGACAAACAAGGCGGATTGGTACCAGTCATTGTGACAGATTACAAGACGGGGCAGGTGCTCATGTTGGCCTATATGAATGAGCTGTCCTATCAGTTGACCCTTGAGACCAAACAAATGCATTACTGGAGCCGTTCTAGAAATGAGCTTTGGCATAAGGGAGCCACATCTGGTCATTTCCAACATGTCAAAAGCATCAAGACAGATTGCGATCAGGACACCCTGCTTATCGCTGTGGAACAAGAAGGAGCAGCCTGTCATACAGGAGCCTACAGCTGTTTCTTTACAGATATATATGATGACAATCAAGATAGATAGGAGTAGCTATGTTAGAAACACTTTATAAGGAAGCCTTAGATCGTAAAAAAAATCCCAAAGAAGGATCTTATACCAATTACCTTTTTGACAAGGGGCTAGACAAGATTCTTAAAAAGGTTGGCGAAGAAGCAACAGAAGTTGTGATCGGAGCCAAAAATGCTGATAAAGAAGAAATTGCCAACGAGACAGCAGACGTCCTCTATCACCTAGCAGTCATGCTCGTTGAAACAGGGGTCAGCCCTGAAGACGTTGAAGCCGTACTTAAAGCCCGTCAAGGCAAACAAAGCAATGTCCATGACCGAAAAGAAGTAACGGATTATTAAGGATTATCTCAACCGATTGAGACTAAAACGAAAAGCCTGAAGTGATTTAGGCTTTTTTGCTAGAGGAAATTTAATGATTTTGTCCCTCTCATATTCAAAAGAAGGAGTCACAGTCGTGTTATAATGGGTATTATATCTGTATGTAGGAAAAAAGAGGTAAAGGTAGTTATGGGGAAGTTTATTCTTAGGCGAAAAGGTAAGGGAAAGTTGATAGCGATTAGTACGATTTTATTAACTGTGGCTTGCTTCCTGACTTATTATATTAGCTCTCATCAATCAAAAGCTAATCACTCAAAGGAGCATTCTTCAAAGGTTGCGTATGATATAACTGAAGATTCGTTAAAAGATAGTAAACCTGTAGTTTTTGGAGATAAAAATCAATTTGTCCTGGCCCCTTCAAAGGCACATGTTACTCAAAATTATATCGTTGATCTCAGATTTGTATCCTATAAGGGAAAAGATGTTACGGTTCAAAAGACTGATGGCTCTGAATATATCTTAGTCACCCTTGACCTCAATGATAACTTTAAGCGTAAGGAATATGACCTTTATAAGGCAACAGAGGCTTATAAAAAAGATGCTAAAATCTGGAAAGTCTTTGATTATTTAACCTATGAAGGGAAGGACCTAGCCATTATTGCCTTGGTTAAGGATGATGTTCATTACACAATTGATGAGTATGTTGGAGTTGATTTATCAAATGGGAAAGTTGAAGCTTTACCAGAAGAATTGAAAACTTTCTATAATCAATCTGATAGCAAGCTTAGTGCATATAATGATGGGTATTATTCTAATGTTATTAGATCTGCTTCTTTAAACAATATCGCAGAATCTTATAATTTGTTTGTTTCAGATAGTATAACTCATCTTGAGTCTGATGGGGAAAAAGGAAATGATGATAATGCAAAAGCATTAAATCTTTTTACGGATTATCCTGATTTTTGGAATAAAATATATGGAGATGTGCCTTACAGTATCTATCCTCGTCCGGAGTCTGTCAGTGCGAAGGAGTGGCTTAATGCAACACTTCATTGGTTAGCTCCAGCAGGTGGTGAAGATTTGACGGTTTATGCGGTTAAAGATGGGAAAAAGACAGATTATCCCATTAAAAGTTACTCTGAATTAGAGGCATGGAAAGAATCACAACCTACTGAGTAATATTAGAGTCGTCCAAGAGAGTGGATGGCTTTTTTTGTTTGCTTGATTTTGATAAAAAAGAAAACAAGCTCATATCAGAGCTTGTTTCTAGGAGATTTTGTCTTACAAATTCTTTTTCTTTTTAGCTTTTTTGGTTAGGGCAAGGTCACAATTTTCAATACTTGAGATAAGGTGGTTAGTCAATTGGAAGTCATCTACTTGGGGATTCAAGTCCACTTCGTAGACCAGCTGCATGGTCTCGCCCCCACCCGTGGTGTTAAGGGAAATCAAGTCACATTCGCTGGTGAAATTGAGCAAGGTTTTAGTGATTTTTTGATCAATCGAGCCTTGGTAGGAGACGTTAATGGTCAGGAGTCTACGACGTTGGTTGTCGGTACGACTTTGACGATTTTCCAAAAGGAGCCAAACAGCTAATAGAAAGGTGGTGAAGAGGACGGCCAGTAGCAAATAGCCTGTGCCAGATGCCAGACCGATAATCATGGCCATAAAGACGGCGATTAGCTCTCTGGAACCGCTGGTAGCAGAACGAAAACGAATGAGACTAAAGGTCCCCGCCACGGCGATAGAGGTCCCCAAACTACCATTGACAAGGAAGATAACTAGGGTCATCAAGCATGGCAGTAGGGTCAAACTAATGACAAATTCTCTGGTGTAGAGGGTCCGGTATTTATAAGTCCAGGTCAAGGCTAAGCCTAAAACAAGGCTGACCAGTAAGGCCAGCATGAGTTGAAGGGGACTTGCAGTTGCGGTTGCATCATTAAAGATAGAATTGAAGAGATTAGACATAGGCAGCACCTCCTTTTTCTTGAACAGGATGTGGCCCGTAGTCTAGACCTTGAGACTTATGATAGGCACAGCTATATTTTGAGAATTTCTGCTCTTCCAAACCATGTTTGTCTAAGATAGCTTGAAGCCATTCTGGCTTTTTGCCAGGTGCCTTGATTTCCATGATAATCGTATCTTCATCAAGAAGGGGAAACCCATGATTTCCCTTGAAGAGACTGACGTCTTCATCACGGTAAGTTAGATTTTGGTCAAGGGTAACACGAACTTTATTGTAGGCATAGCCTTGGATAGTCTCTTTTTCTTTCATTGAAAAACGGTCGTAGTAGATATACATACGAGGTTTGAGACCTTCATCATAACGCTGACGTAAGTGGTGAATATCCTGTAACAGCTGACGATCGGTGATTTGGCTATGATTCTTACCGTCTGTCATCAAGTTAGTGATGGCAAGGGGTGTTGAAACGAGACGAAACTTATGACCGATTCCCTCCTCATCTTTAGCTTTGACCTCTAAAAAGACCTTACTATCAATTTTGGGATTGGCTAGGTAGGTACGCATGCGGATTTTCTCTTGACGGTGATTACCATCTAAGGCATCTTGGATGACGTCAAAATTATCCGTATCAAAGTAAATATTTGAAATGGTAGATGTCGGATAATCATCCTCTACCAAATACTCCTTAAGATCAGTGAGCAGGTCTTCAAGATTTTCCTTTGAGACCACATATTTTGTTTCAATCCGTTTAAAACGTGTTTCCAATTGTTTAACCATGAAAAAACTCCTTTTATAGATAAGATACAAAGCCGTAAAACAACTCTCAGGAAAATAGGGGGGACCAGTCGCAGGAGTTTATCTCCAAGCAGGGCTTATCTTTTCCCCCGGGTTGTAGGCGAGTTCAATTAGATAAGGTACAAAGCCTTCACTTTAAGATTTGGCTTTTATTTTTGTAGTAGAAAATTAAGTTGAGGGCAAATATACTATTTTATATAGCACTTACTTGCTCGCCTATTAGTCTATGGGACTTTTCTGAAAGAAGGCCTAAGCCAAACTTTCACCAAACTTAACTTAAGAAAAGTTTTAGTTAACCTTCAGAAATGTTTTAGGGAAGTTCCGTAAACTGTAATCATCAAAACGAATCCGAGAGGAAAAATAAATGAAATCAAAAAAACTAAAAAAATGGACGACTTTAGTAACCTGTGCGACAGCCCTAACAGTCATGACAGCTTGTAGCCAATCAAACAGTCAAGCAACGGGGACGACGTCAAGCACGACATCAAAAACAAGTGCTGTAACCGCAACAACTAGTAAGAAAACGACTAATAACAACAGCAACTATTTTACTTCAAAAGATTCAGACACAACTTATGATGAAAGTTCTGCCTCTAAGATTAAGTTATCAGGTTCATCTGTGGATGTTTCAGGTGATGGCGTAACGGTATCAGATTCAACCGTAACCATCTCCAAAGCTGGGACTTACGTCATTTCTGGAAAATCTGATGGTGTGCAAATCAAGGTGGATGCTGGGGATTCAGATGATGTCCATATTGTTCTAGATGGTGCTACCATGACAAATACAAAGGCACCAATCAACGCTACAAAAGCCGGGCATGTCTACTTAACGCTTAAAGATGGAACCACTAGCACCCTCTCTGATTCAAGTTCTAATAGTGATGAAGATGCGGATGCCGTGATTTTCTCTAAGGGAGATTTGACCATTAATGGGTCAGGTACTTTAAACATTGATGCCAAGAAAAACAATGGTATTAAAGCAAACGACAGTCTTCATATAACAAGCGGTACCTACAAGATTACTTCAGTCGGTGATGCCTTCAATGTCAATGATGAACTTAATATCACAGGAACAACCATGACCATTGAGGCCGAAGAAGATGCCGTTAAGGTCGACAACGATGAAGACACCTCAGTAGGTACCATGTATCTTTCTGACAATACCATGACTATCAAGGCTGGTGACGATGGTATTCATGCCTCTGGTGACCTGATTATTGATAGCGGTACTTACAAAGTCGAAAAATCAACCGAAGGTATTGAAGGTAAATCTGTGACTATTAATGGCGGAAATATCGATGTCTATGCGACAGATGACGGTATCAATGCTGCTAATAGTAATGCCAGTCAAAGTGAGATTTTCTTCAAGATGACAGGTGGAACTCTTAATGTCGAGGTTGGTCAAGGTGACACAGACCCAATTGATTCAAATGGTGATATTACCGTTACGGGTGGAACGATTAACTTAACCGGTCAATCTGGCTTTGACTTTGACGGTTCAGCGACCTATACCGGTGGTGACATTACTATCAATGGTGAAAAACAAACTAAGATTGAAAACTCAATGCCTGGTAGGGGTGGTCCCCAAGGTGGTGGGCAACCAGGTGGCTTTAGCGGAGGTCACTGAAGAATCATGGGATGAAACAGAAAGGAAGTGCCTATGTATATTATTATTCCAGCTTATGAACCAGACATTCGCCTGATTCAGGTGGTTCAAGATATTACTATAAAACTCCCTAAAGCCCGTATTATTGTTGTTAATGATGGGAGTGGTCCACGCTATGACGACTTTTATGACGAAACGGCTCTTTTTGGAGCTACGGTCCTTAAACACCCGATTAATAAAGGAAAAGGAGCTGCTCTCAAGACTGCTTTCGCTTATATCCAAGAAGAAGTGGTCAGCCAACATCTGTCAGCTCAACCTATAGTAACAGTTGACAGTGATGGTCAGCATCTGATTAAGGATATTGTCCGTGTAGCCAAGGCGACCGAGGAAAATCCAAGCCATCTTATCTTGGGTGCGCGTGCCTTTGTTGGTAAAGTGCCAGCACGAAGCCGCTTTGGAAATAAAGTGACTGCGGGGCTCTTTCGTCTAGTAACTGGTCAGAAGGTAACGGATACCCAAACGGGGCTTAGAGGCATGTCAACGGACCTGATTCCATGGTTGCTTAATCTAGATGGCAATCGTTTTGAGTACGAGTTTAACATGTTGCTTGAAGCCAAGAAGTCAGGCCACCAAATCTCTGAAGTCCCAATCGAGACCGTTTATCTGGAGGAGAATAAAAGCTCGCACTTTCGGCCCATTCGTGATTCCATCCGTATTTACAGTCCTTTTTTAAAGTTCTCTGGCACGGCCGTCTTGGCCTCAATCATTGATGCAACAGCCTTATTTGTGCTCTTTGCCTTGACGAAAAATCTCCTCCTTTCGGTCGTGCTAGCTCGAGTGATTTCGGCTTCCAGCCAGTGTCTACTAAACGCTAATGTGGTCTTCAATCCGACAAGTTCCCTCTTTAGATCGAGTGTCCGCTACTTTATGTTGGTCCTAGTCCTCTTGGCTTGTAATTATTTCTTACTTAGTAGTCTAGTTGCCATTGGTTTGGGACTGGTTCTGGCAAAATTGGTCACAGAAACCTTGCTCTTTTTAGTCAGCTATAGGGTCCAACATAATGTCGTTTTTGCTTAATAGCTGACTTGAAAACTGCCAACTGATTGCATAGAGATAGCTTAATCAATGACCTCTAAAAACTTTCCTAAAAAATAGAAAAAGACTACCGTTTTCTAGATTCGGTAGTTTTTAATATTTGTCGAAATATTTTTCAATTTACATTATGGTTAAAAAGTTAAAAGGTCTGATAAAGTTTCCAAATACTTGAAAAAAATATGCTATAATGAAAATGTTTGAATTATGTAGATTTTCATTCAAACTAGGAAAAAGAAATGAGGACCTAAAATGGGAAAAAAGGTACATTATAAGCTTCACAAAGTTAAGAAGCAGTGGGTGACGATTGCCGTCACTTCGGCAGCACTTGCCTCTATCGTAGGTGGCGCTACAGTTGCCAATCAAAAGGTTTCAGCTGATGAAACAACTCAACCAGTTGCCTCTACGACAGCTGAAAGCGATGTTGTCGTTGAAACGCATGAAGTAGCCGCTCCAGCAGCAACTGCTACGACAGATGCGACAGCAGTAACAACTGACAAGGCTGCTGATACTACAACAGTCGAAACTCCTGCGGCAGCAACCACTGCAGCAGATACAAGTGCTAATACGGTGGCACCAGCAACAACTGATCGTGCAACAGTAGTAAATGATGCAACAACAGAAGCACCAGCTACAACTGCGACTGCGACAGATACAACGCTTACAGTAGCTGAAAAACCAAAATCTGGCGTTACTGAAAAAGAAGAAACAGCAGCACTCTCTTTGGACAACATCAAACAAGTTGATGGTAAATACTATTATGTCAAAGAAGATGGTTCATACAAAACAAACTTTGCTGTTTCAGTTAATGGCCAGTTGCTTTACTTTGGTAAAGATGGTGCTTTGACAAGCACATCAACACACTCGTTCACACCAGGTACAACTAATCTAGTTGATGCTTTCTCTTCACATAACCGTGCTTACGATTCTAAGAAAGAAAGCTTTGAGTTGGTAGATGGTTATTTGACACCTAATAGCTGGTACCGTCCAGTCACTATTTTGGAAAATGGTGAAAAATGGCGTGTATCAACTGAGAAAGACTTTCGTCCACTTTTGATGGCATGGTGGCCTGATGTAGACACACAAGTTGCCTACCTCAATACTTTCTCTAAACACTTTAACCTTAACGCAACTTATTCAACTAGCCAAAGTCAGTCAGAATTGAATGCAGCTGCTAAGACAATTCAAATTAAGATTGAACAAGAAATTTCAGCTAAAAAATCAACCGAATGGCTTCGTCAAGCAATTGAGTCTTTTGTAAAAGAACAAGACCAGTGGAATACTACAACTGAAAACTATACCCTTGCTGACCACCTTCAAGGGGGAGCTCTTCTTTATGTCAATAATGACAAGACCCCTTGGGCAAATTCTGATTACCGTTTGCTTAACCGTACACCAAGTAACCAAGATGGTTCTCTAAATGGTACAGGAAGATACTTGGGTGGTTATGAATTCCTACTTGCCAATGACGTTGATAACTCAAATCCAGTTGTGCAAGCTGAGCAGTTGAACCAAATTCACTATCTTGTGAACTGGGGATCAATTGTTATGGGTGATAAGGATGCTAACTTTGATGGTATCCGTGTTGATGCAGTTGATAATGTTGATGCAGACCTTCTCCAAGTTTATACAAACTACTTCCGAGCAGCCTTTGGTGTGGATAAATCTGAAGCTAATGCACTCGCTCACATTTCTATCCTTGAAGCTTGGGATTTAAATGATAATGCTTATAATCAAAAACATGATGGTGCAGCCCTTGCCATGGATAATAACCTTCGTTATGCAATTATGGGTGCACTTTATGGATCAGGCTCTTCATTGAAAGATTTGATTACTAGCAGTTTGACAGACCGTACAAATAATAGTAAGTATGGGGATACACAAGCTAACTATATCTTTGCGCGTGCTCATGATAACCTTGTTCAAGATATCATTCGTGATATTGTTCAAAAAGAAATCAATCCAAAATCAGATGGTTATACCATGACTGATGCTGAATTGAAACGTGCCTTTGAAATCTATAATGAAGATATTAAGAAGGCAGAAAAACGTTATACGATTAACAATATCCCGGCTGCCTATGCTTTGATTCTTCAAAATATGGAGCAGGTAACTCGTGTTTATTATGGAGATCTTTATACAGATAATGGCCAATATATGGCTACTAAGTCTCCTTACTATGATACTATCACAACACTCTTGAAGAACCGTATGAAATACGTTTCAGGTGGACAATCGATGAAAGTCGACACGTTCAATGGAAAAGAAATCTTGTCATCTGTTCGTTACGGTAAAGATATTATGACTGCTGACCAAACTACGGGTGTAGCAGAAACAAGTAAACATTCTGGTATGTTGACCCTTATTGCCAATAATCAGGATTTCTCACTGGGTGATGGTACTTTGAAAGTTAACATGGGTAAACTTCATGCTAACCAAGCCTACCGTCCATTACTTCTTGGTACTGATAAGGGAATTGTCACTTACGAAAATGATGCAGCAGCAGCTGGAAAAATTAAATACACTGATGCTGAAGGGAACTTGACTTTCAGTGGAGATGAAATCAAGGGGTATCGAACTGTTGATATGAGAGGTTATCTTGGTGTATGGGTACCAGTAGGCGCACCTGATAACCAAGATATTCGTGTTAAAGGTTCAGATAAGAAACTTGATAAGACATTCTCTGCTACTGAAGCATTAGATTCACAAGTTATCTATGAAGGCTTCTCAAACTTCCAAGATTTTGTTGAAAACGATAGCCAATATACTAATAAATTGATTGCAGAAAACGCAGAACTCTTCAAGTCATGGGGAATCACATCATTCGAGATGGCTCCTCAATTTGTATCGGCTGATGACCGTACCTTCCTTGATTCTGTTATCCAAAATGGCTATGCCTTTACGGACCGCTATGACCTTGCCATGAGTAAGAACAACAAATACGGTTCTAAAGAAGATCTTCGTAATGCCCTTAAAGCCCTTCACAAGCAAGGTATTCAAGCAATTGCTGACTGGGTACCAGACCAACTTTACCAATTGCCAGGACAAGAAGTTGTAACAGCAACGCGTGCTAATAGTTATGGTACTCCAAAGGCCAATGCTTACATCAATAACAGTTTGTACGTTGCAAATTCTAAATCATCAGGTAAGGACTTCCAAGCTCAATATGGAGGTGAATTCCTTGATGAGCTCCAAAAGAAATATCCACAGTTGTTTGAAGATGTGATGATTTCAACTGGTAAGAAGATTGATCCATCTGTTAAAATCAAGCAATGGTCTGCTAAGTACATGAATGGTACAAATATCCTTGGTCGTGGTAATCGTTATGTTCTCAGTAACGATGCTACTGGTCGCTATTATCAAGTTACTGATAATGGTATCTTCTTGCCAAAACCTTTGACAGACCAAGGTGGTAAGACAGGTTTCTACTATGATGGTAAGGGTATGGCCTACTTTGATAATAGTGGTTTCCAAGCTAAGAATGCCTTCATTAAATATGGTGGAAATTACTATTACTTCGACAAAGAAGGTTATATGTTGACTGGTCGTCAAGATATCGATGGTAAGACTTATTTCTTCTTACCAAATGGTATCCAGCTTCGAGATTCTATTTATCAGCAAGATGGTAAATATTATTACTTTGGTAGCTTTGGTGAGCAGTACAAAGATGGTTACTTTGTATTCGATGTACCAAAAGAAGGTACTTCAGAAACAGAAGCTAAATTCCGTTATTTCTCACCAACTGGAGAAATGGCAATTGGCTTGACTTATGCTGGTGGAGGATTGCAATACTTTGATGAAAATGGCTTCCAAGCTAAAGGCACTAAGTATGTGACTCCAGACGGAAAACTCTACTTCTTCGATAAAAATTCAGGTAATGCCTACACAAATCGTTGGGCAGAAATCGATGGTATCTGGTATGAATTCAACGATCAAGGCTATGCACAAGCTAAGAAGGGGGAATTCTACACTACAGATGGCTCAACATGGTTCTACCGTGATGCGGCTGGTAAAAATGTGACAGGTGCCCTTACTTTGGATGGTCACGAATACTACTTCCGTGCAAATGGTGCTCAAGTTAAAGGTGATTTTGTTACTGAAAACGGCAAGATTAGCTACTATACTGTAGATAATGGTTACAAGGTTAAAGATAAGTTCTTCGAAGTGAATGGTAAATGGTACCATGCTGATAAGGATGGTAACCTTGTCACAGGTCGCCAAACTATTGACCACCTTAACTATTACTTCAATGCTGATGGTAGCCAAGTTAAATCTGACTTCTTCACACTTGATGGTGGTAAGACATGGTACTACGCCAAAGATAATGGTGAAATCGTGACAGGTGCCTATAGTATCGGCGGTAAAAACTATTACTTCAAAGAAGATGGTAGCCAGGTCAAAGGTGACTTTGTTAAGAATGCGGATGGTTCGCTGTCATATTATGATAAAGATTCAGGTGAGCGTCTTAATAACCGTTTCTTGACAACTGGAAACAATGTTTGGTATTACTTCAAAGATGGTAAGGCTGTAACTGGACGTCAAAACATTGATGGCAAAGAGTATTACTTTGATAACTTGGGACGTCAGGTTAAAGGAAGCCCTATTAGCACAGCAAAAGGAGTGGAGTATTACGAATCAGTTCTTGGAGAACGTGTGACAAATACATGGATTACATTCCAAGATGGTAAGACAGTCTTCTTCGACGAAAATGGTTATGCTGATTTTGATAAATAATCACTCATTCTAATCTTAATATGAGATATTAAGTGAAAAACTATATGATTGTTTAGGTGAAATTTCTTGAAAACGGAAATCGTTTAAGGAAATTTTGCCTTTTTTTGTACCTTAAAGAAAAAATCTGACAAATATCAATTTTAAGTTAGAAACCCTGAAAAAGCTATTGTATCAATCTTTCTAGCGATCTCCTTGAAAAAAGTTTTAGCTATCAAACAATATGAAAATGAGAATTGAAAACCTATGAAATAGGCGTGTTACAAAATATTTCTAATGTTACTGTTATGTTAAAGATATTTTATGAAAAAACAATTAATTCGAGAAATAGTTAGAAAATAATGATATAATGTAATTGTTTGAAATCGGATAGATTTCAGTCTGATTTTGACAAATAAAATCACGGGGAAAATTATAATGGAAAAAAAGGTACACTATAAGCTTCATAAAGTTAAGAAGCAATGGGTTACAATTGCAGTTGCATCTGCAGCGCTCGCTACTGTCGTAGGGGGCTTTTCTGCAACAACATCTTCAGTTTCAGCGGATGAGACACAAGACAAGACTGTAACGCAACCAAATTCAGATACAACAGCAGACTTAGTTTCGTCTACTGAAGTAACTTCAACAGAAGCAACAAAAGAAGTCGCTAAACATACTAATACAAAAGAAGCAGATATTTTAATACCTGCAAAAGAAACAAATGCAGTAGAAGCAGGGGCTACAACTAACGTACAAGCAACAGCTGATGTAGCTACAACAGCAACAACTACTACTGATGTAGCAGTGGCAGCTGTTCCAAATAAAGAAGCAGTTGTAACAACAGATGCACCAGCTGTAACAACTGAAAAAGCAGCAGAACAGCCAGCTACCGTCAAGGCTGAAGTCGTCAATACAGAAGTTAAAGCTCCTCAAGCTGCTTTGAAAGATTCAGAAGTGGAAGCAGCACTTTCTTTGAAAAACATCAAATACACTGATGGTAAATATTACTATGTTAATGAAGATGGTTCACACAAAGAAAACTTTGCCATTACTGTAAATGGTCAATTGCTTTACTTCGGCAAAGATGGCGCCCTTACAAGTTCATCAACACACTCTTTCACACCTGGAACAACAAATATTGTTGATGGTTTCTCAATCAATAACCGTGCCTACGATTCATCTGAAGCAAGTTTTGAATTGATTAATGGTTATTTGACTGCTGATAGCTGGTACCGTCCAGTTTCTATCATCAAAGATGGTGTGACTTGGCAAGCATCAACTGCAGAAGATTTCCGTCCACTTTTGATGGCTTGGTGGCCAAATGTAGATACGCAAGTTAATTACTTGAACTACATGTCTAAAGTCTTCAACTTGGAGGCTAAGTACACAAGCACAGATAAGCAAGCAGACTTAAATCGTGCTGCTAAGGATATCCAAGTTAAGATTGAACAAAAGATTCAGGCTGAAAAATCAACACAATGGTTGCGTGAAACTATCTCTGCCTTTGTTAAGACACAACCACAGTGGAACAAAGAAACTGAAAACTATTCAAAAGGTGGAGGAGAGGATCACCTTCAAGGTGGAGCCCTTCTTTATGTGAATGACTCACGTACACCATGGGCAAATTCTAACTATCGTCTTTTGAACCGTACGGCTACTAACCAGACTGGTACGATTAATAAGTCAGTTCTTGATGAGCAGTCTGACCCAAACCACATGGGTGGCTTCGACTTCTTGCTTGCTAATGACGTAGACTTATCTAACCCAGTTGTTCAAGCGGAACAATTGAACCAAATTCACTACCTTATGAACTGGGGTTCAATTGTTATGGGTGACAAGGATGCTAACTTCGATGGTATCCGTGTCGATGCGGTAGATAATGTCAATGCTGACATGCTTCAACTCTACACAAACTATTTCCGTGAGTACTATGGTGTAAATAAATCTGAGGCGCAAGCTCTTGCTCATATCTCAGTTCTTGAAGCGTGGAGTCTTAACGACAACCATTACAATGACAAGACTGATGGTGCTGCGCTTGCCATGGAAAATAAACAACGTTTGGCCCTCCTTTTCTCATTGGCTAAACCAATTAAGGATCGTACACCAGCTGTAAGTCCTTTGTATAACAATACTTTCAATACGACTCAACGCGATTTTAAGACTGACTGGATTAACAAAGATGGAAGCACTGCCTACAACGAAGACGGTACAGCTAAACAGTCTACAATTGGTAAATACAATGAGAAATACGGAGACGCGTCAGGAAACTACGTCTTTATCCGTGCCCATGATAACAACGTTCAAGATATTATTGCTGAAATCATTAAGAAAGAAATCAATAAAAAATCAGATGGTTTCACTATCTCTGATTCTGAAATGAAGCAAGCATTTGAAATTTACAACAAAGACATGCTCAGCAGCAATAAGAAATATACCTTGAATAACATCCCTGCAGCTTATGCTGTAATGTTGCAGAACATGGAAACGATCACTCGTGTCTACTATGGAGACCTTTATACAGATGACGGTCACTATATGGAAACTAAATCACCATATCACGACACCATCGTTAACTTGATGAAGAACCGTATCAAGTATGTATCTGGTGGACAAGCGCAACGTTCTTACTGGTTGCCAACTGATGGTAAGATGGACAATTCAGATGTTGAACTTTACCGCACAAGTGAAGTCTACACTTCAGTACGTTATGGTAAAGACATCATGACAGCTGACGATACAGAAGGTTCTAAATACAGCCGTACCTCTGGTCAGGTAACTCTTGTAGTGAATAATCCAAAATTGACTTTGCATGAGTCAGCTAAACTTAATGTTGAAATGGGTAAAATCCATGCCAACCAGAAATACCGTGCTTTGATTGTTGGTACAGCTGATGGTATCAAGAACTTTACATCTGATGCAGAGGCAATCGCAGCAGGTTACGTGAAAGAAACAGACAGCAATGGTGTCTTGACTTTCGGCGCTAATGACATCAAGGGTTATGAAACATTTGATATGTCAGGTTTCGTAGCAGTTTGGGTTCCAGTCGGAGCTTCAGATGATCAAGATATCCGTGTAGCACCTTCAACAGAAGCTAAAAAAGAAGGCGAATTGACCCTTAAAGCGACTGAGGCTTATGATTCACAATTGATCTACGAAGGATTCTCAAACTTCCAAACTATCCCGGATGGTTCAGATCCTTCAGTCTATACTAACCGTAAGATTGCTGAAAATGTTGATTTGTTCAAATCATGGGGCGTAACATCATTTGAAATGGCACCACAATTTGTATCTGCCGATGACGGTACCTTCCTTGACTCAGTTATCCAAAATGGTTATGCCTTTGCAGATCGTTATGATCTTGCCATGAGTAAGAACAATAAATATGGTTCTAAAGAAGATCTTCGTGATGCTCTTAAAGCCCTTCACAAAGCGGGTATCCAAGCAATCGCTGACTGGGTTCCAGACCAAATTTACCAATTGCCAGGTAAAGAAGTCGTAACAGCGACTCGTACTGACGGTGCAGGACGTAAGATTGCAGATGCTATCATTGATCACTCACTTTATGTAGCTAACTCTAAGTCATCAGGTAGGGATTACCAAGCTCAATATGGTGGCGAATTCTTAGCTGAACTTAAAGCTAAGTACCCTAAAATGTTCACGGAAAACATGATCTCAACTGGTAAACCAATTGATGATTCTGTTAAATTGAAACAATGGAAGGCTAAATACTTCAACGGAACAAACGTTCTTGACCGCGGTGTTGGCTATGTACTTAGCGATGAAGCAACTGGTAAATATTTCACTGTCACTAAAGAAGGTAACTTCATTCCTCTTCAATTGACAGGAAATGAAAAGGCTGTTACTGGGTTCTCAAATGATGGTAAGGGAATCACTTACTTCGGTACAAGTGGTAATCAAGCTAAATCTGCCTTTGTTACTTTCAATGGAAATACCTATTACTTTGATGCACGTGGTCACATGGTTACAAATGGTGAATACTCACCAAATGGTAAAGATGTTTATCGTTTCTTGCCAAATGGTATCATGTTGAGCAATGCCTTCTATGTTGATGCTAACGGTAATACTTACCTTTATAACTATAAAGGTCAAATGTACAAGGGTGGTTACACTAAATTTGATGTAACTGAAACTGATAAAGATGGTAATGAATCTAAGGTTGTGAAATTCCGTTACTTCACTAATGAAGGTGTCATGGCTAAAGGTCTTACTGTTATCGATGGTTCCACACAATACTTTGGTGAAGATGGTTTCCAAACTAAAGATAAGTTAGCAACCTATAAAGGTAAGACTTATTACTTCGAAGCTCATACTGGTAATGCTATCAAGAACACTTGGAGGAACATCGATGGTAAATGGTACCACTTCGATGAAAATGGTGTTGCCGCTACAGGTGCTCAAGTTATCAATGGTCAAAAACTTTACTTTAATGAAGATGGAAGTCAAGTTAAAGGTGGCGTTGTTAAGAATGCAGATGGTACTTATAGTAAGTACAAAGAAGGTTCTGGAGAATTAGTTACTAACGAATTCTTCACAACTGATGGAAATGTATGGTACTATGCAGGCGCTGACGGTAAGACTGTTACAGGTGCTCAAGTTATCAATGGACAACACCTCTACTTTAAAGAAGATGGAAGCCAAGTTAAGGGTGGTGTTGTTAAGAATGCAGATGGTACTTATAGCAAGTACGATGCTGCAACAGGTGAACGCTTGACTAATGAATTCTTCACAACAGGCGACAACAATTGGTACTACATTGGTGCTAATGGTAAGACAGTAACTGGTGAAGTTAAAATTGGTGACGATACTTATTACTTTGCTAAAGATGGTAAACAAGTAAAAGGGCAAACAGTAAGTGCTGGCAATGGTCGAATCAGCTATTACTATGGTGATAGTGGTAAGAGAGCTGTCAGCACATGGGTAGAAATCCAGCCAGGAGTTTACGTTTACTTTGATAAGAATGGTCTTGCTTACCCACCTAGAGTGCTAAACTAATAGACATGAAAAGGAGAACTTCGGTTCTCTTTTTTATATTTTCTGAGAAAAAGTTCTTTTTGAAAAATACCCTTTCAAGTCGCTTACATGACGGATTCTTAATTTAATATTAAGATGGTAAAAAAGTCATTAAAATAAGTTGTATTAAGTTTTTTTGATAGTGAAAAATGATATAATAAGTAAGTCTTTAAGGTGTAGATTTTAAGACAAAAAATATATTGGGGAAAAATTGAATATGGAAAATAAAGTACGCTATAAACTTCATAAAGTGAAGAAGCAGTGGGTTACTTTGGCTGTCGCTTCAGCAGCTTTGGCTACCATTGTAGGTGGTAGTGTTGCCACATCTTCACTCGCCTCTGCAGAAGAAATAAATAATACTAATGGATCACCTTCAACAACTACAGTCGGGGAGAATACAAATCCTGTGGTTGAAAAAGAGGTAGGGACAACAACTGAAGTGGCAAATACTTCAAATGCCACGACAACAGAGCGAGCAACAGTCACTGCTGACAAACCAGCTGAAACGACGGTTCAACCAAATTCAGGAACAACTAGTGATAGAGCTGCAGCAGTAGAGGTTGAAGCCAAACCTGAAACGACTGCTAAGCCAGAAGTTGCTGCTAAACCAGAAACAGCTACAACATCGGAAGTAGCTGCAAATGCTGGAGTAGCCGCTTCAACGACTGACAAGTCTAAAGAGCTTTCTGAAGCTGAAATTAAGGCTGCAGTCTCACTCGATAATATTAAAAAAGAAAAAGATGGTAAATATTACTATCTTTTAGAAGATGGATCACATAAGAAAAACTTTGCCATTACTGTAAATGGTCAGGTCCTTTATTTTGATGAGAATGGTGTCCTTTCAAGCACATCAACTTATTCATTCACACAAGAAACAACAAATCTTGTCACTGATTTTACTAAAAACAATGCTGCTTACGATTCAACAAAAGCAAGCTTTGAACTTGTTGATGGTTATTTGACAGCTGATAGTTGGTACCGTCCAAAAGAAATCCTTGAAGCAGGAACAACTTGGAAAGCGTCAACTGAAAAAGATTTTCGCCCACTTTTGATGTCTTGGTGGCCTGATAAGGATACTCAAGTAGCTTACTTGAACTACATGACTAAGGCTCTTAGCAATGGTGAAGAAACAAAAGATGTCTTTACGATTGAAAATTCTCAAGCTAGCTTGAATGCCGCTGCTCAAATCATTCAACGTAAGATTGAAGTTAAGATTGCTGCTAATAAGTCAACAGACTGGTTGCGTCAGTCAATCGAGGCCTTTGTTAAAGACCAAGATAAATGGGACATTAACTCTGAATCTCCAGGTAAAGAACACTTCCAAAAAGGGGCTCTCCTCTTTGTTAATAGTGATTTAACGAAGTGGGCTAACTCAGACTACCGTAAACTTGACCAAACGGCAACAAGTCGTTTGGCAAACGATAAGATCAAGAGTGGTAGTGATGCTGGTTATGAGTTCTTGCTATCAAGCGATATCGACAACTCAAACCCAATTGTGCAAGCTGAAATGCTTAACCAATTGTATTACTTCATGAACTGGGGACAAATCGTCTTTGGTGACAAGGACAAAGATGCTCACTTTGATGGTATCCGTGTTGATGCTGTGGACAATGTCAGCATCGATATGCTTCAATTGGTGTCTTCATACATGAAGGCTGCTTACAAGGTCAATGAGTCTGAAGCACGTGCCCTTGCTAATATCTCAATTCTTGAAGCTTGGTCTCAAAACGACCCATATTATGTGGACGAACATAATACAGCTGCCCTTTCTATGGATAATGGTCTCCGTTTGTCTATTGTTCATGGATTGACTCGTCCAGTAACTAATAAGGGTACTGGTGCACGTAATGCTTCAATGAAAGATCTTATTAACGGTGGTTATTTCGGTCTTTCAAACCGTGCGGAAGTTACATCATATGATCAACTTGGTTTTGCAACCTATCTCTTTGTTCGTGCACACGACTCAGAAGTTCAAACGGTTATCGCAGACATTATCAGCAAAAAAATTGATCCTACAACAGATGGATTTACTTTTACATTAGATCAATTGAAACAAG
This sequence comes from Streptococcus sp. 9.1, assembly GCF_016648815.1. Classification (NCBI taxonomy): domain Bacteria; kingdom Bacillati; phylum Bacillota; class Bacilli; order Lactobacillales; family Streptococcaceae; genus Streptococcus; species Streptococcus sp. 9.1. The sequence continues at coordinate 84,483 of NZ_JACLQS010000001.1, read as the reverse complement.
CTTTTGACATTTATAATGCTGATATGTTGAAAGTGGATAAGGAATATACGCATTCGAATATTCCTGCAGCTTATGCTTTGATGCTTCAAACAATGGGTGCAGCAACACGTGTATATTACGGAGACTTGTATACTGATAATGGTCAGTACATGGCTAAGAAATCACCATACTTTGATCAAATCACAACTCTTCTTAAAGCGCGTCCTAAGTATGTAGCTGGTGGACAAACATCTTATATCCACAATCTTGCTGGAGATGGCGTATCGTCTGCTAAAGACAATAAAGAAGTTTTGGTTTCTGTCCGTTATGGTCAAGATTTGATGTCTAAGACTGATACAGAAGGTGGAAAATACGGTCGTAATTCTGGTATGTTGACCCTCATTGCTAATAACCCAGATTTGAAATTAGCAGATGGTGAAACAATTACTGTAAATATGGGTGCAGCCCACAAGAACCAAGCCTACCGTCCACTCTTGCTTGGTACGGATAAAGGTATCGTGTCCTCATTGAATGATTCAGATACTAAGATTGTTAAATACACAGATGCACAAGGAAATCTTGTCTTCACAGCTGATGAAATCAAAGGCTTTAAGACTGTTGATATGAGTGGTTACCTTTCAGTTTGGGTACCAGTAGGTGCGACTGACGATCAAAACGTTCTTGCCAAACCATCAACAAAAGCCTACAAAGAAGGGGATAAGGTTTATAGCTCTTCTGCAGCACTTGAAGCACAAGTGATTTACGAAGGTTTCTCAAACTTCCAAGACTTTGTCAAAGAGGATAGTCAATATACTAACAAATTGATTGCAGCTAACGCAGTCCTCTTCAAGTCATGGGGTATTACGTCATTTGAGATTGCACCTCAATATGTCTCATCTAAGGATGGCACTTTCCTTGATTCTATTATTGAAAATGGTTATGCCTTCACAGACCGTTACGACTTTGCCATGAGCAAAAACAATAAATATGGTTCAAAAGAAGATCTTCGTGATGCCCTCAAGGCTCTTCACAAACAAGGTATTCAAGTCATTGCTGACTGGGTTCCAGACCAATTGTATACTCTCCCAGGTAAAGAAGTAGTGACAGCTACTCGTACAGATACGCATGGTAAGGTGCTTGATGATACTAGCTTGGTTAATAAGCTCTATGTGACAAATACCAAGTCATCAGGAAATGATTTCCAAGCACAGTATGGTGGGGCCTTCCTCGACAAACTTCAAAAACTTTATCCAGAAATCTTCAAAGAAGTTATGGAAGCGTCAGGTAAGACAATTGATCCATCTGTGAAGATTAAACAATGGGAAGCTAAGTACTTTAACGGTACAAACATCCAAAAACGTGGTTCAGACTACGTTCTCAGCGATGGTAAATTGTACTTCACCGTTAACGATAAAGGTACCTTCCTTCCAGCTGCCTTGACTGGTGATACAAAAGCTAAAACTGGATTTGCTTATGATGGTACAGGGGTAACTTATTATACAACATCTGGTACTCAAGCTAAGAGTCAATTTGTGACATATAATGGCAAACAGTACTACTTTAACGATAAGGGTTACCTTGTAACTGGTGAACAAGCTATCGACGGTTCAAACTATTTCTTCTTGCCAAATGGTGTTATGTTTACTGATGGTGTTATTAAAAATGCCAAAGGTCAATCATTGGTTTATGGTAAGTCAGGTAAATTGACGACTCAAACTGGTTGGAAAGAAGTTACTGTTAAAGATGATAGTGGTAAGGAAGAGAAATTCTACCAATACTTCTTCAAAGGTGGCATCATAGCTACTGGTTTGACTGAAGTAGAAGGTAAGGAAAAATACTTCTATGACAATGGTTACCAAGCTAAAGGCATCTTCATTCCTACAAAAGACGGCCACTTGATGTTCTTCTGTGGCGATTCAGGTGAACGTAAGTACTCAGGCTTCTTTGAACAAGATGGTAACTGGTACTACGCTAATGATAAGGGCTATGTTGCCACTGGATTTACTAAGGTAGGTAAACAAAACCTTTACTTCAATGAAAAAGGTGTTCAAGTTAAGAACCGCTTCTTCCAAGTTGGTGATGCCACTTACTATGCAAATAACGAAGGTGATGTTCTTCGTGGTGCGCAAACCATCAATGGTGACGAGCTCTACTTTGATGAGTCAGGTAAACAAGTTAAAGGTGAGTTTGTGAACAATCCTGATGGTACGACTTCATACTACGATGCCATTACAGGTGTGAAACTTGTGGATACATCACTAGTAGTTAATGGTCAAACCTTTAATATCGATGCTAAGGGTGTTGTGACTAAGGCACATACACCAGGCTTCTATACTACTGGGGACAACAACTGGTTCTATGCAGATTCACATGGACGTAATGTCACAGGTGCTCAGGTCATCAATGGCCAACATCTCTACTTTGATACAAATGGTCGTCAAGTTAAGGGTGGCTTCGTAACGAACACTGACGGTAGTCGTTCATTCTACCATTGGAATACTGGTGATAAATTGGTATCAACCTTCTTCACTACCGGTCATGATAGATGGTATTATGCTGATGATAAGGGAAATGTCGTTACAGGAGCTCAATTGATCAACGGTCAACAACTCTTCTTTGGTACTGATGGTAAACAGGTTAAAGGTGACTTTGCAACAAATGCGAATGGCAGCCGTTCATACTACCATGGAGCTACTGGTAATAAGCTAGTCTCAACCTTCTTCACTACTGGAGACAACATCTGGTATTATGCTGATGCCAAGGGTGAACTTGTTGTTGGCGAACAGACAATCAACGGCCAAAACCTTTACTTTGACCAAACTGGTAAACAAGTGAAAGGTGCAACAGCTGTGAATCCTGATGGTTCAATCTCTTACTATGATGTTCATACAGGGGAAAAGGCTATTAATCGTTGGGTTAAAATTCCTTCAGGGCAATGGGTATACTTCAACGCTCAAGGAAAAGGCTACGTGTCAAATTAAGATTAATGAATGAAAGAAGTCAATCACTTTTTGTGGTTGCTTTTTTCGTAAAAAATTGTCAAACTTTTATACATTCAGGTCATTTGTCTGGCCAAAAAGTGGTATAATAACTCTTGCTAAATCTTTATTTTGGAGTACACATGGCTAAGTCAAAAAATACTATTGAAAGTCGGATAGATTACTCGATTCTCTTGCCAGTCCTTATTCTACTACTGGTTGGTCTGGTCTCGGTATTTATCGCGACAAATTTTGATTACCCAAAGAATCTTGTGCAAGTCATGTCTCAGCAAGTACTATGGATTTTTCTAGGTTCAGTACTTGCTTTTGTTGTCATGTTATTTAATACAGAGTTTCTTTGGAAGGCAACCCCCTGGCTCTATATTTTTGGCCTGGGACTTATGGTTCTACCTCTCGTTTTCTATTCACCTGCTTTGGTTGCCTCGACAGGGGCAAAAAACTGGGTCAGCATTGGATCAGTCACCCTTTTCCAACCATCTGAATTTATGAAGATATCCTACATCCTTTTTCTATCGAGAATAGGTGTTTGGGCTAAGCAAGGAAAGGAAGTGACTGACCTTAAGGATGACTGGTTGCTACTTTTCCAATATGTAGCTGTTACGCTTCCTGTCTTGGGGTTATTAGTTCTTCAAGGAGATATGGGGACCGCCTTAGTCTTTCTGGCTATTTTAGCCGGTATCGTAGTGGTTTCGGGGATATCCTGGCGTATTATCTTACCGGTAGTTCTAGCTTTTGCAACAGGATTAGCCTTGTTTGTAATGGTATTTACTACAGATTGGGGTAAGGAAGCCATGCTCAAGATGGGGGTTCAAACCTACCAGATTAACCGTATCTCAGCTTGGTTGGATCCCTTCACTTATGCAGATGGTATCGCCTTTCAACAGACACAAGGGATGATTTCGATTGGTACTGGAGGAATCTATGGTAAAGGCTTTAATCATCTGGAGTTGAACGTACCGGTTCGTGAGAGTGACATGATTTTCACAGTCATTGCGGAAGATTTTGGTTTGGTAGGTGGTGGATTGGTTCTTTTAACCTATCTCTTCCTCATTTACCGCATGTTGCGAGTGACGTTTAAGTCTAACAATCGTTTCTATACCTTTATTTCGACAGGTTTTATCATGATGATTGTCTTCCATATTTTTGAAAATATTGGGGCAGCAGTGGGAATTCTTCCTTTGACAGGTATTCCTTTGCCCTTTATTTCACAAGGGGGATCATCGCTCATCTCTAACTTGATTGGTGTTGGTTTGGTGCTTTCAATGGCTTATCAGACTAACCTCAACGAGGAAAATAAAATTCTCCTGGCTATGTCTCGTCGTATGCGTACGTCTGGAACTAGTCAAGTGAAACCTATTTCTAAGAGTAAGTCTAAGAAAAACAAGCCTTCGAAGAGTGTTACTATGGCCACTCAAGAATTGGGCAAGGCTAAAGATAAGGTTGATAAGGCCACTGAGAAAATGCGTCAAACCATTTCTCAAAATACGCCAAGCATTCATCAAGGGAAGCGTCGTAAGGGTTCGAAAAAGAAACCGACACGTAAACATTAAGAAGAAGCAAGTTGGTTAATCCAACTTGTTTTTCTTTGAAAAAAAATTAAGGTCTGTGACCTTCTCTTTGCCCCTGCCTGTGGTATAATAAAAGTTGACTATTTTGAAAAGGGGTTTGCTATGATAGAGACAGCCAAACAGCAAGAACGTGCTATTTTAGTAGGTGTTGAATTGCAAGAAACAGAGCATTTTGACATGTCAATGGAGGAACTTGCCAGTCTTGCCAAAACTGCAGGAGCAGAGGTTGTAGCTAGCTATACCCAAAAACGTGAACGCTATGATAGTAAGTCTTTCGTAGGTTCAGGAAAATTAGAAGAAATCAAGGCCATGGTGGATGCGGATGAGATTACTACTGTCATTGTCAATAACCGTTTAACGCCTCGTCAAAATACCAATCTTGAAGCAGCATTTGGCGTAAAAGTTATTGATCGTATGCAATTAATTTTGGATATCTTTGCCATGAGGGCTAGAAGCCATGAAGGGAAACTTCAGGTTCACCTAGCTCAGCTTAAGTACATGTTACCTCGTTTGGCTGGTCAAGGGATTATGCTCAGCCGTCAAGCAGGGGGCATTGGTAGCCGTGGACCTGGTGAAAGTCAGTTGGAGCTCAATCGTCGTTCGATTCGTAACCAGATAGCCGATATTGAACGCCAGTTAAAGATTGTTGAGAAGAACCGAGAAACCATTCGTGAAAAGCGTGTCGACTCAACTACCTTTAAAATTGGCTTGATAGGTTACACCAATGCTGGGAAGTCAACAATCATGAACCTTATGACGGATGATAAGCAGTATGAGGCCAATGAACTTTTCGCGACCTTGGATGCAACGACTAAGAAAATTTACTTAAAAGATCAGTTTCAAGTGACCTTGACAGATACGGTTGGTTTTATCCAGGATTTGCCAACAGAATTGGTTGCTGCCTTTAAGTCAACGCTTGAAGAAAGTCGTAATGTGGACCTCCTTTTGCATGTCATTGATGCGAGTGATCCTAATCACGAAGAGCATGAAAAGGTGGTCTTAGACATTCTCAAAGACTTAGACATGACTGATATTCCTCGACTAGCAATCTACAATAAGATGGATGTAGCTGATAATCTAGTAGCAACAGTCTTTCCTAATGTTCGCCTCTCAGCACGTGACAAGGGAAGTCGTGAGGCCCTCAGAAGACTCTTGATTGATGAAATTCAACAGATTTTTGAACCCTTTAGTATTAAGGTACATCAGGATCAAGCTTATAAACTTTATCAGTTGAGTCAATTGGCCTTGCTAGATAGCTACACTTTTGAGACAGAAGTGGAAGAAATTACAGGCTATATTTCACCGAAAAATAAATGGAAATTGGAAGAATTTTATGACTGATTATATGGATTTAGCTTTAAAATATGGTGGTTTTACAAGTTTAGATAAGGTCTATCTGGAAAATACCTTATCAGACCTTTCGGACAGTCAAAAATTGGCCTTCATTACACCACCACCAAGCGTGATTAATGCTTATTTTGCAGAGATCTACCAGAAACAATCTCCTGAAGCAGCGACGGGTTACTACTTGGAACTTTCAAAAGAGTTGAACCTCTTTAACCCTGCACCATCTTTTGATGAGCACAAGCCTTTTATTCGTCTCAATCTTTCAGGAAAATCTTACGGTTTTTGCTATGAAAATGCCGATGAAGTGGCCCTAGTCTTTGCAGAGCATTCAGAGGTTCCAACGGCTAGTATTTTGTTTGAGCTTGCTCAAGTTTTCCCACAGTATAAGGTTTATCTTGAAGGAACTCAAATTAAAATGGCCAAGGTTTACTTTGATGAAGAAGTGTTGGAAGAGTTGACACCAGAGACTCAGTTACTAAGTCGTGTAACTAAACTGAAGGGAAATGTCATTAAGTTGGCTAGCTTTAATCAAGATGAATTAGTGGAACTTTTAGCTCAATATAAAGGGCAAACTGTTTATTATGGCTTTGCTCAGCGTGAATGCCTGGCTTATATTGTCCAGAAATAAAAAGAACGATAGATAGAAAGTATAGGAAGTCATGGAATTACAATTTTTAGGGACGGGTGCCGGGCAGCCCTCCAAGGCCCGTAACGTGTCGAGTCTGGTTCTGAAGTTACTCGATGAAATCAATGAGGTCTGGATGTTTGACTGTGGGGAAGGTACTCAACGTCAGATTTTAGAAACAACAATCAAACCTCGTAAAGTTAAAAAAATCTTTATCACACATATGCACGGGGACCATATCTTCGGTCTACCTGGTTTCTTGGCTAGTCGTTCTTTCCAATCTAGTGAAGAACAAACTGACCTTGAAGTTTATGGTCCAGTCGGTATTAAGCAATACGTCATGACTAGCCTTCGTACCTCGGGGACACGTTTACCTTATCATGTGCATTTTAAGGAAATTGATGAGCATAAGCTAGGCTTGGTTATGGAAAATGACAAGTTCGCTGTTTATGCAGATAAGTTGGATCACACCATTTTTTGTATTGGTTACCGTGTGGTTCAAAAGGATCTCGAAGGAACCTTGGATGCTGAGGCTCTTAAAGCAGCAGGTGTGCCATTTGGACCACTTTTTGGTCAAATTAAGAATGGTCAAGATGTGGTTCTTGAAGATGGAACGAAAATCATTGCCAAGGACTTCATTTCCGCGCCTAAGAAAGGTAAAGTTATCACTATCTTAGGTGATACCCGTAAGACAAATGCCAGTGTTCGTCTTGGATTGGGTGCAGATGTCTTGGTTCATGAGTCTACTTATGGGAAGGGCGATGAAAAAATTGCCAAGAGCCATGGACATTCAACCAATATGCAAGCAGCACAGGTAGCTAAGGATGCGTCAGCAAAACGCCTTCTTCTAAATCACGTATCAGCACGTTTCATGGGGCGTGATATCGGTAAGATGGCAGCAGATGCTAAAACAATTTTCGAAAACACCCACATCGTTCGTGACTTGGAAGAGGTAGAAATCTAATGGCTAAACAACGTATTATTGCTATTACTGGTGCCTCAGGAGGCCTTGCTCAAGAAATTGTCAAGCAGCTCTCACCCAGTGATGGTATTATCCTCTTAGGACGAGACAAGGACAAACTTGAGAAATGTTATCGCCATGTGGAAAATAAAACTTGCCTTGCCATTGACCTAAGAGACGACAAGGCCATTAAAGAGATGGTAGATTATCTCTATCAACGATTTGGACGTATTGACGTCTTTATCAATAATGCTGGTTACGGTGAATTCAAGTCTTATGATAACTACACTAGCCAAGAAGTCCGTGACATGTTTGACATCAATACCTTTGCAACGTTGACCTTTTCACGTCTGATGGCTGAGAAAATGGTGGAGCAGGGCAATGGGCATATCGTTAATATTGCTAGTATGGCGGGAAAAATTGCGACAGCTAATTCAAGTGTTTATGCAGCGACAAAGTTTGCGGTAATTGGCTTTTCAGATGCCCTGCGTTTAGAGTTGGCTGATAAGGGAGTCTATGTGACTACGGTCAATCCAGGTCCAATTGAGACATCTTTCTTCAATCAAGCTGATCCCTCTGGAGCTTATCTTGAGAGTGTTAAGAAATTTGTCCTCAGTCCTAAATACGTGGCTAAAAAGATTGTCCGTATTCTGGGCAAAAATAAACGTGAAGTCAATCTACCACGACTCTTAGCAGTTGCCCATAAAGGCTATACGCTATTTCCACACATCTCGGACAAACTAGCTACCAATATGTTTAACTACAAATAAGGGGATGCCAGATGGCAGCTAATATCCAAGCCTATTTAGAAAATCTCCAGCAACCCTGGGGTCAAATCTATTATGATATTCTTTTTGACCAATTACAGGACATCAAGGGTAAGCGAGTTCTTGATTTTGGTAGTGGCTTTGGCCTTGTAGCCAAGCACCTAGCGCAAGAAAATAAAGTCCTTGCTGTGGAGCCTAATGAAGAAATGGTGGCCTTGCGTACCCAAGATTACACCTACCAACAACTAGTCGGAAGTCTGGATCAGTTAGAAAGCTTTGAGGATGCTAGCTTTGATGTCATTCTCTGCCACAATGTCTTAGAGTATGTAGAGGATCGCAAGGTGGTTCTCAAGGAATTCACCCGCCTCTTGAAACCAGGTGGCCTGCTCTCTATCGTCAAGCACAATGAAGTCGGACGCGTCCTGCAGACCGTCGTCTTTGAAAATGATACTCAGAAAGCGCTTGATCTCCTAGCAGGTCAGAATCTGGAAACCCACTCCACTCCATGGGCTTGGCCCAGGCCTATGATCTAGATAGAGCAGTAGAAGACCTAGCCCTCGAAGTTCAGGACTACCAAGGAATTCGTGTCTTTTACGCCTTGCAGGACAATCACTTTAAAGGACAAGAAGGCTGGCGAGAGTCTATGCTCAAGATGGAGCTGGCCGTTTACCAAGAGTCCCCTTACAGAGATATCGCCTTCTTCCAGCACTATACCTTAAAAAGGAGTTAAGATGTTAAATTATAAAAAAGGGATTCCAGCGATAACAGACCTACTCGCACTGTACAGTTCAGTCGGCTGGACCAATTATACTAACAATCCAACCATGCTAGAAGAAGCTGTCAAAGCCAGTCTATGGCAGTTGGCGGTCTATGATAAGGAAGAGTTAGTAGCCTACATTCGCTTGGTAGGAGATGGGCACTCTGTCCTTTTGGTGCAGGACCTCTTGGTGCGACCAGATTACCAGCGCCAAGGCATCGGAAAAAAACTCTTAGAAAAGGCTTTAGAGACGTTCCCCCATGTCTATCAACGGCTCCTTGCCACTGAACGTAGCGAGAAAAATTTAGCCTTTTACCAGTCCTTGGGCTTTGTCGAACTTTCAGAGCAAGCTTGTACAGGGATGATTTATAAATATTGATGTATAGGATTTCCAAATAGGGAATCTTTTTCTTGTTTTTCCTAATATTACTTGAAAATGATAGTAGAATAGAGTTAGTTAACGTAAAGAGGAGAAGGGAATATCTGAGAAAACACAAATCAAAAAGGGAACAATATCCAGACTATTATTTTGTCTAGAAAAGTAGGTCTTGATTGGAAATGTAGCACGAGTCTAAACACCTTCCGATATTTTCCATTCTCTTTTTAGGAAACTTAGGCTTTTATCCACTATGATAAATTTATTCATGTTATAATAGGTAGACTAGATGACAGGGAGTAAATATAAAAACATGATTACATCAACGTATGATTGGAAAATAAACACAAAAGAGCCAGATGCTGGCTTTTTTAAACTTGCCAAAGAACATGGACTGGCAGAAACAGCAGCCAAGATTGTCTATGAACGTGGCATTACGACAGAAGATGCTCTTGAAGACTTTCTAAAGGCTGATTTATCACATCTTCATGATCCTTATCTGCTTCATGATATGGATAAGGCAGTGGCTAGAATTCGTCAGGCCATTGAAAATTATGAACAAATCTTAGTCTATGGAGACTATGATGCAGATGGTATGACATCAGCATCGATTGTTAAGGAAGCTCTTGAAATGATGGGCGCTGAAGCTCGAGTCTATTTGCCTAACCGGTTTACAGATGGTTATGGGCCAAACGAAAGTGTCTACAAGTACTTCATTGAACAGGAAGGCATTTCACTCATTGTTACAGTGGATAATGGGGTAGCGGGGAATGATGCTATCGCTTATGCGCAAGAGCAAGGTGTGGACGTTATCGTTACAGACCATCACAGTATGCCGGCACAACTTCCAGATGCCTATGCCATTGTCCATCCAGAGCATCCAGATGCCGATTATCCTTTTAAGTATTTGGCAGGTTGTGGTGTAGCTTTCAAATTGGCAACTGCCCTCCTTGAAACTATTCCTACTGAGATGTTGGACTTGGTAGCCATTGGTACCATTGCCGATATGGTTAGCCTAACGGATGAAAATCGTATTATGGTCAAGGTCGGCCTGGAAATTCTAAAGACTACTGAGCGTATTGGACTGCAAGAGTTACTCCGTATTTCAGATGTAGACCCAACAACGATTTCTGAAGAAACGGTAGGATTTAAGCTGGCCCCTCAACTCAATGCCTTGGGGCGCTTAGATGATCCAAATCCAGCCATTGAACTGCTGACCGGATTTGACGATGAAGAAGCCCAAGCCATTGCTCTGGAAATCAATGCTAAAAATGAAGAACGTAAGGAAGTTGTTCAAAAAATCTTTGATGAAGCCATGACTATGGTGGATTTGGATAAACCTGTTCAGGTTTTGGCCAAGGAAGGTTGGCATCCTGGCGTTCTAGGTATTGTGGCGGGGCGTATCATGGAACAAATCAGTCAGACAGTAGTGGTTTTGAATATTGAAGATGGCTTGGCTAAGGGTTCCGCTCGTAGTTTGGAATCTATCAATATCTTCCATGCCCTTAATGACCACCGAGACATCTTTACTGCATTTGGAGGACATGCTGGAGCGGCGGGGATGACACTTCCCGAAGAAAATCTTGGACGACTATCAGAGATTTTGTGTCATTATGTCTACGATAATGACATTGATACGAGTGCCAAAAATACGCTAAATTTAGATGAGGAGCTCCAGCTCAGTGAGCTTAGCTTGGATACCATTAAGAGCCTAGAAAAACTAGCACCTTTTGGCATGGATAATAAAAAGCCAGTCTTTTGGCTACATGATATTACCGTTACTCAAGCTAGGACTATGGGACAAAACGGAGCTCATCTTAAGTTTAAGGTTAAGCAAGGAAAGGATAGTTTTGATGTTGTGGCCTTTAATAAAGGTCATTTGCTTCAAGAATTTCAACAAGCTCAGGGGTTGGAATTAGCAGTGACCCTGTCCGTTAATGTATGGAATGGTCAGACAACGCTCCAGCTCATGCTAGAAGATGCGCGTGTGGATGGTGTTCAATTATTTGATTTTCGCTCAAAAAATATGGCACTGCCTGAAGGCCTACCAACGGTAGAAGAAGCATCAGACACTGAACCTGCGGTTGTCCTCAACACCTTACCTGATTCAGCGACAGAAGTAAAAGAGTGGTTTGAAGGTAAAGATTTCCAGGCTATCTATTTTAAAAATAGTATTAAGGAAGCCTATTATCTGACAGGTTATGGAACTAGAGAGCAATTTGCAAGACTCTATAAAACCATTTACCAATTCCCAGAATTCGATGTCCGCTATAAACTGGATGAGCTCAGTCATTACCTTAAAATCGATAAGATACTTCTGATTAAGATGATTCAGATTTTTGATGAATTGGATTTTGTGACTATTGATAATGGTGTTATGACAGTCAATAAAGAAGCTGAAAAACGTGAGATTGAGGACAGCAAGATTTTCCAAGATCTTAAACATCTCGTCAAGTTCCAAGAACTTATGGCTTTAGGGACACCACAGGAAATTTATGACTGGCTTTATAAGTAGGGGAGTACTTAATCCAAAGGATTCGTCTTGAAATGAGGGTTAGCATTTTCTAAATCTGAAGATTCATGCTATAATGGTGTGTAAATATTTTTTTGGCGAAAAGCCTATAGGAAGAACAAATGAAATTAGAAGATTATATTGCATCTATTGAAAACTACCCTAAAGAAGGGGTTACTTTCCGTGATATTAGTCCTTTGATGGCTGATGGAAATGCTTATAGCTATGCTATCCGTGAAATCGTTCAGTATGCGACTGATAAGAAGATTGACATGATTGTTGGTCCTGAAGCGCGTGGTTTCATCGTTGGTTGTCCAGTTGCTTTTGAACTTGGTATTGGCTTTGCTCCAGTTCGTAAACCTGGTAAATTGCCACGTGAAGTGATTTCAGCAGATTACGAAAAAGAGTATGGTGTCGATACACTTTGTATGCATGCTGATGCAATCAAACCAGGTCAACGTGTACTTATCGTTGATGATCTCTTGGCGACTGGTGGTACCGTCAAAGCTACAATTGAAATGATTGAGCGTCTAGGTGGTGTCGTTGCTGGCTGTGCCTTCTTGATTGAGCTTGATGGTCTTAATGGACGCAAAGCTATTGAAGGTTACGATACTAAAGTATTGATGAACTTCCCAGGATAAATCTATCTATGAATTAACAAAAGGCCTTAGGGCCTTTTTAACTCTTTTAAAATATAAGTGTTCTCTAAGTATAGTTTAAAGCTATAGCTAACTAGAGAAAATATATATTTGATAACAATACCTCCCCGGTTTATAATATGAAGATAGAATAAATAAGGATGGAGATATTGTTATGCCTATAAAACTTGATAATAAGTTACCAGCTCTTGATGTATTGCGTTCGGAAAATGTCTTCATCATGGATGAGAACAGAGCTAGTAGTCAGGATATTCGACCAATGGAGGTCTTAATCCTAAATCTTATGCCAACTAAAGAAGTTACAGAAACTCAGTTACTGCGTCTTTTAGCTAATACGCCACTTCAAATTAACGTCGAGTTTCTTTATATGGCTAGTCATAAGTCAAAAAATACACATGCCGAACATATGGAAACTTTCTATAAGACTTTTGATGAAATTAAGCATAAGTATTATGATGGTCTCATTGTAACAGGTGCACCTGTTGAGCAAATGCCATTTGAGGAAGTGGATTATTGGCAAGAATTAACACAAGTTTTTGATTGGTCTAAAAAGCATGTTTATTCAACCCTTCATCTGTGTTGGGGAGCTCAAGCAGGTCTCTATTATAAGCATGGAGTCGACAAGGTTCCATTGTCAGAGAAATTATCTGGAATCTATAAACAAACTGTTGACATGCCTGAAAACTTCCTTATGAATGGCTTTGATGATAGCTTTATGTCACCGCACTCACGCTATACAGAGGTTAGGCTCGAGGATATTAAAAACAAGACGGATTTAGATATTGTTGTGTCAGGACCAGAGGTTGGCTTATCCATTCTAGCAAGTAAGAATCTTCGTGAAGTATATAGTTTTGGTCATTTTGAATATGACCGTGATACTCTGGCAAGAGAATACCGAAGAGATTTGGATGCAGGCATTAATCCAGATGTACCGGCAAACTATTTCCCAGAGGATGATCCAAGTCAGGAGCCTAAACTACGTTGGAATCTTGCGGCATCTGCCTTCTTTAGTAATTGGATTAACTATGCGGTATATCAAGAAACACCTTATCGTTTAGAAGAGTTGGAAGACGATTTTTCATTCTACGGTTATTTGTAGTAGACAGTCTCAAAGGACTTATGTGAGAGCATTTGACTTTTTGGGGTGTCTAGCTACTTTGAAAGGTAAATATGAGTTTTTTTGAACAGTATCGATCAGGTAATCTGGTCCTTCCTAATGCTTTATTTTTCCACTTTAAGGATATTTTCCCATCTGCGGATGACTTTCTGGTTTGGCAGTTTCTCTATCTACAAACGACAACTCAGATTGGAGAAGTGGCTTCTAGTCAGATCGCGCAAGTAACTGGGAAGACGCCAACTGAAGTTAATAAAAGTATTACGACATTGACTGAGGCTGGACTTCTTGATTTCACGACTATTAAGATTAACAATGAAATTGAGATGGTTGTAGATGCCTCACCTGCCTTGGCAGTGTTGGACAAGTTAGTGAGCAATGAAAAGACAACGGCAGGACCTGTCGTTGGTCAGCCAACAAATACCCAGCTCATCAAGCAATTAACAGATGAATTGGAACAAGCTTTGGGAATCTTGAATCCTATGGTTGTCGAAGATTTAAACAAGGAAATCCAAGAAGAACATACTGACCCCGAACTTATCCGTGAGGCTTTGAAAGAAGCAGTATTTAACCGCAAGATAAATTGGAATTATATAAAAGGAGTTCTTCGTAACTGGAAATTAAGTGGTATTACAACTAAAATTCAAGTTGAAGAGCGTCGTTTGGAGCATCAAGGTAAGAAGCACCATTATCAGGTTTCCGATGACTTCAAAACAGGAATGGATGCCGCCCGTCAATTATGGGGTGGCCAATAATGTTAGGAAGAAAACGTGTTAATGAGGCTTTAGCTCTCATGGGAGAGATGTTTCCCAATGCTCATGGAGAGTTGGAGTGGGAAACTCCTTTCCAGCTATTAGTTGCTGTTATTTTATCAGCCCAGACAACAGATAAGGCTGTTAATAAGATTACACCAGGCTTGTGGGCGCGTTATCCAGAAATTGAGGATTTGGCTTCTGCCAACCTGGATGATGTTGAGATGTGTTTGCGAACGATTGGTCTATACAAGAATAAAGCAAAGAACATTATCAAGACTGCTAGAGCTGTTTTAATGAATTTTGATGGACAGGTTCCGAAAACGCATAAGGAATTGGAAAGTCTACCTGGTGTGGGACGAAAAACGGCTAATGTGGTTTTAGCTGAGGTTTATGGCATTCCTTCGATTGCAGTAGATACGCACGTCTCACGTGTTTCCAAAAGGCTAAATATCGCCCCAGAGGATGCTAGTGTAGAGGAAATCGAAGCAGAATTGATGAAGAAAATCCCAAAGAAGGATTGGATTATCAGCCATCACCGTATGATTTTCTTTGGACGCTATCATTGCTTAGCTAAGAATCCTAAATGCCAGACCTGTCCTCTTCAAAGTTATTGTAAGTATTATAAAGAAACAACTAAGAAATAAGCTGAAGAATGTGATTTTCTTCGGCTTTTTACAACTGTAAGAATTTGTTACAAACTAGTAACTTGACAAAAGTCTCAGGCTTTAAGAAAATAGAAGAAACGATTTAGAAGCAGGAGCGATTTAGTGAATGGCTGAATTCAGTAATGAAGAGTATCTGAGAGCCTTAGCTGATAATGGTGATAGAGAAGCAGCCAAAGAATATGAGCAAGCTTTGGATAATCGTATTTTTCAGTTGCAGATTTCATTGGCTCAAACGAGTGATCCACAGGGTCGTAGGGAAGTGCAAAAGCTCTTGGAACAAGAGGAAAAGAAAAAAAGGGACTACTTTCAAGAAAAAGAGGAAAAAGCTGTGAGCGAATTTAGACGTCGTAAAAATGAAACTACAAAGGGAAGAAAAGTTTCGAGTTTTGACAAACTCAAAGATCCTAAAAACATTAGATGGGTAATTGGAGTTGTTGCAGTACTTGCAGTGGTTATTCCTGTTGTTACCTTGATGTGGTATAGTAATAACCAAAAAGAGAGTGAAACAAATCCATGGAAAAACGGTCAGTTGGCAAAAAGTAAGGAAGCAGCTGCAGCATCATCTGATAATCAATCCTCACAAGTTGATACCTCATCTTTGTCTGATCAACAGTTAGAAGACTGGGTTGTTTCTACCTATGCTAAAGAACAAGGTTCAACTGGAGAAAATTATAAAAATCTAGGTTGGAATGTTTATTCATGGACGGATGATGATGATAACCTAGTTTATGCTCAACTTTATGATGCCTATGGTAATGATGTTCTTCTTTTCCGTGTAGATAAGAAGGGACAACTCGAAGCCTATGGTGGTATTGACGGTTCAAGCGATTCTTGGGACGTCGTTTCAAAAACTTATACAACCGATTAATGAAACTATATAAAACACCTGACTATGGTGGTTGAGACTGTCTTTTGACAGTCTTTTTTGGTATAATTTAAGGTAATCGTGTATACAATTAAAAAGCTGACTGAGAAGATTTGGGGATGATGGTTCTACAGAACTTTTTTAATGTCTTCAGGTTTTCGAGGATAGGTTAAATAAAGGAGAGTTGTCGTGTCAGACTATTTATCGGTCACATCCTTAACCAAATATTTGAAAATGAAATTTGACCGTGACCCTTATTTAGAGAGGGTATATTTGACGGGACAGGTTTCCAATTTTCGTCGCCGCCCGAGTCATCAATATTTTTCGCTTAAGGATGAAGGAGCTGTTATTCAGGCGACGATTTGGGCTGGAGTTTTCAAAAAACTTGGTTTTGAACTCGAAGAAGGGATGAAGATCAATGTCGTAGGTCGTGTCCAGATTTATGAGCCTAGTGGCTCTTATTCCATTATTATCGAGAAGGCTGAGCCGGATGGTATTGGAGCTTTGGCTATCCAGTTTGAGCAGCTTCGTAAAAAATTGACTGCAGAAGGCTACTTTGATGATCGTCATAAGCAAGCGCTGCCTAATTTTGTCAAAAAAATTGGGGTTGTCACGAGTCCTAGTGGTGCGGTTATTCGAGATATTATTACGACCGTTAGTCGTCGTTTTCCTGGGGTAGAAATCTTACTTTTTCCTACCAAGGTTCAAGGTGAAGGAGCTGCACAGGAAATTGCTGAAAATATCCAAAAAGCCAATCAAAGGGATGACCTAGATTTACTTATCGTTGGTCGTGGTGGAGGTTCTATTGAAGACCTCTGGGCTTTTAACGAGGAAATTGTAGTTCAGTCGATTTTTGAGAGTCGTCTCCCTGTGATTTCAAGCGTTGGCCACGAAACAGATACGACTTTGGCTGACTTTGTTGCAGATCGTAGAGCTGCTACGCCTACCGCAGCGGCAGAACTTGCTACTCCGGTATCAAAGGCTGATACCTTGGTTTGGATTCGTGAAAGACAAAATAGAGCCTATCAAGCCTGTTTGAGACGTATACAATATAATCAGGAACGCTTGGCCAAATTGTCACAATCTGTTGTCTTTAGACAACCTGAACGCCTTTACGATGGTTATCTACAAAAGTTGGATCGACTAACAACAAGGCTTGAAACCTTTATGAGTCAAGATTTCGCACGCAAACAAAAAGAAGCGGAACTTTTGAGACAACGATTACAAGGCTTAAATCTTCTAACTAGTGTTCAGAACTACCAAGACCGTCGAGAGTCTTTGCAACGTTTATTGGTGACTACAACTAGGAACACCATTAATGGTAACCGTGTGAGATTAGAAAAGGCACAGGATGCCTTATTGTCTCTAGATACTAGTCGTATTGTTGCAAGGGGTTATGCCATTGTCAAGAAAGATGATAAACCTTTAACAAGTACCAAGAATATTACCGAAGGTGATCAATTAACCGTCCAAATGAGAGATGGAGAACTAGAAGTAGAGGTGAAAAATGTCAACTAAAAAAACATTTGAGGAAAATTTACAGGACTTAGAAGCTATCGTCACTAAGCTCGAAACAGGTGATGTTGCTCTTGAGGATGCTATTGCTGAGTTCCAAAAAGGTATGGCCTTGTCTAAAGATTTGCAGAAGACCTTGAAAGATGCTGAAAAAACACTGGTTAAGGTTATGCAAGCAGATGGTACAGAAACGGAAATGGATGCCTAATGAGCAAGCTAAATAAAATTGATGTGGCTATCCGTGATTACTACCAAAAAAAGAATCTTCCTGTATCAAGTGATTTAATCACTGCCATCCTTTATTCAGTTGATAGTGGAGGCAAGCGTATTCGTCCACTGATTTTCTTAGATTTACTTGAAGGATTTGGTTTAGAGCTTACTCCTAGTCATTTCGATGTCGCAGCAAGTCTTGAAATGATTCATACCGGAAGTCTTATTCACGATGATCTGCCGGCCATGGATGATGATGATTACCGTCGAGGACGTTTAACCAACCATAAGAAATTCGATGAAGCAACGGCAATCTTGGCTGGAGATTCTCTCTTTTTGGATCCATTTGACCTCCTGGCTCAAACAGACCTATCCGCAGAAATTCGAGTTCAATTGATTCAAGCATTGTCTCATTCTTCAGGCACCTTCGGTATGGTAGGTGGTCAGATGCTGGATATGAAGGGTGAAGGTCAGGAACTTGATTTATCGCAACTGGCTAAGATTCATGAGCATAAGACAGGTAAGCTTTTAACCTTTCCTTTTGTGGCGGCTGGTATTGTTGCTCAAAAAGATGAACAGGTCTTGGAAAATCTTCAAGAAGCTGGTCGCCTAATTGGTCTTGCCTTTCAAGTACGTGATGATATTTTGGATGTGACTGCTGATTTCGAAGAACTTGGGAAGACACCTGGAAAAGATGTAGTAGCTGGAAAATCAACCTATCCGGCTCTGCTTGGTCTGGAAAAATCACATGCTATCCTCGAGGAATCACTTGATAAAGCTGAAGCAATTTTTCAAAATCTAGCTGATACTCAAGGTTTCAAGAAAGACAGTATTATAGAAATCATAGAAAGGTTACGACTCCATGCCTAAGGAAAGAGTAGACGTTTTGGCTTATAAACAAGGCCTTTTTGAAACACGAGAACAAGCTAAACGTGGCGTTATGGCTGGTTTAGTTGTTAATGTTATCAATGGTGAACGTTACGATAAACCCGGTGAAAAAATCGACGACGGTACAGAGTTGAAGCTTAAAGGAGAAAAACTCAAGTATGTGAGCCGTGGAGGACTCAAACTTGAAAAAGCTTTGGAAGTATTCAATCTGTCAGTTAAAGGCATGACGACCATCGATATCGGAGCTTCAACAGGTGGGTTTACCGATGTTATGCTTCAAAATGGGGCTAAACTGGTTTATGCTGTGGATGTCGGCACTAATCAGTTGGTTTGGAAATTGCGCCAAGATGAGCGTGTTCGTTCCATGGAGCAATATAATTTCCGTTATGCTGAACCTGTCGATTTCACAGAAGGACTACCGTCTTTTGCATCAATCGATGTCAGCTTCATCTCTCTTAATCTGATTCTACCGGCTTTGGCTAAGATATTGGTTGATGGGGGGCAAGTTGTTGCTCTTGTGAAACCACAATTTGAGGCTGGCCGTGAACAAATTGGGAAAAACGGGATTGTCCGTGAGAGCAGTGTCCATGAAAAAGTGTTAGAAACAGTGACTGCTTTTGCGATTGACTATGGCTTTTCAGTTAAGGGGCTGGACTTTTCACCTATCCAAGGTGGTCATGGTAACATTGAGTTTCTCGCACACTTGGAGAAGACAAATTCTCCTCAAAATGATGCTCAAACCTCTATTAAGGAAGTTGTAGCACAAGCACACAAGGAGTTTAAAAAGAATGAAGAAGAATGATCGTTTGGAGTTAATCCGAAAGATTGTCCAAGAAAATAAAATTACGACTCAAGGAGAATTGGTAAAATTACTCCAAAATGAGGGATTAAAGGCTACTCAAGCGACTGTATCGCGTGATATCAATGAAATTGGTATTACCAAAGTACCAACTGAAGATGGTTCTTACATCTATGGGCTCTCAACTGCTCCTAGACGAGTAGGTGGAACCTCTGTTGCGACTCGTCGCTTGTTGCGCGTTGATCGTCAACATGCCTTTATGAATATCGTTGTTCAACCTGGGACAAGTCGCCTCATCAAGAAGATTCTTTTAGATGAGTACAAGCATTTGATTTTTAGTGTTATTGCTGATGATGATACCCTCTTTTTAGTGGCTCAGTCAGAGTTAGCAGCTATCGAACTACAGGGGCAAATCATTAAGTGGGTTGAAGAATAGGAGGGCCTATGCTTCTCGAAATTACGATAAAGAGTTTCGCAATTATTGAAGAGATTTCTCTAAACTTTGAGAATGGTATGACCGTCCTTACTGGTGAAACAGGTGCTGGTAAGTCCATTATTATAGATGCTATGAATCTTATGTTGGGTGCTAGGGCTTCTAGTGAAGTCGTCCGTCATTCAGCATCTAAGGCTGAAATTCAGGGCTTCTTTTCAATCGAACAAAATCCTGCCTTGGTTAGTATCTTGGAAGATAATGGGATTCCTGTTGAGGATGAATTGATTATCCGTCGTGAAATCTTCCAAAATGGTAGAAGTGTTAGTCGCATCAATGGGCAGATGGTCAATTTAACGACGCTTAAGGCTGTTGGGCACTTCTTGGTAGATATTCATGGACAACATGACCAGGAAGAGCTTATGAAACCTGCTCTCCATATTACCATGCTTGATGCCTTTGGTGACAAGGAATTTTTCCAGACTAAGAAAGAGTACCAGAAGTATTTTGACCGCTATCGTGAGTTAAGAAAAGCTGTTCTTGAAAAGCAGAAAAATGAGCAGGAGCATAAGGCTCGAATTGAAATGCTAGCTTTTCAGATTGCAGAAATTGAAGCAGTCTCTCTAAAATCAGGAGAAGATTTGGCTTTGATGCAGGAACGAGACAAGCTTCTTAATCATAAGCTGATTGCTGATACCTTAACAAATGCCTATGTCATGCTGGATAATGAAGATTTTTCAAGCCTTTCAAATGTTCGTTCTGCCATGAATGACCTCCAGTCTCTTGAAGAGTATGACTCTGATTACAAAGATCTCTCTGGAAATCTATCAGAAGCCTATTATGTTCTGGAAGATGTCACTAAGCAACTAGGTGATTTTTTGGATAATCTGGACTTTGATGCTGGGCGTTTACAAGAGATTGAACACCGCTTAGATACCATTAATGCCATTACTCGTAAATATGGTGGGACTGTTGATGACGTCTTGGATTATCTGGAAAATTCAAGTAAAGAATACAATCTTCTGACAGGAAACTCTAGCTCGTCAGATGCTATGGAACAAGAGCTTAAGCAACTTGAAAAGGACCTGCTTGCGTCTGCGGAGACCCTACAAACAGCACGCCATCAAATTGCTACGGCTCTTGAAGCTGAGATTAAGAGCGAGTTATGCGACCTCTACATGGATAAGGCTGATTTTAAAGTTACCTTTACTAAAGGGAAATTTAACCGTGATGGCAATGAGCAGGTTGAGTTTTACATCTCAACCAATCCAGGTGAAGGCTTTAAACCGCTTGTTAAGGTTGCTTCAGGAGGAGAATTATCTCGACTCATGTTAGCGATTAAGTCAGCCTTTGCCCGCAAAGAAGACAAAACAAGTATCGTCTTTGATGAGGTTGATACTGGCGTTTCAGGTCGTGTTGCCCAAGCCATCGCTCAGAAAATTCATAAGATTGGGAGTCATGGTCAGGTTTTGGCCATCAGTCACCTTCCACAAGTTATTGCCATTGCTGATTATCAGTTCTTTATTTCTAAGGAAAGCGATAACGAGACAACTGTCTCTCGTGTTCGTCTTTTGACACCTGAGGAAAGGGTGCAAGAAATCGCTAAGATGTTAGCAGGTGATAACGTGACGGAGGCTGCCTTGAGCCAAGCAAGAGCTTTGTTAAAGGTGGATGACTCTCTTTAGGAAAAGACTTGGGAAAAACTTTCCAGTCATGCTATAATAGAATAAAAATTTGTGTTAAGCGAGAAAATTATGAGTAAAATCAGAATTGTAACCGATTCGTCAATCACGATTGAACCAGAATTGGTTAAAAAATATAATATCACTGTTGTCCCATTGTCGGTAATGGTGGACGGTGTCATCTATTCAGATAGTGACCTTCGAGAAGAAGGCCGTTTCTTGGAAATGATGAAGCATAGTAAAGAGTTACCAAAGACAAGCCAACCACCTGTAGGTTTGTTTGCTGAGACATATGAAAATCTTGTCAAAGAAGGTGCAGAACAAATTGTGGCAATCCACATTATGCACACACTCTCTGGGACATGTGAAGCCTCACGTCAAGGAGCTAGTCTTTCAGGAGCAGATGTAACTGTCATCGATTCAGGCTTTACGGATCAATGCCTCAAGTTTCAAGTTGTTGAGGCAGCTAAATTAGCTGAAGCAGGAGCTAGTCTTGATGAGATTGTAGCCCATGTTGAAGAAGTGAAAAATAAATCTGAACTTCATATTGGTGTTTCTACCCTTGAGAATCTGGTTAAAGGTGGTCGTATTGGACGTGTAACAGGTCTTCTGTCTTCATTACTCAATATCCGTGTCATCATGGAGTTGAAAGACTATCAGTTGAATACGATTGCTAAGGGGCGAGGAGCTAAGACTTTCACGAAATGGTTAGATTCTTATATTAATGGTATCAAGGATAAGGACCGCAAAGTGGCAGAGATTGGTATTTCTTATGCAGGAACACCTGATTTAGCACATGAACTGGCTGAAAAACTTGAGGTTTTGGGTGCTCCAATTTCAATCCTTGAGACTGGTTCCATCATTCAAACGCACACTGGTGAAGGCGCCTTTGCCGTAATGGTTCGTTATGAATAAGTGGAAAGAATCAGAATTAGTTAGAAGCCTCCTAGGCTTCTTCTTGCTTTTTCTCTTATTTGTCGGCCTCTTCATTTTTATCGTTCCTAGTACGCATCAGTCATCAAAAATTGCAGAAAAGATTAAATCTATCAAAAATGAAAATGTGACCTATGTTGCTATTGGTGATTCCCTTACTCAAGGGGTAGGTGATAGTAGTAATCAAGGAGGATTCGTTCCTGTGCTATCACAGGCATTAGAGTCAGATTTTGACTGGCAAGTGACTTCTCGTAACTACGGTATTGCGGGGAATACGAGTAATCAAATTCTCAAAAGAATGCAAGAAAAGAAGGATATTCAAAGAGATCTCAAAAAGGCTAAAGTGATGACTCTGACAGTTGGTGGTAATGATGTGATCCATGTCATTAAGGACAATATCACGAATCTTAATGTAGCTACCTTCACTAAGCCTGCTCAGGCCTATCAAAAGAGATTAGGACAGATTATTGAGCTAGCTCGCAAGGAAAATAAAACATTGCCAATTTATATTGTTGGTATTTACAATCCTTTTTATCTTAATTTTCCAGAGATGACAGAAATGCAAACTATTGTAGATAATTGGAACCAGTCTACTGAAGAGGTGTGCAAAGAGTACGATAATGTGTATTTTGTTCCTGTAAATGATTTGCTTTATAAGGGAATTGATGGTAAGGACGGTGTTACAAGTTCTGATGATACCTCTCAGTCTAGTAAATCTTCTCAAGATAGCCTGAACGATGCTCTTTTTGAGGATGATCATTTTCATCCAAATAATACAGGTTATCAAATTATGTCAGATGCCATTTTGAAACGTATTAACCAAACAAAGAAGGAGTGGTCAGGTGAGTAAGGTATGGAAGTGGCTATTTTTAGGACTCTTGGCCTTAAATCTAGCGCTAGTAAGTGTTGTGACATATAGAATCATGACTCCAGTGGAGACGAC
The DNA here is from genome assembly GCF_016648815.1 of Streptococcus sp. 9.1. NCBI lineage: Bacteria > Bacillati > Bacillota > Bacilli > Lactobacillales > Streptococcaceae > Streptococcus > Streptococcus sp. 9.1. The sequence continues at coordinate 61,134 of NZ_JACLQS010000001.1, read as the reverse complement.
AAGTTCTGTATCCCTACCCAAGGGAGCAACTAAAATTGGAAAATATAGTATGACTAAGGATGAGCTTGACGCTGCTCTTACAGGCTTTGCCCAGGATTATTCGACTGATAAGATGCGATTCAAGGTCAAGGTTACCAATTCTAAAATTGTTTTTGAAAGTAGCTATAAGGTTTTAGGTCATCCTGTTCCTCTATATGTCTATTTTACGCCGGTTGTTAGTGAATCAGGAGCAATTGTACTGCATGTTTCTGAACTTTCAGCTGGAACCTTGAAACTGCCTGTTTCGGATGTCCTTAAGATGATTAAACGTTCGACGAACCTTCCTGATTACATCGCAATCGATAGTAAGAAGGGAAAGGTTACCCTAAATATTCAGTCTATGAAGAATGAGAAGGGGATAACAGCACGTGCTCAAAGCCTAGATTTGGTTAATGACCGTATCGAATTTGACATCTATAAGACAATAAATTAAAAAGCCTTTACTTTTTGCAAAAAAGCGATTAAATTAGCGTTTATTACTTGACCTCATAGGTCTTTTAGGATAAGATAATACTTGTTCAAGCGCTAAAAAAACTATTCGCTTAGAAATAAATTGGAGGATTGTTACAATGGCTAACAAACAAGATTTGATCGCTAAAGTTGCAGAAGCAACTGAGCTTACTAAAAAAGATTCAGCAGCAGCTGTAGATGCAGTTTTCGATTCTATCGAAGAATTTCTTGCTGCAGGTGAAAAAGTACAATTGATTGGTTTCGGTAACTTTGAAGTACGCGAACGCGCTGCTCGTCAAGGTCGTAACCCACAAACTGGTGAAGCTATCTCAATCGCAGCTTCTAAAGTTCCTGCATTTAAAGCTGGTAAAGCTCTTAAAGACGCAGTTAAATAATGTAAAAACCCCTAATATTTTAGGGGTTTTGATTTATACGAAATAAGTTAAGGAAATCTATGAAAACCATAACAGTGGTATTGATTTTTCTTTTGGTTTTTACTGTTATTAAACTATCAGGTATTGTTGCTATTAGCAAACTGATGAAGCCAAGTGAAAAACAAATCGAAGAAGCTCGTCAGAAACGTCTTCAAGCTGAGAAAGAGGGCAAGGATCCTTTTGAAGACTGGGATGAACGTGACGATGATGGTCTTGTCTAATAAGAGAATCCTCATCAAATAATAAAAAAGTTTGGAAGACCTTCCAAACTTTTTTTGTAGACTAGTCAATGTAGTGAAGTTTTCCTCGGAAGTCTTCAAGAGTTTCGTAACCTTTTTCTTCCATGATTTCTTTAAGTTCTTTAGTAATACGGTCAAAAACAGCGACACCTTCTTTTTGAAGGGCAGTACCCACTTGTACCATACTTGCACCACAAAGGATGTGTTCAAAAGCATCACGACCAGATTTGACACCACCAGTACCAATAATTTGGATTTCAGGTTTCAGACGTTGGTAGAAAGCGTGAACGTTTGCCAAGGCAGTAGGTTTGATGTAGTCACCACCGATACCACCAAAACCATTCTTAGGTTTGATGACAACAGACTCATCTTCGATGTAAAGGCCGTTACCAATTGAATTTACACAGTTAACAAAGACAAGTGGGAATTGGTTGAACACTGCAGCAGCTTGGTCAAAGTGCACAATATCAAAGTATGGTGGTAATTTCACACCAAGAGGTTTTGTAAAGTAAGAGAAGACCTCAGTAAGGATCTCGGTTGTTGTTTCAAAATCGTAAGCGATTTGAGGTTTACCTGGAACGTTAGGACATGAAAGGTTGAGTTCAACGAGCCCCTCGTAGTCACTTTCTTGAACTTTTTTAAGAATAGTGTGCGTTTCCTCAGGTGAGAGACCAACAAGTGAAAGAAAATGATTTTTTGTATTGGGTTGCTTTTGCAATTCAATGACATAGTCAAGGTAGTATTCAAAACCGTTATTTGGCAATCCCATTGAGTTGATTGACCCAAGAGGGACATTCACATAACGTGGTTCAGGATTACCAGGACGGGCCTCAAGTGTCCCTGTTTTTGTGACAAATGAGCCTGCGGCTGAAGCCTCAACCTCTGCCAATTCTTCCTTAGTCATACAATGAACACCAGCAGCATTCATGAGACAGTTAGCAAATGTAAACTGACCAACTTTTGTAGCAGTAGAAACCATAAGATCCTCCTTAAAGATCACAAAGTAAAATGTTACTATTTCATCTCATTTTAGCATGAAAAGAGGCCTAAAACAAGGAAATGTTGGATAGCTACAAGCATCTAAAACAAAATTCTGATACCGTCTCTTTTGGCTAAGGCAAGAAGCGATAGAATTTTACAGAATTTTTTGGATTTTGCTAGCTTTTTCAAGGTTTTTTGGGTAGAATAGATAGAGTAAATGGGTATAACCCAAAATAAAAAGGAGACATAACTAATGGTAAAATTGGTTTTCGCTCGCCACGGTGAGTCTGAATGGAACAAAGCTAACCTTTTCACAGGTTGGGCTGACGTAGATCTTTCTGAAAAAGGTACTCAACAAGCTATCGACGCTGGTAAATTGATCAAAGAAGCTGGTATCGAATTTGACCAAGCATACACTTCAGTATTGAAACGTGCGATCAAAACAACTAACTTGGCTCTTGAAGCATCTGACCAACTTTGGGTTCCAGTTGAAAAATCATGGCGCTTGAACGAACGTCACTACGGTGGTTTGACTGGTAAAAACAAAGCAGAAGCTGCTGAACAATTTGGTGATGAGCAAGTTCACATTTGGCGTCGTTCATACGATGTATTGCCTCCAGCAATGGATCGTGATGATGAGCACTCAGCACACACTGACCGTCGTTACGCTTCACTTGACGACTCAGTAATTCCAGATGCTGAAAACTTGAAAGTTACTTTGGAACGTGCCCTTCCATTCTGGGAAGATAAAATCGCTCCAGCTCTTAAAGATGGTAAAAACGTATTCGTAGGTGCACACGGTAACTCAATCCGTGCCCTCGTTAAACACATCAAACAATTGTCAGACGACGAAATCATGGATGTTGAAATTCCAAACTTCCCACCATTGGTATTCGAATTTGACGAAAAATTGAACGTTGTTAACGAATACTATCTCGGAAAATAAGCTGAGATAAGTAGTTATCATTAACAATAAAAAAAGTTGACTTCGGTCAGCTTTTTTTCTTTTACTGAAAATAAATGTAAATTATGGTCAGAAAAGTCAGTCAATTCAGTAATTTTTCCTTGACTTTCAAGTTGGAAAGATGTATCATATTAACCAAGATACATCGAAAGGAAATGAGTCAAATGACATTCGCAACTACAACTGTTTTGCTATTGCGTAATGAGGGCTAGTGCAAAAGCATTAGTCCTGTTTGGCTTACCAAGCGGGAGGTAAAAACATCTCGCTTGGGTTTCCGAGTGAGATGTTTTTTTACTACTATCGTTTTTACTTTTAGAAAGAGGATTGTCTATGCGTAAAGTTGAATTTTTTGATACAAGTCTTCGTGATGGGGAACAAACACCAGGTGTTAACTTTTCAATCAAAGAAAAAGTTGCCATTGCTAAGCAACTTGAAAAATGGGGAATTTCTGTAATCGAAGCAGGTTTCCCTGCAGCTAGCCCAGATTCATTTGAGGCAGTAAAACAAATTGCGGAAGCTATGACAACAACTTCTGTTACTGGTTTGGCTCGTTCAGTAAAATCTGATATTGATGCTTGTTATGAGGCTTTGAAAGATGCTAAGTATCCACAAATTCATGTCTTTATCGCAACAAGTCCGATTCATCGTGAGTTTAAATTGAAGAAATCAAAAGAAGAAATTCTTGAAGCTGTAAAAGAACATGTGTCATATGCACGTTCAAAATTTGAAGTTGTTGAGTTTTCTCCTGAAGATGCTACTCGTACTGAGCTTGATTTCTTGACTGAAGTTGTTCAAACAGCAGTTGATGCTGGTGCCTCATATATTAATATTCCTGATACAGTTGGCTTTACGACTCCAGAAGAGTTTGCACGTATTTTTGATCACTTGACTGAAAATATTAAATCAGATCATAAAGTTGTCTTTGGTGTTCACTGCCACGATGACCTTGGTATGGCAACTGCAAATACTTTGACAGCAATTAAACATGGTGCTGGACGTGTTCAGGGAACAGTCAATGGTATTGGTGAGCGTGCGGGTAATGTTGCTCTTGAAGAAGTAGCTGTTGCTTTGAAAATTCGTGAAGACTTCTTCCAAGCAACAAGTGATATTGTTCTTAATGAAACAATGAATACTTCAGAGCTTGTTTCTCGCTTCTCTGGAATTCCTGTTCCTAAAAATAAAGCTGTTGTTGGTGGAAATGCCTTCTCTCATGAATCAGGTATCCACCAAGATGGTGTTCTTAAGAACCCACAAACTTATGAAATCTTCACACCAGAATTGGTAGGTGTGAAGAGTAACAGTCTTCCTCTTGGTAAATTGTCAGGACGTCATGCCTTTGTTGAAAAATTGAAAGAACTTGAGCTTGACTTTGTTGAAGAAGATATCAAACCACTCTTTGCCAAATTTAAAGTCTTGGCTGGGAAAAAACATGATATCACAGATGCAGACATTCGTGCACTTGTTGCTGGTACTAGTGTAGATAATCCAGAAGGTTTCCACTTCGAAGATCTTCGCTTGACTACTAATGCTGATGAAACAATCACTGCTACAGTAAGCTTGGCTAATGAAGACGGTGAATCTGTAGAATTTTTGGCCAATGGTCAAGGGTCAGTTGAAGCTATCTTCAATGCTATTGACAAATTCTTCAACCAAACAGTTCGCTTGACTTCTTATAATATTGACGCTGTAACTGATGGTATTGATGCGCAAGCGCGTGTACTTGTAACTGTTGAAAATGTAGATACAGATACTATTTTCAATGCATCTGGTTTGGACTTTGATGTCTTGAAAGCATCAGCAATTGCCTATATCAATGCTAATACATTGGTTCAAAAAGAAAATGCCGGTGAGATGGCACGTAAGGTTTCTTATCGTGACCTTCCATAAGCCAAAGAGGAGTTAAACATGACAAAGAAAATCGTAACACTTTCAGGTGATGGAATTGGACCTGAGATTATGGCAGCGGGTCTTGAAGTTCTTGAAAAAGTAGCTTCAAAAATTGGATTTGATTATGACATCGATGCCAAACCATTTGGTGGTGCTGGTATTGATGCTGAAGGTCATCCACTTCCTAAGTCAACTTTGGATGCTGCTAAATCAGCAGATGCTATCCTCTTGGCTGCAATTGGTGGACCAAAATATGACAATGCGCCAGTTCGTCCTGAACAAGGACTTTTGGCCATTCGTAAAGAGCTAAATCTCTTTGCTAATATCCGTCCTGTCCGCATCTTTGATGCTTTGAAACACTTGTCACCTCTTAAACCAGAGCGTATCGAGGGCGTAGATTTTGTCGTTGTTCGTGAGCTTACAGGTGGGATTTACTTTGGTGAGCATATTATCGAAGAAGATAAGGCTCGTGATATCAATGATTATTCAGCAGATGAGATTCGTCGTATCATGCGTCGTGCTTTCAAGATTGCCCAAGGTCGTGGCAAAAAGGTCACTAGCATTGATAAACAAAATGTTTTGGCAACTTCTAAATTGTGGCGTAAGATTGCTGATGAAGTTTCTTTGGAGTTTCCAGATGTAACTCTTGAACACCAACTCGTTGATAGTGCCGCAATGATTATGATTACCAACCCAGCTCGTTTTGATGTGGTTGTGACAGAAAATCTTTTTGGAGATATCTTGTCTGATGAATCAAGTGTCCTTCCAGGAACTTTAGGCGTTATGCCATCTGCCAGTCATTCTGAAAATGGTCCTAGTCTTTATGAACCTATCCATGGTTCAGCACCAGACATTGCCGGTCAAGGTATTGCCAACCCAATTTCAATGATTTTATCAGTAGCTATGATGTTGCGTGAAAGTTTCAATGAAACTGAAGGGGCTGAATTGATTGAAAATGCTGTTGATAAGACCTTGAACCAAGGCATCTTGACACGTGATTTGGGTGGTCAGGCTTCGACTGCTGAAATGACAGCAGCTATTATTAGCAATCTCTAAACTCATGACACTAAAACTAGTGTTACTCAGTGTTTTGTTGGTATGGAATCTCCTTGTTTTATGTGCTTATGGACTTGATAAAAGCAAGGCTATTCGACATAAGAGACGGATTTCTGAGAAGGCATTATTATTGCAGACTCTGATTTTCGGTGGTATTGGTGCTTTTCTAGTGGAAAACTTTTTAGACATAAAATTAACAAATGGTATTTTAAGCTATGTTGGCTTATGGGAATTGTTATTGATGTCGTTATTTTATACCTTATTCTAACAAGACTTTCGGATTAGCTAATCCTTAGATTATATTTGGAGTATTTTATGAGCGGAAAATCAATTTTTGATAAACTTTGGGAACGCCACGTCGTTACTGGAAACGAGGGCGAACCACAATTGATGTATGTGGATCAGCATTATATTCACGAGGTTACAAGTCCACAGGCCTTTCAAGGACTTCGTGATGCTGGACGTAAAGTTCGTCGCCCAGATCTAACTTTTGGTACGACAGACCACAACGTTCCTACAGTTGATATTTTTAACATTCGTGACCTTATTTCTAAAAACCAAATTGATACTTTGGCGAAAAACGTCGAAGAATTTGGTATTGATGCGGCTACCCACGGTACTGCTCGTCAGGGGATTGTCCATATGGTTGGTCCTGAAACAGGTCGTAGTCAACCCGGAAAATTTGTAGTTTGTGGGGATAGTCATACGGCTACGCACGGTGCCTTTGGTGCCATTGCCTTTGGTATTGGTACATCTGAGGTGGAACATGTCTTTGCGACACAATGTTTGTGGCAAGTAAAACCTAAGAAAATGAAGGTTGAATTTGTTGGTAAACCACAGCCAGGTGTTTATTCAAAAGACTTTATTCTTGCACTTATTGCACGCTATGGCGTTGATGCTGGTGTAGGATACGCGGTTGAATATTGTGGTGAAGCTATTGATGCCCTTTCAATGGATGAACGCATGACTATCTGTAACATGTCTATTGAATTTGGTGCTAAGATGGGTCTTATGAATCCAGACCAAAAAACTTATGATTATGTTGAAGGGCGTCCTTGCGCACCTAAGGGTGAGAAGTTTGAAGAAGCAGTAGCTGACTGGAAAACCTTGGTCTCAGATCCAGATGCTGAATACGATAAAGTAATCACTATTGATGTTTCAGAATTGGCACCTATGGTTACATGGGGAACTAACCCTGAAATGGGTGTTGAGTTTGATCAACCATTCCCAGAAATCAAAGACTTTAATGATGAACGTGCTTACGAGTATATGGATGTTAAGCCTGGCGAATATGCTAAAGATATCGATCTTGGCTATGTCTTTATTGGTTCTTGTACTAACGCACGTCTTAGCGACCTTGAGTTAGCTGCTAAATTCGTTAAAGGAAAACATATCGCACCAACATTGACAGCTATTGTTGTTCCAGGTTCACGTCCAGTTAAGAAAGAAGCTGAACGTCTTGGTTTGGATAAAATTTTCTTGGATGCAGGATTTGAATGGCGTGATCCAGGTTGCTCAATGTGTCTTGGTATGAACCCAGACCATGTTCCAGAAGGCGTTCACTGTGCATCTACAAGTAACCGTAACTTTGAGGGACGTCAAGGATATGGAGCTCGTACTCACCTTTGTAGTCCAGCAATGGCAGCAGCTGCGGCAATCGCTGGTAAATTTGTAGATGTACGCTATATGCCAGAAGTTCAAGCATAAGGGAGAAGATAATGGAAAAATTTACCGTCTATACAGGGAAATCAGTACCTTTGATGAATGATAACATCGATACGGACCAACTCATTCCCAAACAATTCTTGAAAGCTGTTGATAAAAAAGGCTTCGGTAAGAATTTGATGTTTGAATGGCGTTATCTTAATGATGACTACGAAGAAAATCCTGATTTCGTCTTCAATAAACCTGAGTATCGCGATGCGACTATTTTGGTTACTGGTGATAACTTTGGTTCAGGATCATCTCGTGAACACGCTGCGTGGGCATTGGAAGACTATGGTTTCCGCTGTGTTATCGCTGGATCATTTTCAGATATCCACTATAACAACGAATTGAAGAATGGTATGTTGCCAATCGTTCAACCCCTGGAAGTACGTCAAAAATTGGCTGCTCTTCCTGCAGGTGAGGAAATCACGATTGACCTTCCAAACCAAGTCATTAAATCTTCAGCAGGAGAGTTTCCATTTGATATCGATCATGAGTGGAAACGTAAATTGGTTGAAGGGCTTGACGATATTGGAATCACTCTTCAATATGAAGATTTGATTGCTGCCTATGAAAAACAACGCCCATCATATTGGCAATAAGGGACTAAGTTGTTTTTCTAAACTTTGATATTCAATCTTGCTATCAGAAGCAATGATGTGTTAGTAAAAAAATAATGATCACTTAAAAGAATGGGATAAGGACAATGTCTAAAATGTTGTTCTATCTCATTCTTTTTGTTTGAAACAGTTAATATGGTAGAGGCGTTTTTACTAGTAGCGTATGCTATAATAGAAAGATAGAAAGGAGGCCTTCATGTTTGCACAATTGGATACAAAATCCGTCTATAGTTTCATGGATAGTGTCGTAGATTTGAACAGCTACGTTGCGCGTGCCAAAGAGCTTGGCTATCAAGCCCTTGGTTTGATGGATCGTGACAATCTCTATGCTGCTTATCATTTTGCCCAGCTTGCAAGTAGAAACGGTTTACGTCCTTTGATTGGTATGGAAGCTAATCTATTTTACGAGGGAAGAAAAATTCCTTTTCGTCTATTAGCAAAAAATAATCAGGGCTATAAAAATTTGATGAAGTTGGCAACAGAGCTTTCCTCAGGACAACGTGAACTTACAGCTTTTTCGGACTATCTGAATGCTATTGCCCTCATCCTTCCGAGTGAAGACTGGGAGTCAGGGATGACACTTGGTTCAGAGGTTTTCATTGGGGTAAGGCCAGAAGATGCTGGCAAAGAGTTTGATTATCCTGTGGTTCCCTTACATACAGTGCGTTACTTTGAGAATTCAGACCGCTCGACGATTCAGATGTTGCATGCCATCTCACAAAATGTTTCCTTGTCAGAGGCCTCTATTTGTCCTATGAATCAGCTACTTTTCTCGCCTCAAGAAATGGAAAGTGCCTATAGCGATATTCCAGAGGCTTTGAACAATTTGGAGCAACTTGTTTCAGACATTACTTATCAATTTGATACAGATTTGAAGCTTCCACGTTTTAATCGAGATATGCCAGCAGTTGACCAATTAAGTCAATTAGCTCAATCTGGATTGGAGTCTAAAAAGTTAACCTCAGCAGTTTATCAGGAACGTTTAGACAAAGAATTGTCTATCATTCATCAGATGGGCTTTGATGATTATTTCTTGATTGTCTGGGATTTGTTACGCTTTGGGCGTAGCCGTGGTTATTATATGGGAATGGGACGTGGATCTGCTGCAGGAAGCTTGGTGGCCTATGTTCTTGACATTACTGGAATTGATCCCGTTAAAAATGACTTGCTTTTCGAGCGTTTCCTAAATGAAGAGCGTTATAGCATGCCTGATATTGATATCGACTTGCCTGATATCTATCGAAGCGAGTTTCTTCATTATGTTAGGGACCGTTATGGTAGTAAGCACTCTGCTCAGATTGTTACCTTTTCAACCTTTGGAGCCAAGCAGGCTATTCGAGATGTTTTTAAACGTTTTGGTGCTAAGGAATTTGAACTGTCCCAACTAAGTAAAAAGATTTCTTTTCGTGATAACTTGACCTCTGTCTATGAGAAGAATATGTCATTCAGACAGCTGATTAATCAGAGACAGGAATTTCAGAGGGCATTTGAAATTGCTAAGGCTATTGAAGGCCAGCCAAGACAAACCTCAATTCATGCTGCCGGTATAGTGATGAGTGATGATGACCTGACTAATCATATTCCTCTAAAAGCTGGTGAGGATATGATGGTTACTCAGTACGATGCCTCCGCAGTTGAGGCCAATGGCTTGCTTAAGATGGATTTCTTGGGTCTCCGTAATTTGACCTTTGTTCAAAAAATGAAGGAGAAGCTTGAAGAAGAGCAGGGCATCACTATTGATATCAAATCCATTGACTTGGAAGATCCACAGACCCTAGCACTTTTTGCCAGTGGTAAGACAAAGGGGATTTTTCAGTTTGAGCAGGCGGGTGCCATAAACCTCCTTAAACGAATTAAACCTGCTAAGTTCGAAGAAGTCGTAGCGACAACCTCTCTTAACCGTCCTGGAGCCAGCGATTATACAGATAATTTCATTGCTCGTAAGTATGGTAAGGAAAAAGTAGATCTGATTGATCCAGTAGTTGCACCAATCCTTGAGCCTACTTATGGCATCATGCTCTATCAGGAGCAGGTTATGCAGATTGCCCAAGTATTTGCGGGCTTTACACTTGGAAAAGCCGATTTGCTTCGTCGAGCGATGTCTAAAAAAGATGCCAATGAAATGTCCAAGATGTCCGAACAATTCATGGAAGGAAGTCGTCAGTTAGGACGTGACCCACAGATTGCTGAAAGACTCTTTAGTATGATGGCTAAGTTTGCGGGTTATGGCTTTAATAGAAGTCATGCCTATGCCTACTCAGCTTTGGCCTTTCAGTTAGCCTATTTCAAAACGCACTACCCACAGATATTCTATGACGTTATGTTGAATTATTCGTCTAGTGATTACATTAAGGATGCAATTGAAAATGGCTTCTCCCTAGCTAGACTCGATATTAATAGGATTCCCTATCTGGACAAGATTTCAGATGGCAAGATCGTATTAGGCCTTAAGACTATCAAAGGCTTGCCAAGAGATTTTTCCCTTTGGATTATTGAGGATCGCAAACAAAATGGCAAATACATTTCTATAGAAGACTTTTTGACACGTATTCCTAGTAAATATCAGAAAGTCGATATTTTGACACCTCTTATTCAAATTGGTTTGTTTGATATTTTTGAACCAAACCGTCAGAAAATCATTGGCAATTTAAACAACCTCTTTACTTTTGTCAATGAGTTAGGAAGTTTGTTTGCAGAGTCCTCTTATTCTTGGGTTGATTATGAAGACTATAGCCAGACGGATCGTTATAATTTAGAACAGGAGTTACTAGGAGTTGGGCTTAGTCCTCATCCTTTACACCTAGCTCAAAAAATGGCCTCTCGTCCCTATCAACCAATTTCTGATTTGACGGTTAATACTAAGGCGACGGTTTTGGTTCAGCTAGAGTCCGTTCGAATTATCAGAACTAAAAAAGGTGATCAGATGGCCTTTCTGAACGTAACTGATGGGATCAATAAACTTGATGTTACTCTATTCCCAGAAACTTATTTCTATCATAAGGATAAATTAAGTGAAGGTGGTCTCTTTTATCTTGATGGGCGGACCCAGGAGCGTGATGGACGCATTCAGTTAATTTTGTCCAACATGGAGGAAGCTAGTACGGAGCGTTTCTGGATTTTACTTGAGAATCATGATCAGGACTTAGACGTTTCTCAAATCTTAGCTAAGTATCCTGGAAACATCCCTGTCATTATTCGTTATCAAGGAAGTAAGGAAACCATCGTTAGTCAAAGATATAGAGTATCCAAGAACGAGGAACTTAATCAGGAATTAGCACCTTATGTGTTGAAAACGGTTTTACGATAAAAAAAAACAATAAATCTTTTCAAATTTAAAGCCATTTAGAATTCTTTATGTTATAATGAAAATGTTAAATATATAAAAGGAGTATCAGGAATAATGAAACGTATTGCTGTTTTGACTAGTGGTGGAGATGCCCCTGGTATGAACGCTGCCGCTCGCGCAGTTGTTCTCAAAGCAATTTCTGAAGGAATTGAAGTATTCGGCATTAACCGTGGATACGCTGGTATGGTTGAAGGAGATATCTTCCAACTTGATGCCAAAGGCGTAGACAACATCCTCAGCCGTGGTGGTACTTTCCTTCAGTCTGCTCGCTATCCTGAGTTTGCCCAACTTGAGGGTCAACTTAAAGGTATTGAGCAACTTAAAAAACATGGAATCGAAGGTGTAGTAGTTATTGGTGGAGATGGTTCTTACCATGGTGCTATGCGTTTGACTGAACATGGTTTCCCAGCTGTTGGTCTTCCAGGAACTATCGATAACGATATCGTTGGTACAGACTATACAATTGGTTTTGATACTGCTGTTGCAACTGCAACAGAAGCTATCGATAAAATTCAAGACACTGCTTTCAGTCACGGACGTACTTTTGTCGTTGAAGTTATGGGACGTCACGCTGGTGATATCGCTCTTTGGGCTGGTATCGCTTCTGGTGCAGACCAAATTATCGTACCTGAAGAAGAGTACGACATCAACGAAGTTGTCCGTAAAGTTAAAGAAGGTTACGAATCAGGTGTTAAAACTCACCACGTAATCGTACTTGCTGAAGGTGTTATGGGTGCTGAAGAATTTGCAGCTAAAATGAAAGAAGCTGGAGATACTTCAGATCTTCGTGCAACAAACATTGGACACGTGGTTCGTGGTGGTTCGCCAACTCCGCGTGACCGTGTTCTTGCTTCATGGATGGGTGCTCATGCGGTTGACCTCCTTAAACAAGGTATTGGTGGTGTAGCTGTTGGTATCCACAATGAAGAGCTTGTTGAAAGCCCAATCCTTGGTACAGCAGAAGAAGGCGCTTTGTTCAGTCTTACTGAAGACGGTAAAATTATCGTTAACAATCCACACAAAGCTCGTCTTGACTTTGCAGACCTTAACCGTTCATTGGCTAACTTGAGCTAATCTCGGTTATTTAAATTATTGTTAATCCGTCGCTAGGGCGACAAAAAATATAAGGGAGTTTTTATTTATCATGAATAAACGCGTAAAAATCGTTGCAACACTTGGTCCTGCGGTTGAAATCCGTGGCGGCAAAAAATTTGGTGAAGATGGTTACTGGGGTGAAAAACTTGACCGTGAAGCATCTGCTAAAAACATTGCTCAATTGATCAAGGAAGGTGCCAACGTTTTCCGTTTCAACTTCTCACATGGTGACCACGCTGAACAAGGTGAACGTATGGATGTCGTTCGTATGGCAGAAGACCTTGCTGGTCAAAAAGTAGGTTTCCTTCTTGATACAAAAGGACCTGAAATGCGTACTGAATTGTTCGAAGGTGATGCTAAAGAGTATGCATACAAAACTGGTGAACAAATTCGTGTTGCTACTAAACAAGGTATCAAATCAACTCGCGACGTTATCGCTTTGAACGTTGCAGGTGCACTTGACGTTTTTGACGATGTAGAAGTAGGTAAACAAGTTCTTATCGATGATGGTAAACTTGGTCTTCGTGTTGTAGACAAAGATGCTGAAAAACGTGAATTCATCGTTGAAGTTGAAAATGATGGTATCATCGCTAAACAAAAAGGTGTAAACATCCCTTACACTAAAATTCCTTTCCCAGCACTTGCTGAACGTGATAACGCTGATATCCGTTTTGGTCTTGAACAAGGTCTTAACTTTATCGCTATCTCATTCGTACGTACTGCAAAAGACGTACAAGAAGTTCGTGCTATCTGTGAAGAAACTGGTAACGGTCATGTTCAATTGTTGGCTAAAATCGAAAACCAACAAGGTATCGATAACATCGATGAAATCATCGAAGCTGCTGACGGTATCATGATCGCTCGTGGTGACATGGGTATCGAAGTACCATTCGAAATGGTTCCAGTTTACCAAAAAATGATCATCACTAAAGTAAACGCTGCTGGTAAAGTTGTTGTTACAGCTACTAACATGCTTGAAACAATGACAGAAAAACCACGTGCAACTCGTTCTGAAGTATCTGACGTATTTAACGCAGTTATCGATGGTACAGATGCTACAATGCTTTCTGGTGAGTCTGCAAATGGTAAATACCCAGTTGAATCAGTTCGTACAATGGCTACAATTGATAAAAACGCTCAAACTCTTCTTAAAGAGTATGGTCGTCTTGATTCATCAACATTTGACCGTTCAACTAAGACTGAAGTAGTTGCGTCTGCAGTTAAAGATGCTACTAACTCAATGGATATCAAACTTGTTGTTGCTCTTACTGAATCAGGTAACACTGCTCGTTTGATTTCTAAATACCGTCCAGAAGCTGATATCTTGGCTGTAACATTCGATGAAATTACTCAAAAATCATTGATGCTTAACTGGGGGGTTATTCCAGTAGTTACTGAAAAACCAAGCTCAACTGATGATATGTTTGATGTTGCTGAAAAAGTTGCATTGGAATCAGGTCTTGTAGAATCTGGTGATAACATTGTTATCGTTGCTGGTGTTCCAGTAGGTACAGGTGGTACAAACACTATGCGTATCCGCACAGTAAAATAATTTAAGTAGAACTTAAATTGAAAGAAGGTCTTTGGATCTTCTTTTTTTGGCTCTATAATCGATTTAGTAGGTTAAACTATTGAAGAGATTATAGAGCTTTTTTCGTAGGTAGCTAAATCAATTGGATAATAATAACAAGTGAAAAAGTGAAGAATATCATACTTATTCCAAATGGTTTAAAGCAAGATGGCTGATTTGGTTTGTATTTTCAACAGATTTAGTTCTAAGTGTCATATGACTTAGAAAGTATTTAGCGAAGTGGGAAATTATCTTTTCAAAGAAATTTTGCTTTTCTTGAAAACAACAGGATAAAAAATGTCGTTAAATAGGCTTCTAAACTATAGTTAAGATGGTTATAAGCTATCTTTTTTAGAAGGACTGAGTTGATAACCAACCATTTTTATTTCAATAATGACTTACTAATTTAAAAGTTCTAATGAATTATTAATTCTGAAAATCGATTTTTGAAAAAAATGAAATCATAAGTTTCTTTTTACTGACAATTCTAAAAGTAAATAATTATAAAATTATTAATTGAAACGTTTATAAAAATAGTGATATCTATAATCATTCTATTGTTTACATGATTATTTTTAAGTGAACCTTATAAAAAAATTGAAAATAAGAGCATTTCTTTTCACAAATATTAGGAATTTTGTTAGAATATTTAACGATTAGTATTTTTAAATACTTTTAATCTCATTGAGGGGTGAGATACTTAATAGTATAAGTGTGGAGGATTACCAAAGTGGGTAAAGATTTATTTAATGATCGTATAAGTCGATTTTCGATTCGTAAGCTGAATGTAGGGGTTTGCTCCGTTCTTCTTGGGACTCTGGTTATGGTTGGTACTGCTAGTCAAGTATCTGCCGATGAAACAGCTAACCAAGTCCAAGCAGGAGATGTAGCTAGCACTACTGCTACAGTGAGTGATGAGACATCTTCTCAGAATGCTGTTGCTGCTCAAGCTTCGACGGAAGTCGCAAATTTCTTATCAATTTCTGAGACTAATAGTCAGTCTCAAACAGTTTCAAATGCTAGCGCAGCTACTTCTGAAACGTCTACAACACAAGCTTCTAGTGAGACTACATCTCAAGCAGCTACATCAACGTCAGCAACTACTGCAGCATCTACCACTAGTGTTGCTGGCTCTACAAGTGTAGGCAATACTACGGGAGTTTCAACGACAGCCTCTGTTACACCAGCATCATCTGAGACAACTGCTTCAGAAACAGCATCTGAAGCACAAGGTGTGGACGTTCAAGCAGAAGCTTCTACAACGAATGCTCTTTCAAGTGGTGCCGAAGCGTCTGCTCTAGAGCAACCTGTTGTAACAGCAGAAACTTCTGGTCGCCGTCGTACACGTCGTGCAATCGGTGACCCTAATGACGAAAGCTTGATTGGTGATGATGTAGAAGATGCAACCTCAACTCCAAAAGTTGAAAAACCAACAGAATTTTCTAAAATTAATGCAAAAGAACTAGTTAAACAAATTAACTGGTTAGATTTTGGAGATACAACTGCTTGGACCAATACTACAACATCTAAAGACGGTAGAACAGCTCTTCAAGTAGGATCAACTTACACTAAAGAAATTATGCCTGGATATATAGTTAACATTAAGGTTAAGAGTCTTAAACCATTCCAAGCAACTGAAATTTATAAAAATCGTATGGAAGCACAAGGTGCTACAGAAGCTGAAAAAGCTACATATGATCCAAATGCAAAAAATGGATACATTGGAACTATTGGAGATCCTACAACTAGAGCAGCTTTCGCAAACAGAGAAGAAGCATTAGTAGTAGCAGACGCTCAAAATCGTTGGACTGAAATTCGTCAAGAAGGAATTGATACTGGTTCAAAACGAACAACAATTTCATCAGAGTATAATGGTGCGAATATCGGTGTTCAATTTGAGATTTCTGCAACATTCCGTGGTAAATCAGTAAAACCTGCAGTAGTAGCTGCTGATGGTGAGTCAGCTAACCCTGGTGAATTAGTGTTATTCACTACAAATGGTGCTGGTTGGAAACATATCGGAGAATGGAAAAAAGCTTCTAATACTGAAACGTATGTAGTTCAAGACACACACAATTATTTTGATCCCGCAAATAACTATAGTAGATCAAAATTTGTTGATGTAAATGGTGCTAGAATATCAGGACTAAACTTGGAATTACTTCGTAATGCTAATGAGGTTGGCCCAGATAAAAAACCAGTAGCGTGGAAATACTTTGGTAGTCCAGACCAAGTTACGGGTGGATTAGGAACTGGAGTTTTCGGACCGAACGTGTCTGCTAGCCGTTTTTCAGTACCTCTAGTTATGACTCAAGGAGCTTCAGAAGTGGGACTTTATATCGCATCATCAGGTAAACAATCTGCTATGCTTGGATTCTTCCCTCTTGATGAAGGAGACGCTCCAGAAAGTTATGGAAAAGCACAACACTCAATTGGAACGGTAGACGGTGTAACAGGTACAAAACTTGCTCAACCATACTTAGGAACTGTAAGTCCTGATATGGATGAAAATAACGCAAATGACTGGACAGGTGATGATAACACTATTTCTGCTGATGAAGGTGTTGATCAAATCGTACCTGATAACTTAAAAGGTCAAACTAATGATATGATTAAATTAGACCGTACTCGTCCAGGAACGTATACTTTAGATGTTGAAGCACATACTGATGGTGCTGCTAAAGCGTATGTTTACGGTTGGATCGACTTTAACCAAAATGGAACATTCGATGAGGATGAACGTTCTGACTTGGCAACTGTTACAAAAGATGGAACAGTTAGACTTGAATTCAGAAATGCAAAAACAATGATTGATCCAAGTGTTACTGAATTAGGTACACGTGTTCGTATTGCTAGTAATCAATCAGATATTGAAAACCCAACAGGTTTAGCTTTATCTGGAGAAGTAGAAGACTTTAAAACTCAAATTACTTTCCCTCCAAAAGGTGAACGTAAAGAAACAATCGATGTTCAAGGAGCGACACAAACAGCAACAGTTGCTTTCACGGCTCAAGGACTATCCAAGTACAGTCGTGATAAAAATGCAGAAATCGATCAAACTGTAGCTCCAGTTATTATTGATAATAGAACGAAACAAGTAGTAAATCCAAAAGCTGATGGATATTATGTAATACCAGGAGAAGGTAAATATAAAATTACTCCAAACGGTAATAACGTAGATATTGAATTTACTCCAGAAGATAACTTTGTAGGAACTGCGAGCGGTATAAGTATCCGTCGTACAGATGATAATGGTTATACAACTGATTGGGTTTCTAAAGATAAAACATTATTACCATCAATTAATGAAGTGATGGATAATATGGATGGTCTTTACATTCCAACAGTAACACCTAAAAATATCGAAGGGGAAGACAAGAAATCTACGGATGTTCAAGGAGCTAGTCAAACTGGTACGCCAGAATTCGCTCTTGAAGGAACAAATAGTAATGGTGAGAAAGTTAAAATCACACCTGATTTTGATTATCCGGCTAAGTTTGTCGATCCAGCGACTGGAAATGTCATCAATGATCCTGTTTTGACTGTAGAAGGAGAAGGAATTTACTATCTAGACGAGTTGACTGGCAAGGTTACTTTTGTACCAGAACCAGGATTTACTGGAACTGCCAAGGGGGTAACAGTTTCTCTTACGGCTCCAGTTGGTCGTGACAAAGATGGTAGAGTGCCAGATAATGCTCTTAAGACTGCAACTGCTAAGTACACACCAACTGCCACACCAATCACAGTGACTCCTACAGACAAGGTTTCTGAGGATGTTCAAAATGTTCCTCAAACCCAAACTCCTACATTTGAGTTGAGTAACGACAAGGCTGCGAAAATCACAAGCAAGAAATTGGTGGATCCCGCAACTGGTCAACCGACTGATGAAACAACTGTAACAGTAGCAGGGGAAGGAACATACACAATCGATCCTACTACTGGTGCTGTGACATTTACTCCTGAAAAAGATTTTGTTGGAACAGCAAAAGGTGTAACTGTTCAAGCAACTGCGACTATTACCAATGCTAATGGTAAGACAGCAATAATTACTTCAGATGCGAAATATACACCAACTGTAGTGCCAGCTGTTCCAACTGAAAGCCCTGCAACTTCTAAAGATATTCAAGGGGCAACACAAACAGGGACACCAAGCTTTGCAGGAACGACTGTCCAAGTAAATGGTGAAGATAAAGCTATTACGATCAAAGATAATAGCTACACGCTTTTGGATAGTGATGGCAATGAAGTGACAAGTACACCAGCTTATGCCGCTGATGGTACAACTGAAATTGGTACTTACTCAATTGATTCAGCCACTGGTCAAGTAACCTTCACACCGACTGATAAATCATACACTGGTGCAGTCACACCAGCAAAGGTTCAAGCTGAAAGCTCAAACGGTATCAAGGTGGATACAACTTACACACCAGAAATCGTTCCAGTAACCCCAACAGCTACACCAGCTGAAACAACTGATATTCAAGGTGCGACACAAACTGGTAAACCTGAATTCAAGGGTGGAACTGTAACAGTAGATGGCGTTGAGAAAACAGTAGCTATCAATGAAGCTGTTCCAGCAACATTTGATGATGGCTCAACTACCAAGTCAGTTGATGGCGTTGGTACCTACACAGTAGCAGCAGACGGTACTGTTACATTTGTTCCAGAACCAAGTTTTACAGGAACAGCACCAGCGGTTACAGTTGTTCGTGAAGACAAGAACGGAACAAAAGCTTCAGCGACTTACACCCCAACAGTAACACCAGTTACACCAACAGCAGAAGATACAACATCAACAGGTAAACAAGGTCAAACCCAAACAGGTAAGCCTGAATTTACTGAAGGTGATAGCCGTGTGCCAATGAACGATGACGTTCCAGCAACCTTCGACGATGGTTCAACTACCAAGACAGTTGATGGAGTTGGTACTTACACAGTAGCAGCCGACGGAACTGTAACTTTTGTTCCTGAGAAATCATTCACAGGTAAAGCGCCGGCCGTAACGGTTGTTCGTGAAGATAAGAACGGAACAAAAGCTTCAGCGACTTACACACCAACTGTGACACCAGTAACTCCAACAGCAACACCAGCTGAATCTACGGGACCTCAAGGTTTGGTTCAAACTGGAACAGTAACCTTCACAGAAGGTGATGAAGTAGCGCCAATTAACAAGGATTCAATTACCCTTCTTGATGAAAATGGTCAGCCAGCAGCATCAGTAGAAGCGAAATCACCAGCAGGTGACGTGATCGGTACCTTCACTGTTGATAAAGAAACAGGTGTTGTGACCTTCACACCAACAGATAAATCTTATTCAGGTGATGTTGTCCCAGTTAAGGTTCAAGCAGCTGATACAAATGGTACAACAGTAGAAACAACTTACACACCTAAGATTACTCCAGTCGTTCCAACTTCTGAAGATGCAACATCGACAGATATCCAAGGTGCCACTCAAACAGGTAAACCAACCTTTACTGAAGGCGATCCAAATGTTCCAATCGATGAGGATACTCCAGCGACCTTTGAAGATGGCTCAACCACTAAGACAGTGGATGGCGAAGGAACATACACCGTTTCTCCAGATGGTACAGTAACTTTCGTACCAGAAAAATCATTTACTGGAGTAGGAACAGGCGTAACTGTGAAACGTGTGGATAAGAACGGAACTGAAATCACAGCTAAGTACACCCCAACAGTAACTCCTGTAACACCGACAGCAACACCAGTTGAAACTACAGATATCCAAGGTGCTACACAAACTGGTAAACCTGTATTTACTGAAGGCGATAGCCGTGTGCCAATGAACGATGA
>NZ_JACLQS010000001.1:0-40835 GCF_016648815.1 Streptococcus sp. 9.1 | reverse complement strand
GGAACCGTAACATTTGTTCCAGAAAAATCATTCACTGGAGAAGGTACAGGCGTAACGGTTAAACGTGTCGATAAGAACGGTACTCCAGTTACTGCTAAGTACACACCAACTGTGACACCAGTAACTCCAACAGCAACTCCAGCTGAATCAGAAGCACCTCAAGGTTTGGTTCAAACTGGAACAGTAACCTTCACTGAAGGTGACCCAGTTGCACCAATTGATAAGGATACCATTACTCTTCTTGATGAAACTGGTCAGCCAGCAGCATCAGTAGAAGCGAAATCACCAGCAGGTGACGTGATTGGTACCTTCACCGTTGATAAAGAAACAGGTGTTGTGACCTTCACCCCAACGGATAAATCTTATTCAGGTGATGTTGTTCCAGTGAAAGTTCAAGCTACGGATACTAATGGTACAACAGTAGAAACAACTTACACACCTAAGATTACTCCAGTCGTTCCAACTTCTGAAGATGCTACATCAACAGATATCCAAGGTCAAACACAATCTGGTACACCAAGCTTTACACCTGGTAACCCTGCAATCCCAATGGATGATGATGTACCAGCAACCTTTGAAGATGGCTCAACTACGAAGACAATTCCAGGAGAAGGAACTTACACAGTCGCTCCGAACGGAACTGTAACCTTCGTACCAGAAAAATCATTTACAGGAGAAGGTACAGGCGTAACGGTTAAGCGTGTTGATAAGAACGGTACTCCAGTTACAGCAAAATATACACCAACAGTAACCCCAGTTACACCAACTGCTGAACCAACAACATCAACAGGTAAACAAGGTCAAACCCAAACAGGTAAGCCTGAATATACTGAAGGTGATAGTCGTGTACCAATGAATGACGATGTTCCAGCAACATTTGAAGATGGTTCAACTACCAAGACTGTTGATGGTGTTGGTACATACACAGTAGCAGCAGACGGAACAGTAACCTTTGTTCCTGAGAAATCATTCACGGGTAAAGCGCCGGCCGTAACGGTTGTTCGTGAAGATAAGAACGGAACTAAGGCTTCTGCGACTTACACACCAACTGTGACTCCAGTAACTCCAACAGCAACTCCTGCTGAATCTGAAGCACCTCAAGGCGTGGTTCAAACTGGAACAGTAACCTTCACTGAAGGTGACCCAGTTGCACCAATTGATAAGGATACCATTACTCTTCTTGATGAAAATGGCCAACCAGCAGCGGCAGTGTTTGCGAAATCACCAGCGGGCGATATTATTGGTACCTTCACAGTTGATAAAGAGACAGGTGTTGTAACCTTCACACCAACAGACAAATCTTATTCAGGTGATGTTGTTCCAGTTAAGGTTCAAGCAGCTGATACAAATGGAACAACTGTAGACACAACTTACACACCTAAGATTACTCCAGTCGTTCCAACTTCTGAAGATGCTACATCAACAGATATCCAAGGTCAAACACAATCTGGTAAACCAACCTTTACTGAAGGTGATCCAAATGTTCCAATTGATGAAGATACTCCAGCGACCTTCGAAGATGGATCAACTACGAAGACAGTAGATGGTGAAGGAACTTACACCGTTGCTCCAGATGGTACAGTAACTTTCGTACCAGAAAAATCATTTACTGGAACTGCTACAGGCGTAACCGTGAAACGTGTTGATAAGAATGGAACTGAAATTACAGCGAAGTACACACCAACAGTAACTCCAGTTACTCCAACAGCGGAACCAGCAACATCAACAGATATTCAAGGTGCAACTCAAACCGGTAAGCCAACCTTCACCGAAGGTGACAGCCGTGTACCAATGAATGACGATGTTCCAGCAACATTTGATGATGGTTCAACGACTAAGACTGTTGATGGTGTTGGTACATACACAGTAGCAGCAGACGGAACCGTAACCTTTGTTCCAGAAAAATCATTCGTAGGAACTGCACCAGCTGTGACAGTTGTCCGTGAAGATATTAACGGAACTAAGGCTTCAGCAACCTACACACCAACAGTAACTCCTGTTACTCCAACTTCAGAGCCAGCAACATCTACAGATATTCAAGGTCAAACACAAACAGGTAAACCAAGCTTCACGCCTGGTAACCCAAGTGTCCCAATGGATGATGATGTACCTGCTACCTTTGAAGACGGCTCAACAACTAAAGTTATTCCAGGTGAAGGAACTTACACAGTTGCTCCAGACGGAACTGTAACCTTCGTCCCAGAAAAAGCATTCACAGGAACAGGTACAGGTGTGACCGTGAAACGTGTTGATAAGAACGGTACAGCCATTACAGCAACCTACACGCCAACCGTAACACCAGTAACACCAACTGCAGAATCAGTTACCTCGATTGGAAATAAAGGCCAAACGCAAACAGGTAAGCCAAGCTTCACTGAAGGCGATAGCCGTGTACCAATGAATAACCAAGTACCAGCTACCTTTGAAGATGGCTCAACAACTAAGACTATTGCAGGTGTAGGAACTTACACAGTAGCTGCAGATGGCACTGTAACCTTCACACCAGAAACTGAATTTACAGGAACTGCCCCAGCAGTCACAGTGGTTCGTGAAGATGTGAACGGAACTAAGGCTTCAGCAACCTACACACCAACTGTCCTTCCAATCACTAAGTTTGTTGATAAAGAAGGTAAGGAAATCCCAGGATATCCTACAGTTGATGGTGAACAGCCAAAAGTTGAAATTCCAGGTTACCGCTTCGTAGAAACTAAGAAATTACCTAATGGTGATATCGAACATGTCTACGAGCAAGTAACGACGTCATACGTTGATGAAAATGGTACGCCAATCCCTGGTTATCCAACTGAAGATGGCCAACAACCTAAGAAAGAAATCCCAGGTTATGAATTTGTGAAGACAATTGTAGATGAAAATGGTAATACTCAACACATCTACAAACAAATTGTGACTCCAACACCAGTGCCGGATAAAACTCCGACACCAGAGCCACAGCCAGCTCCACAAACAGAAGAGCCTAAGGCTCCAGTACTTCCAGAAACAAAAGAAGAAGCTCACTTTATCAATCCAAGTGATAAGACAGCTCAACTTCCAGAAACTGGTAGTGAGGATTCAAACCTTGCAATCTTTGGTTTGGCAAGTCTTCTAGCTGGATTTGGACTCTATGGCGCAAAACGACGCAAACGTTAAGATGATTTAACGGTCGGATAGGAGACCTTAAGAATCCAGATTCCAATTAAAATAGACCTCATGGCATTTGCCATGGGGTCTATTTGTATGGACTAGCCTGCTAGTTTTTTTAAGACGTCATGATTGACTTTACTCTCTAGGAAGCGTAATCTAGACTTTAATTAAAGGATTAAAAGGAGGTCCCTCGATGATTGAAGTAACTTATTTAAATACTGCAAAGCAAGAAAAACACACTTCTTTTGAAGATTACAATGAATTTGTCAGAGCACAGCAAGCTTGTTGGATTGCCTTACCGGATTCAACGCCAGTCACTAAGGTGACGATAAACGGACATGATATTGGCTACAAAGGACAATATGGTGACCTTTACTTTTATATTATGAAGCTAGACTTGGCACAATATCAGTAATAATAGGAAAAAGAATCAGACATTGTGTTCTGATTCTTTTTCTTTGAGAAAGGTAATTTTTATAAATTAAGAATATTGCTAATTGACTGAAAATGACTTACAATAGAAAGGAAGAATTTATAGAAGGAGACACATATGAAAAACAAGCGTTTAATTTGGACTTTGGTTTTCTTAGCTATCTTGACGCTCGGTTCTATTGGTACAGATCTTTTCAAAAAAGAACACCAAGATGCCAATAAGGTCGTCAAAGTAGGGATCCTCCAGTTCGTGACTCACGACGCCCTGGATCAAATCGAGAAGGGAATTGAGGATGGCCTTAAGGAAGCTGGTTATAAGGGGGACAAGGTTAAAATCACCCTCCTAAATGCCGAAGGAGACCAGTCTAAAATTCAAACCATGTCTAAACAATTGGTTAATGACAAGAACGATGTCGTTATCGGTATTGCCACACCAGCAGCACAGGGGCTAGCGGCAGCTACCAAGGATATTCCAGTAATCATGGGGGCTATCTCAGACCCTGTTGGGGCAAAATTGGTTAAGAATCTCAAACATCCGGAAGGCAATGTCACTGGTACCTCTAACCAAGTGCCGATTAAGCAGACAGTAGAATTGGTCAAATCACTGACACCAAATGCCAAAACGATTGGTATTCTCTATGCTTCAAGTGAGGACAATTCCAAATCACAGGTTGAAAGCTTTAAGAAATACGCTGAAAAAGATGGTCTAAATGTGGTCGAGTACGCCGTCCCATCAACCAATGAAATCAATACAACCATGTCAGTCATGACTGGTAAGGTAGATGCCATCTGGACGCCTCAAGATAATACTATTGCCTCAGCCTTTTCAACAGTAATCTCATCAGCCAACCAGGCTAAGATTCCAGTTTATACGACAGTTGATACGATGGTGAAAGAGGGCGGTTTGGCTTCAGTTGCTCAAAGCCAATATGAACTTGGAAAGGCTACAGCTCGTAGTGCCGTTAAGGTTCTTAAAGGTAAAAAAGTTAAGGATGTCCCTGTAGATGTTATCGATGATGGCACACCAACACTTAACCTTAAAGTTGCTCAAGACCTCAACATCACCATCCCTGACGATGTGCTTAAACAGTCAGATATCGCTGTTAAAGCTGATAAATAAGGAGGACTTATGATTATTTCATCTATTTATCAGGGGCTTCTATACGGAATCCTAGGTCTTGGGATTTACATGACTTTCCGTATCTTGGATTTTCCTGATTTGACAACAGAAGGTTCCTTCCCTCTTGGTGGGGCAGTAGCAGTAACCCTTATGAACTTTGGTTGGAACCCAATTTTAGCAACCTTGGTTGCCGTTTTGGCCGGCTGTGGTGCTGGACTTGTGACTGGTCTCCTCTATACTAAGGGAGAAATTCCTACTATTTTGGCAGGGATTTTGGTCATGACCTCTCTTAACTCAGTCATGCTTATGATTATGGGGAGGGCCAACCTGGGACTTCTAGATATCAAGACTATCCAAGATTTGCTTCCTTTCAGCAAGGACTACAATCTCTTGATTGTTGGTCTCATTGCTGTGACCATTGTTATCACTGCCTTGATTGCCTTTCTTAACACGCGCCTAGGTCAAGCTTATATTGCCACAGGTGATAATAGAGACATGGCCAAATCTTTTGGTATCAATACAGACAATATGGAAGTGATGGGTCTCGTTATCTCAAACGGTATCATTGCCCTTTCAGGAGCCTTGATTAGCCAACAGGACGGTTATGCCGACGTTTCTAAAGGGATTGGGGTTATCGTCATTGGTCTTGCCAGCATCATCATTGGTGAGGTCCTTTATGCGACTAACTTGACTCTGTTGGAACGTTTGATTGCCATCTGTATTGGTTCAATCCTCTATCAGTTCCTTTTGACAGCGGTTATTGCTCTTGGTTTTAACACAAACTACCTCAAACTCTTTAGTGCAATTGTTTTGGCTATTTGTTTGATTTCGCCTGTTCTACGCCGAAAATTCTTTAAGGGGGTGACCTTATCACGATGACAGCTATTGTAGAACTTAAAAATGCGACTGTTAAGGTCAATAACGGTTTTGACACCAAAAAAACCATCCTGGACCATGTCAACCTTACCATTAGAGAAGGTGACTTTATTACCATTCTTGGTGGAAATGGTGCCGGGAAATCAACCCTCTTCAATGTCATTGCAGGGACCCTCATGTTGACCAGTGGTCAGATTTTCATCATGGGTGAGGATGTTACGTCTCTCCCTGCTGAGAAGCGTGCTAAGTACCTCTCACGAGTCTTCCAAGATCCTAAAATGGGGACAGCTCCTCGTATGACTGTTGCAGAAAACCTCTTAATTGCCAAATACCGTGGCGAAAAACGAGGCCTTAAATCACGCCAAATTCATCTCTACACAGAGGAATTTCAAGGTCTGATCGAACGTATCAGTAATGGTTTAGAAAAGCACTTAGATACACCAGCAGGTCTCCTTTCAGGTGGTCAGCGTCAGGCTCTCAGTCTGTTGATGGCGACACTTAAACGTCCTGAGCTCTTGCTCTTAGACGAGCACACTGCAGCCCTGGATCCTAAGACCAGTGTAGCCCTCATGGAGTTGACTGATGAGTTTGTGACGGGCGACCATCTTACAGCCTTGATGATTACCCATCACATGGAAGATGCCCTAAAATATGGCAATCGTTTGATCGTTATGAAGGATGGTCAAATCATTAAAGACCTTACCAAGGAAGAAAAAGGTCAATTGGATATCACAGACTATTACGCTATGTTTGAGTAAGTCTCGTCTGACTCTAAATTGTAAAATAAGCTAAAAAGTTGTATACTTAAAGAGTATGCAACTTTTTGTTGTGGCCTGTAAATCGACAAGGAGACTGTTCGCACGAACGTTCAGCTTCTTGGACCGTCTGTAAAAATAGGCTCTAGAAGAGAGTCAAACTAAAAAGGAGAAAAACAAGCATGAGCGATATTAAAATTATTGCCCTAGGTGGAGTACGTGAAAATGCTAAGAACCTCTATATTGTTGAGATTAACGACTCTATCTTTATCTTGGATGCTGGTCTAAAGTATCCTGAAAATGAACAACTAGGTGTTGACTTTGTCATTCCTAACTTAGATTACTTGATTGAAAATAGAGATCGTATCCAAGGGATTTTCTTGACTCACGGACATGCTGATGCCATTGGTGCCCTACCTTATATCTTGCAAGACGTCAAAGTACCAGTCTTTGGGTCATCACTTACTATTGAGTTGGCTAAGCTTTTTGTAAAAAATGCTGGCGTTAAGAAATTCAATAACTTCCATGTTATTGATGCAGAAACTGAAATTGAATTTGAAGATGCTGAAGTTTCATTCTTCAAAACAACGCACTCTATTCCAGAATCAATGGGGATTGTTCTTGGCACTGACCAAGGTAATATTGTCTATACTGGTGACTTCAAGTTTGACCAAGCTGCCCGTCCTTACTACAAAACTGATTTAGGTCGTTTGGCTGAAATTGGACGTGAAGGTGTTTTGGCCCTCTTGTCAGACTCAGCAAATGCGACAAGTACTGAACAAACAGCTTCGGAAGCAGAAGTTGGTCAAGAAATTGACCAAGTCATTGCCGATGCAGAAGGACGTGTTATTGTTGCTGCAGTTGCCTCAAACTTGGTACGTATTCAACAAGTCTTCGATTCAGCTGCTGATCACGGACGTCGCGTTGTTCTTACTGGTTTTGACGTTGAAAATATTGTTCGCACAGCCATCCGTCTCAAAAAATTGACTGTGGAGCATGAAAAACTTATTGTCAAACCAAAAGACATGAACAAGTTTGAAGACCACGAGTTGATTATCCTCGAAAATGGTCGTATGGGTGAACCAATCGATGGCCTTCAAAAGATGGCTGTTGGTCGTCACCGTTACGTTCAAATCAAGGATGGAGATTTGGTTTATATCGTTACAACTCCAAGCATTGCTAAGGAAGCCGTAGTGGCACGTGTCAACAACGCTATCTATAAAGCTGGTGGAACTGTTAAGATGATTACGCAGAGCCTTCGTGTTTCTGGACATGCCAATGCTCGCGAACTTCAATTGATGATTAACCTCCTTCGTCCACAGTATCTCTTCCCTGTCCAAGGGGAGTACCGTGACCTTCAAGCACATGCAGAGTTAGCCTTGGAAGTTGGTATTCTTCCAGAAAATATTTATATCGTTAAACGCGGTGACATCATGCACTTGTCAGAGGATCAAGGTTTCCTTCATGAAGGAGCTGTCCCAGCTGGTGATGTTATGATTGATGGTAATGCCATTGGTGATGTGGGTAATATCGTCCTTCGTGACCGTAAGGTCTTGTCTGAAGATGGTATCTTTATCGTAGCTATCACTGTTAACAAGAAGGAACGTAAGATTGTCTCTAAAGCGCGTGTGAATACACGTGGGTTCGTTTATGTGAAGAAGAGCCGTGATATTCTCCGTGAGGCTGCTGACATTGTTAATGCTACCGTTGAAAATTACTTGGCAGGAGACAGCTTCGACTGGGGTGAACTTAAAGGTGCTGTCCGAGACGATGTGGCTAAGTTCCTCTTCGACCAAACCAAACGTCGCCCAGCTATCCTTCCAGTTGTCATGGAAGTCCGCTAATAACTGACTAAAACATAAGAGTGTGAGCGTGTCGCTTGCACCATAGACATTGAGGAAAGTTTTAACAAGACTTTGTTCTAAAATCAAAAGCTGGGGGTGTCCCAGCTTTTCTAACATTAAGAAAGGAAAAACAAATGGCTTTTTTTCAAATTGAATACTCATCAGATGTTCTAGGACAATACCGCCAAGTGGATGTCATCTATCCAGATCGTGATCAGATTGCTGAAACGGAAAGTGATACGGACATCCCAGTTCTCTATCTCCTTCATGGCATGGGGGGCAATCATAATTCTTGGGCCTTCCGTACCAATATTCAGCGTCTCCTTCGTAAGACTAATCTCATTGTTATTATGCCTAATTCTGAAAATGGCTGGTATACAAATACCAATTACGGGGTTAAGTATTACGATGCCATTGCTAAGGAGCTTCCTCAAGTCATGCAACGTTTCTTCCCTAGTATGACTAAGAAGCGTGAAAAGACCTTTATCGCTGGACTTTCTATGGGTGGCTATGGTTCTTTCAAACTAGCCTTAACGACAAATAACTTTGCTTGTGCGGGTTCCTTCTCTGGTGCCCTTGGATTATCAGTAGAGATGATTACAGATGAAACGAGTGAGTCTAAGGAATACTGGCAAGGAGTCTTTGGCGATTTGGAAGGAAAAGACATTAAGCAGCATAAACTGGTTAACCTAGCCAAACAACATGATAAGAAAACCAAATTCTTTGCCTGGTGTGGCCTCGAGGATTTCCTTTTTGATTCTCAAGATAAGGCAGTTGCTGATTTGAAGGCCCTTGGTTTAGACATTGACTACAGCACAGACCATGGAAGACATGAGTGGTATTACTGGGAAAAACAACTAGAAGCCTACTTAGAATGGTTACCTATTGATTACGTTAAAGAAGAACGCTTGTCTTAATAGGTCAAGTTTGTAACATCTTATCAAAGAGATGATAAAAGCTTAAAGTGATATTTTTTGCTTGTCAGAACTATTAGAGCTTGATATACTAGGGGAAGTTTCGAAAAGGAGGCTCAATAATGAAAAAATTATTCAGAGTAATCTTCTATATTCCCAAACTTCTTTTACAATTTATTTGGAATCTTATTTGGGCTATATTTAAACTTGCCCTAGTCCTAGCCCTTATTGGTTATGGACTCGTCTACTATGCCAATAATTCTTCAAGTACCTTAGCCACAAACATTAACCAAGCCTTTCATCAAGTAGAGCTAGGTTTTAGTGGAACCAGTACTAGTGACGTTGAGAAAGTTGTCTCTAACCTATCAACGACAGATACCATTCCAGAGTCTAATGGAGCTAGATGGGCACAAAATACAGCTAGCATCTATATTCAGTCTACCGATGAAACCTTGGTAGCTGCTTATAAGGAGGCTATCACCAACTGGAATAACACGGGTGCTTTCATCTTTACTTTAACTGATGATGCCTCAACAGCTGACATTGTTGCGACTGACTATTCCGATGTGAATTCACAGGCAGCAGGTTTAGCAGACACTCAAACCAATGTTTTGACCAATCGCATCACTCATGTAGATGTGAAGTTGAACCGTTATTTCCTCTTGAATAGTGATTTTGGTTATACTCACAAGCGTATTGTGAATACGGCTGAACACGAATTGGGACATGCCATTGGCTTAGACCATGATGACTCTAAGACATCCGTTATGCAATCAGCAGGATCTTATTACGGGATTCAACAGGTGGATATTGATACGGTCCATGCTCTTTATGCTAATTAAGGAGGGGCTGTCATGCGCTATTTGAAACGCCTTGCTAGACGTTACCCCATGCAAACCTTCCTTTTTCTTTTCAATGCTGGGGTCTTTACTTGGTTGCAAACAACAGGAACCATGATTGCCAATCGTTTGGGCCTATCAGGTGAAGGTATTTGGATTTATATTCCCAATTGGGTAAAAATGCTGACCAGCCATTCTATTGAGAGTATTCAAACCCTATACGGGGCCTCTG
Source organism: Streptococcus sp. 9.1 (assembly GCF_016648815.1). Lineage (NCBI taxonomy): Bacteria > Bacillati > Bacillota > Bacilli > Lactobacillales > Streptococcaceae > Streptococcus > Streptococcus sp. 9.1. The sequence continues at coordinate 30,682 of NZ_JACLQS010000001.1, read as the reverse complement.
GTTGGAGTTGGCTAATCACCTCTATGCTTCTTACTTGGCTCTTGACTTTTCTGAGAGGTCTCATGAGAGCAGTGATTCTCATTCTGATAGTTGGTCTTGGCTTATGGCTAGTTTATCGACACTTTGAACTCTTACAAAATCTAAAACTGTCCTGATGGGCAGTTTTTTTGAGTTGTTAGGTCATTTATTTTCTGAAGAAATATGATATAATATAGCTAATTTATTATTTTGGAGGACATTATGGCTTTAGCAAAAATCGTTTATGCCAGTATGACCGGTAACACGGAAGAAATCGCAGATATCGTTGCCAAAAAATTGGAAGAATTGGGTCACACTGTAGATGTAGACGAGTGTACAACGGTTGATGCCGCTGATTTTGAAGATGCGGACATCTGTATCGTAGCGACTTACACTTATGGTGATGGTGAGTTGCCAGATGAAATCGTTGACTTTTACGAAGATTTGGCTGACCTCGACTTGTCAGGTAAAATCTTTGGTGTTGTAGGTTCAGGAGATACCTTCTACGATTATTTCTGTCATTCAGTGGATGAGTTTGAAAATCAATTCACATTCACAGGGGCGACTAAGGGTGCTGATAGCGTCAAGGTTGACCTTTCTGCTGAAGATGAAGATATCGAAAACCTTGAAGCTTTCGCTGAAAAAGTTTCAGAAGCATTAGCATAAGAAAAAAGCAGAGTAAAGTCTGCTTTTATTGTAGTCAAAAATGGAGTTTTTTATGAATGAAATAGAAAGAGATTTTAGGACGCAATCTCAACATCTCCTTTGGTCCGTTTGGCGAGGGCTCTTAGTGGGGGTGACAGCAGGAGCAGTGGTCAGTCTTTTTCGTTGGTTAATTGCCAAAGGGGCCGCATTTTCTGTAGCTATTTACGAAGACGCCCTTCATAATCCACTTCTGATTCTGGGAATTGTACTTGTTAATCTCTTGATTGCCCTTTTTATTGGTTACCTTATTAAGCAGGAAAAAGACATCAAGGGCTCAGGGATTCCCCATGTTGAAGGGGAACTGATGGGGCTCCTACATCCGTCCTGGTGGTCAGTATTATGGCGTAAATTCCTAGGTGGAGTCCTTGGGATTTCAATGGGACTGATGTTAGGACGTGAGGGACCTAGTATTCAACTAGGTGCCATGACTGCTAAGGGATTAGCCAAGGGACTTAAGCTCTCTGCACGTGAGAAGCGTGTCTTGATTGCTGCTGGAGCAGCAGCAGGGTTATCGGCTGCCTTTAATGCCCCGATTGCTGGTCTTTTGTTTGTCGTCGAAGAAGTCTATCATCATTTCTCTCGTCATGTTTGGGTGACAGCTTTAACGGCATCCTTAGTAGCCAATGCTGTTTCCCTACGCATCTTTGGTCAGGTACCGGTCCTTGCTATGACAGAAAAATTACCCGTATTTCCTTTGAAAGATTATTGGATTCTTATTGTTTTGGGGATTTTTCTAGGTGTTCTTGGATACGGTTATGAGTGGGTTGTCTTACGTATTGGTAAGGTCTACCAAGGGTTAGGGAAAATCTTTCACTTGCCATCTCATTTTCATGGCCTTTTGGCAGTTCTGTTTATCATTCCTATTGGTCTTTATTTCCCACATCTTTTAGGTGGTGGGAATGAATTGATTCTTGCTTTAAATGGTTTACATCCTGCTCTAACTGTGGCTATCCTCTATTTGGCTATTCGCTTTATTTGGAGTATGTTGTCCTTTGGTTCAGGTTTTCCTGGTGGGATTTTCTTGCCGATTTTGACTCTAGGTGCTCTTTCTGGTAGCGTATTTGCGGCAGCTTTTGAAAATCTAGGATTCTTACAAGTCAGTCAGTTCCCTATTTTTATCATTCTTGGTATGGCTGGTTATTTCGGTGCGGTATCTAAGGCACCGCTCACTGCTATGATTTTAGTGACTGAGATGGTGGGTGACCTTCACCAATTGATGACAATTGGAGTTGTGACCCTGATTGCCTATCTTGTCATGGATTTCATGGGAGGAGAACCCGTCTATGAAGCCATGCTTCACAATCTGATTGCCCACGAACCAAAACAAGTTGATAATATACCGACGATGATTGATTTACCAGTTACAGAGAGTTTAGCTGGTCGCTTGGTTAAGGATTTAACCTTACCTGACGGGGTTTTGATTTCCACTCAGATTTTTCAAGACCAGTCTGAGGTTGTTCGTGGAGACACACGTCTAAAAGCAGGAGCAACCTTATATTTGGTTGTTAATGAAAGTAATATCAGTCAGGTAAGAAAACTCTTTTTATAAGCAATTCAATGGCTTGAGGCTCTTTTGTCCTCAGGTCATTTTTGTTATAATGAAGAGAAAAAAGGAGGTCAGTATGGACTTAAATGAGATTCGCCAACAGATTGACACAGTTGATAATGAGATTGTGGCCTTGTTGGAAGAACGTATGAAATTAGTAACTCGAGTTAGTGCTTTTAAACAGCGCACTGGAAAGGCGATCTATGATCCTGAGCGTGAGCAAGCCTTGCTAGATAAAGTAGCAGCGAGTGTCGCAAATCCAGAGTACCAAGAGCCTATCGTAGCTAGCTTTGCAGATATTATGAAACATTCACGCACTTATCAAGCAGGCAAGATTGAAGGAAAGTAGGTTATTAAGATGAAAGTTAGACAATTAAGTGAGAGTCAAGGTCTCTCATACTCCAATTTAGTGATTTTAAGTCTCTATGCTGTCTTTCTAGGAGTGATAGTTGGGCTGATTGATGCTATTTTTGGGCGCGTGCTTATAGGACTCTCGGAATACCGTGACCAGCATATCTTTTATCTGGTCCCAGCACTTCCTTTAGCAGGCCTTTTGATAGTTTACCTTTACCAAAAGCTTGCTGGCAAGGCAGCACAGGGAATGGGATTGATTTTCAAGGTAGGACATAATGAGGAGGATCAAGTCCCCCTAAGGTTAATTCCACTTGTGACTGTGACCACATGGCTGACCCACCTGTTCGGGGGATCTGCAGGTCGTGAGGGAGTTGCTGTTCAGCTCGGAGCCACAGTTTCCCATGCTTTTAGTCGCTATTTTAAGATCCCTAATGCTTCACGCATTTTCTTGACCATAGGGATGGCAGCTGGTTTTGGAGGGCTCTTCCAAACACCAATCGCTGCGACCTTCTTTGCTCTTGAGGTCTTGACCCTGGGACAGTTAAGTCTGCCAATCTTGGTACCGACTCTTATTGCATCTTTTGTGGCTAGTACGACAAGCCATCTCTTAGGTCTTGAAAAATTTAGCCACTTTGTCTCCGAAAGTTTGACTATTGACCTTGAGACGTTTATTAAGTTAGCTCTTTTAGGTTTGGCCTTTGGTATTGCAGGAAATCTCTTTGCTTATCTCTTGTCACTAGCTAAAAAGAAAGTAGCGAGTCTGCTCCCAAATCCTTATTATCGTGTTCTCTTAGGAAGTGTCGTCTTAACCTGTCTTCTTTTGATTTTGTGGAAGGGACGTTATACAGGTCTTGGAACGAATTTGATTGCTTTAAGTGTTGGTGGTGGGACCATTTATCCATTGGATTGGCTCTTGAAATTGCTCTTGACCGTCTTTACCCTATCTCTTGGTTTCCAAGGAGGAGAAGTAACCCCTTTGTTTGCTATCGGAGCAAGTCTTGGTGCTGTTCTAGCACCAGTTCTGGGACTTCCAATTCCACTTGTAGCAGGTCTAGGCTATCTGTCTGTCTTTGGTAGCAGTACCAATACCCTTTTAGCCCCTATTTTCATTGGCGTTGAAGTCTTTGGTCCCGCTAATGCAGTCCCTTACGCGATTGTCATGGCTTTTGCTTATCTCATAAATCATAAGACGAGCATTTATGGACAACAAAAAATGCTAGAAATGCAATAAGATACTAGACATCCTGATAATTTTTTGATAAGATACTAAGAGTGTGTAATGGACACACAAAAATAACGGCTAATCCGCTGAGACACAGAGGTTGCTCTTAAGATTAGTAAGATAGGAGTATATAAAAATGAATCCATTGATCCAAAGTTTGACAGAAGGTCAACTTCGTACTGACATCCCATCATTCCGTCCTGGTGACACAGTTCGCGTTCACGCGAAAGTTGTCGAAGGAACTCGCGAACGTATCCAGATCTTTGAAGGTGTAGTTATTTCACGCAAAGGTCAAGGGATCTCAGAAATGTACACAGTTCGTAAAATTTCAAGCGGTATCGGTGTAGAACGTACTTTCCCAATCCACACTCCACGTGTTGAAAAGATTGAAGTTGTACGCTACGGTAAAGTCCGCCGTGCTAAACTTTACTACTTGCGTGCTTTGCAAGGTAAAGCTGCACGTATCAAAGAAATCCGTAAATAATTTACAGATTTCACCGAAAAAATCTGTCCTCGTGGCAGATTTTTTCATAAGTCCTCTTAGTTAAATGGATATAACAACTCCCTCCTAAGGAGTCGTTGCTGGTTCGATTCCGGCAGGGGACATTTTTAAGCCTTTAACCATGCGGTTTTAAGCTATCTTGCCCCAAATTGAAGCCAAATGTACTTGACGCCTATTGAATTATAGGTGTTTTTTTGATAAGCAAAAACCCTAGTCAGGATTAGTCCTAACTAGGGTTCAAAATAGAATACTGGTGATGATTAGTAGTCTGTTATCTCATTAATTGGAATTGGCACTTGTATCTGTACTTGATGATGCTCGTGGGTACTCGTAAGGAGTGTTATCAACGTCGTCAACCCACTCATTGCTCTGATCAGTTGAGCTTGCGGGATTGCTTCCTCCACCAGCACCTGCGGCGAAGGCTGCATCGTGACCACCACCGCCTCCTCCGTTAGTGGCATAAGAGCCATCTTCTGGCCCGCCCCAACCTCGTCCGCCTTCAGCAGGCTTGGATTTATCTTGATTTCCATCTTGATGAGGTGTTTGGTTGTTTTGTTTTTGATTTGCTTCTTGAGCAGAAGGAGATGCTTGATGCTTATTTTCGTCCTTAGCCTCCTTCTTATGATCTTCCGTCGAAGTAGCTCTTGAAGATTTAGTATTCTCTTTTTTATGAGATGAGCTACTTTTTGATGAAAGGCTGTGAGAGATGTGATGCGTTTTTGCTGTTGGCTTTACAGGTTCTTTTAAATGTTTTGATAAATAACCGAAGAGAAAGAAGAAAGCTAGCAAAGAAAAGGTGATGATATTATATTTTTTTCTTTTCAAATTTGGCTCCGTTCCTAGTCATAGATGAAGAGTTAAAAATAACAGTAAAAAACCAGGTTTCCCTGGTTCTCATTATTAGCGGCTTACACGACGGCGAGCTGCTTTTTTACGGTTTTCTTCGATGAAAGCCAATTTCTTTTCTTCTGGTTCGATAATGGTTTTCTTAACTGCGAAGACAGCACCTGCTACAGTAGCAGCAGTTCCGATAACGCCAGTAGCGACACCTTTAGCGAATGAATGTTTTTTAGCCATGAGACTATCCTCCGTATATGTTATAATATGCTTATATTATCTAAAAAAATATCTAGAATAGCAAGTGAAAACATTATGAAAACCAAACTTATTGTAGTAGCTGGTCCTACTGCTGTGGGAAAAACAGCGCTTGGAATTGAATTGGCCAAGCGTTTTAATGGCGAAATTATTTCAGGAGATAGCCAGCAGGTTTACCGACAATTGAATATAGGAACCGCCAAGGCCACTCCTGAAGAGCAGGCAGCAGCAGTACATCATCTGATTGATGTTCGCGATGTTGATGAGACCTATTCAGCTTATGATTTTGTGACAGAGGCAGAGGCTGCCATTACAGATATCGTTAGTCGTGGTAAGCTGCCTATTGTAGTAGGAGGAACAGGTCTCTATTTACAAAGTCTCCTAGAAGGGTATCACCTAGGGGGACAGGTCGATCAGGAGCAGGTTTTAGCCTATCGCTCGGAATTAGAGCAATTATCTGATCAGGAACTTTTTGAAAAAATTGATCGCTTAGGTATTGAGATTAAAGAGATTAACCGTCGTCGTGCTATTAGAGCACTTGAGCTTCATCGTTTTTCGGAGAATCTTGAAAATACTGAGACGACTTATGATCCCTTTATTATCGGATTAGATGATGAACGTTCCTTAATCTATGACCGAATTAATACACGAGTAGATAAGATGGTTGAACATGGTCTCTTGGAAGAAGCCAAGTGGCTGTACGATAATTATCCTAATGCCCAGTCAGCTCGTGGTATAGGCTACAAGGAGTTGTTTCCTTATTTTGCTGGGAACCAAACCTTGGACGAAGCCTTGGAAAAACTCAAGCAAAATACGCGTCGATTTGCTAAACGGCAATTAACCTGGTTCAGAAATCGAATGACTGTTAAGTTTTATCAGATTTCTAGTCCAGAATATCCTGAAAATGTCGTTCAAGATCTTGAATTATTTTTAAATGAAAGGGAAGGAGAAAAGGTAGGTCAATCTTAGTTTTAAGAACCAATCTTTGCTATAATGGTAGTTATGACTAACGAAGAAAAAAAATCAGCCTATGAATTAATGCTAGCACAGGCTAAGGTGCTTTTTGCCAATGAAGACAATGCTTTGGCCAACTTTTCTAATGCCTCAGCTCTCTTGAATACAACCCTGCCGAATTCTGTGTTCACAGGCTTCTACCTGATGGATAATGTCAAGAATGAGTTAGTCCTTGGTCCTTTCCAAGGTAATGTTTCTTGTGTTCGAATTGCCCTAGGTAAGGGTGTTTGTGGCCAGTCTGCAGCAGAAAATAGAACCTTAATTGTCGAAGACGTCACCAAACACGCCAATTACATCGCTTGTGATTCCGCTGCTCGAAGTGAAATTGTTGTACCAATGGTAAAAGATGGCAAATTAGTTGGTGTTCTCGATTTGGATTCTCACCAAGTAGGAGACTATAACCAAGTAGACCAAGATTATCTTGAAGCATTTGTCAAAATTTTACTTGAGAAAACCGAGCTTACATTTGGAATGTTTGAGGTAAACTAATGTATCAAGCCTTATATCGTAAATACCGTAGTCAGACCTTTGGCGAAATGGTTGGTCAAAAAGTGATTTCAACCACGCTCAGACAGGCGGTAGAGTCAGGGAAAATCAGTCATGCCTATCTCTTTTCTGGGCCACGTGGTACCGGTAAAACCAGTGCGGCGAAAATCTTTGCCAAGGCTATGAACTGTCCTAATCAAGTTGATGGTGAGCCTTGTAATCACTGCGATATTTGTCGCGATATTACTAACGGAAGTCTCGAAGACGTGATTGAAATTGATGCCGCATCAAACAATGGTGTAGATGAGATTCGTGAAATCCGTGATAAATCAACCTATGCTCCAAGTCGTGCGACTTACAAGGTCTATATTATCGACGAGGTTCACATGCTTTCGACAGGTGCCTTCAATGCTCTTTTGAAAACCTTGGAAGAACCAACCGAAAATGTTGTCTTTATTCTAGCGACCACTGAATTACATAAGATTCCTGCAACCATCCTCTCTCGCGTTCAACGTTTTGAGTTTAAATCGATCAAGCAGGGAGCTATTAAAGAGCATTTGGCTTCAATCCTGGAAAAAGAAGGATTAACCTTTGATGATGAGGCTTTGACCATTATTGCTCGTCGTGCGGAAGGTGGTATGCGTGATGCTTTGTCAATCTTAGACCAAGCACTGAGTCTGTCTCCTGACAATCATGTCAGCCAAGCCGTAGCTGAAGAAATCACTGGTTCTATTGGTTTAACAGCCTTAGACAGTTTTGTCGCTAACGTTCGCAATCAAGAGACTACGCAAGCTTTATCAAATCTTGAAACTCTTTTTGATAATGGTAAGTCTATGAGCCGTTTTGCGACGGATCTCTTGGAGTATTTTCGTGATCTTTTGATTGTCAAAGCGGGCGGAGAGAACAGTCACCATAGTCCCCTTTTTGAAGAGAATCTTTCTCTGGAGCAAGACCGACTTTTCCAACTGATTGACTTGGTTACAAGTGCCTTGCCAGAAATTAAAACTGGAACACATCCTAAAATCTATGCGGAAATGCTGACTATAAAATTGTCAGAGACTCATACTCAGGTTTCACAAGAAATTCCAGGGAATTTACAAGAAGAGTTAGATAGTCTTCGTCGCGAGGTAGAAGGTCTACGTAAAGCTCTTAAAGAGGGCAAAGTCCAAGGAGAAGTAGCACCAACTCGAAAAGCCAAACCTGCTTATCAGTACAAGGTGGATCGTGAAAAGATTCTCACGATTATGCGTGAAACCATGGAAAATCCTCAGAAATCACGCCAGTGTCTGGATGCCCTAAAGGCAACTTGGCCTGAAATCTTGGATTCTATTAGCCCACAAAATAGGGCACTTTTGAATGGCTCAGAGCCTGTATTAGCCAATCAGGAAAATGCCATCCTAGCCTTTAATGCTGCCTTTAATGCTGAACAGGTCATGAAACGCAGTGATCTCAATGATATGTTTGGTAATATCATGAGTTCAGCTGCCGGTTTCTCACCTAATATTATGGCTGTTCCAAAAGCAGAATTTGAAAAACTCCGCACAGAATTTGCACGAAGTCTCAAATCCAAAGAAGAATTAGAAAAAGAAGATCGTGAAGAGTATATCCCTCAAGAACTCGAGTTTCTCTCTGATGTAGTAGAAATAGAGGACTAAAAAGGTCCAGTGGACCTTTTTAGGTCCGAGCCAAGAAACACAAAAGCGAGGAGGTCCAGTGGACCTTTTTAGGTCCGAGCCAAGAAACACAAAAGCGAGGAGGTCCAGTGTAATTTGATAGATTTCTGAAGCTGTTCCATCCGTGTAAAAATGAAAAGAGCCTAGACTGCTTGTCCTAGGCTCTATCTATTGATATAATAATCTTATGATTCAACAAATTTTGTTTATTACGCTTGAAACTATTTTTGAAACGGTTTGTTTTAATTACAGTTTACAGCACGGCTATTACTTTTTTACAGCCTTTTTTGGTTATTTACTGTTTCGTCGTCTTTGGACAACTTACGTTGTTTCACGCATTGCGCGTGCAGCCGACAAGTCTACCAAGAAGTAAGGCTCACTTCGCCAGCGGTCAACCATTTTTCCTGACCATCATCAGTAAAAACGAGAAGTTGGCCCTTATCGCCAATTTCCTTGGCAATACCAGTATAAGTCCTTCCAGCTTGTTCAAAGGTCACTTGTTTGTCTAAAACGAGGGACTTTTCTTTATAAACTTTGACCAAATCGCTAGTAGGAATGGTTAAAAAGAGTTTCCAAATTTCTGAAATGAGCTGGTTTCGAGTGATGCTTGGTTTTTCAGAAGTAAAAAGACTAGTAGCTTTATTAGCTAACTCTTCAGGGAAATCAGTGATTGAGAAGTTAAGCCCAATCCCGATAATGACATCTGTGATGCGACCAGATTCGATAGAACTAATGGCTTCGGTAAGGATACCAGCCATTTTTTTGTTGTTGAGGTAGATGTCATTAACCCATTTGATTTCTGTATTGATGCCGGTTAGACGCTGGATAGCTTTGACAATAGCAGCTGCCACCATCATCGTATAAGGGGGTAACTCCTCAAAATGACAGTTGGGCTTTAAGTGGATACTCATGTAGATACCACCTTGTGGACTGGCAAAGAAGTGACGTTCAAATCGTCCTTTGGCTGCCTTTTGACTTGATGCCAGATATAGTGCAGGCGTCGGATTAATCTTTTCCATGCCATGTTTAGCATCTAGTTGGGTAGAGTTAGAATCTGGATTAAAGTAGACTGGAATGTTGAGTTGCTTAGAGATGTCTTGAGGAAGAAGAATATCTCCCTTTTCTAAATAGTAGCCTTTCTTGCGGACACTTGTAATGTCAATTCCTTGTTCTTGAAGTGTTTGAATTGCCTTCCAAATGGCTGTCCGTGAGACACCAAGGCTTTTAGCCAAGCTCTCTCCCGTCACAAAATCAGGACTCTTCGATAAGATGTCATAAACGTGTTCATAAGTTTTCATATCCTAAGTATAATACAAAAGATGGTAAAATGCTCACTATAACTTATTGATAAGGCTTGATAATAAATAACTATATGACTAGACTGAAAAAACATGATATAATAGACGGTAGTTATTAAGTCCCGATAAGGCAACAGTCATCCTAGAGTTGGCTGTTGGTTCTTTGTAACTTTTTAACGGCGTTTAGGTCTACCAGGAGCATAGCGTTTTACCTATTAGGAGACGGTTAAATCCGTGCTATCTAATACTATTTTTCATATTAAAAGGGGGACATTTTATATGTCAGAACGTAAACTTTTCACGTCTGAATCAGTATCTGAGGGGCATCCAGATAAAATTGCAGACCAAATTTCAGATGCCATTCTTGATGCGATTTTAGCAGAGGATCCAGATGCACACGTTGCAGCAGAAACAGCTGTCTACACTGGTTCTGTCCATGTTTTCGGTGAAGTTTCTACAACAGCTTATGTGGACATTAACCGTGTGGTTCGTGATACTATCGCTGAAATTGGTTATAACAATGCAGAATACGGCTTTGCGGCAGAATCTGTAGGGGTTCACCCATCATTGATTGAACAATCACCAGATATTGCTCAAGGTGTCAATGAAGCACTTGAAGTTCGTGGAACTGGTGATCAAGACCCACTTGATCTTATCGGAGCTGGTGACCAAGGTTTGATGTTTGGTTTTGCTATTGACGAAACTCCAGAGTTTATGCCACTTCCAGTTAGCCTTTCACATAAATTGGTTAAAAAATTGGCAGATTTGCGTAAATCTGGTGAGATTTCATACCTTCGTCCAGATGCTAAATCTCAGGTTACCGTTGAGTATGATGAGAATGACCAACCAGTACGTGTTGATACAGTCGTTATCTCAACGCAACACGATCCTGAAGCGACTAACGACCAAATTCGTCAAGATGTCATTGAAAAAGTCATTAAGGCAGTTATTCCAGCCGAATACTTGGATGATGAGACTAAGTTCTTTATCAACCCAACAGGTCGTTTTGTTATCGGAGGACCTCAAGGGGACTCTGGTTTGACTGGTCGTAAGATCATTGTTGATACTTATGGTGGCTACTCAAGACACGGTGGTGGTGCCTTCTCAGGTAAGGATGCCACTAAGGTTGACCGTTCAGCTTCATATGCAGCTCGCTACATTGCCAAAAACATCGTAGCTGCTGGTCTTGCTAAGAAAGCAGAAGTACAATTGGCTTATGCTATCGGTGTTGCTAACCCTGTGTCTGTCCGTGTTGATACTTTCGGAACGGCGACAGTTGCTGAAAGTAAACTTGAAGCTGCTGTCCGCGATCTCTTTGACTTGCGTCCGGCAGGTATCATTCAAATGCTGGATCTTAAACGTCCTATCTATCGTCAAACAGCGGCCTATGGTCACATGGGACGTACGGACATCGATCTTCCATGGGAAAAATTGGACAAGGTAGATGCCCTCAAAGCGGCTGTAGAAGCTTAAAAAGATTTAATATTACTTTCAATTTAATAATATCAAAGTAACAGAATTTAATTTTTTTGAATTCTGTTTTTTTGTTTTGAAAATAAATAATATGAATTTTCTGACTTTAAACACTTGTAAAGCCTATGGATTGAGTGATTTAAGGATAAAAACTACTAGCTATAGATAAATTCTTTTGGTGAAAACCTTTGAAAGGAGTTGAAAAATAAGAATAAATTGCTATAATAAAAGTGACGATGTAAATATAAAACTAGAGTCATTTTAGATTGATAGAGTAAGAAGAAATACCTTTAAATAAGGTTTAACAGGTGTTAGATAATCTAAAGTGATCTGGTTAGTTTGTGATTTCTTGGGGAAGCTAATCAACATAACAAGATATTTAGTTAGTCAATTTAATCTATTCTTTAATAATATTAATTTACGTTAATGTTTATTTAGAATGATCTTGTTCTTTCTTATATTTTTAAAATCTTTAAGAATCTTCAAAAGAGATTCAGATGAGAGTTACGTGCTCACTCATTGGGGAGGAGGCCATAACTTTCAAAGAGCTTTCTTAAGAAAGGCATTACATGGTGGTCTTGAGATTATTGGGAAATACTTGAGACTAATGATTAGAATGGGTAGAGAGTGTAGTTAAGGGGACACTCTTAAAAGTGGGGAGAAGTTTATGAATATTTTGATACTTGGTAATACTGCTGGATTAACAAACGATTTCATTTTGAAAACGTTTCCTAATCAAGCAGTTTTTATTTTTGGTCATACAGGTGTAAAGAACTCTCGTAAGAATAAAATCACCGTATATACCAAACATTATGAGAACAATCAATTAGAAGATGTTTTTGATTTTCATGATTATGATCAAATCATCTATTTTTCGGAATATCTCAATTATGGACATGAAAGTTCAGGGGAGATTGAAAATCTCATCAGATTGTTAGAGTGTCTTAAAGATAGAAAAAACAAACGTTTACTTTACATTACAGGTCCTGTCCTTGAGGATGGGAAACGAAGCTTACAGACGACAACTAAGGATACCTTATTATCTTGGACTCGAGAATTTGGGGTCAACCTTAAAGTTCTGCATAGTCCCTTTCTTTATTCAGTCATTAATAAAGAAGATTATCTATATAAACTGTTTGTACGTTTAGACGATCATGAGCAGGTGGAGTTGAAGGAGTCATCACAAAGTCAGGCGACTTTTATCAGTCTATCTGACTTGGGAGATTTGCTTCACAAATTATGTGAGCGATGGAATGACATCTATGAAAGTATTATTATTCCGGATCCCTTCCAACTGACTTTTGGTGAGCTCTTGCAAGCTTTGGATAAATATTTCCCTAACAAGCAGGTTCATTTCTTAGAGGAAAGAAGAATTAGGAAATATGATAACGATCCTGAAAAGCACCATGATTTGCGTGATCGATTCGCTTGGTTTATGCGTTATGCCTTGGTGCGTGACTTGCCAGATATTTACGAAGACTATCAAAAACAGCGAAAAGGGTCTTTGCGTGTTTCTAAGTTCCGCAATATCGTAGATAATATCGTTAAGCAAAAGAGAAATAAGAAACTTGCTGCGGTTGTCGCGACCTTCTTAGTCTTTGAAGCCTTTCGATATATGACTCAAGGTCAGTTACAGTTCCAATTGATCGACCTACGTTTGCTCTTTGTTGTCTTGATTAGTACAGTTTTGGGCATGGGTTATGGCTTGTTCTCAGCAGTCCTTGCAATTATTGGTTTGACAATTAGTCAAATTTTGTCTGGAACTAGCTGGCAATTGCTTCTATACAATACGGATCGTTGGGTTGCTTTTATTGCCTATATCTTTATTGCTGTGGTTTGTGGATTTGTAGAAATGAAGAAAAAAGATGACAAGCTACAACTAGATAAACAATTGGAAACAGTTAAGGAAGACTATCTTATCCTTAATCAATCCTACCATACATTACTTAATGAAAATAAAGACCTGAAAAATGCCTTGTTGGCAAGTCAAGATGGTCTTGGAAAAGCCTATTCTTACTTTGTGACTTTAGATCATGCTAGTGTTGAGAAGGTTCTCAGACAGACGCTTGATTTGGTTTCAGAGATTTTGAATGCTCCAGTTTCACTATATGGTGGTGGTCCTTTCCAATATGAACTTTTTTTGGGAGATAACGATAAGAAGCAAGTATCTTTGACAGATTTTAAAGAAGTTGGAGATGCCTTCGGTCATGGACGTGTCTGGGCTAATAAATCATTGCTTGAGAATCGTCCAGCTTATGCCATGGAAGTTAAGACCAAGGGAGAGGGTACCTTTATCATTTGGGTAGAAGCTGTTCCTTTTGTAGCTATGTCTACTAAAGTGTTAAACGAGCTTGAGGTTCTTTCAAAAATGAGTCGTTCTTTCATTGAAAAGGCAGAACTTCTTGAACAAGCTAGTCATCAAGGGAGGGTTGCACAATGATTCCAGTCCTAATTACTAGTATTTTAACGGTTTGTTACTTCCTATCTATAGCACTTGTCTATAAAGCCATTGTTAGTGGCAGATCAGATTTAACCATTTTTTACTTGATTTTCCCAATTGCTTTACCTTTCTTTGGTGCCGGTCTGATTCATATGATTTCTAAGCCAAATCCTGGTAGACACCGTCGTGGTCAAGAAGCAGCAGTTGGTGGCAAAATTAAAGATTTGACCATTGATTTTGGTAATATCGATGATTTTCAACGTCCTAAGGAATTGGTTGAAGAAGACATCGTTCCTCTTGAAGAGTCTCTCTATTTGAATAAAGCTAAAGAAGCTCGTCAGCAATTGATGGGATTAGCTAATAATGATCCATCTCATTTTATGGATTTGCTCTACTTGGCTCGCTTAAATGAGGACAGTGAAATTGTTCACTATGCGACAACCTTTATTTCTGAAATTTCAAGTCAATACGATGAGAAGTTGAGTGCCTTTGAGAAACGTTTTGAAAAGGGTGAAGCAGACTTTGACCTCTTAACCGAGTATTGTGATTTTATGGAAGATTACCTCTCTAAAGAACTTCTAAGTAAACAAATGGAAGGTTTGCTTCGTAAGGAGTACGAGGAACGTCTCTTGCAAAAACTTAGTCACGGAACGACTGCTAAAGACTTAGTGAGAGTTATCCATAATGAACTAGCTCTTGGTTTGTATGATTTGGCTCAAAAGCATTTGACACAGCTTTCAATTAAATCAAATGCGGATGATGTGTATTATTTGTATTTGGAATATTACTATCAAACTGGTCAGTTTGATGAATTTAAAAACATGATTCGTGAGATGCAAGGCAAACAGGTTGTTCTTTCTAAGGACAAGCAAGATCTCTTGAACTTCTGGCAAGGAAAAGAGGTGATGGCATGAAATTAGGTAAAAAGAATGTTATCCGCAAAGAAACCTTGCTAGGTGTCGGACTTATTTTGTGTCTTGCCATCGGACTCTTTGTTCAAAAGAAGGGAGAATGGTACCCAACTCAAGGTAAGGAAGCCTATCTTACTGGAAAAGTACCATCTACGGCCTCAGTGGTCAAAAATTTAGATAAAGATACGCTGGTTCTTTATGATAGTGAAAACGAGACGAGTCAAAGGGCTTGGAAACAGTTCGAGCAAATTCTAAAAGATATGCGTATGGGAGCTAAGTTAGTCGATGTGGCTAAACACGAGTCCTATTCACTTTCAGACTATAAAAAAGTAGTTCTTCTTGTCACTGACCTATCTCGAATGGAGGACCAGGTTCAGCCTCTCATGGACTGGACTGAAAAAGGTGGTCAAACACTTTTTGCAGTAACCATGGGGAAAGAAAGTAATCTGGATGCCATTGATCATAATCTTGGCGTGAGTTATTCCAACTTTGAGATGGATGAGGTCAAGGAAATCTACGTGGATCCTGACTTCATGATTGGTGGGGGACGCAATTATAAAATTGAAGAACCTTTTGAGTCAGCCAGAAAAGTCTCTCTTGAAAGTGATGTTAAGGTGCATGCTAAAACAACAGATGATTCTCATACACCGTTGATTTGGGAAAAATCATACGGCAAAGGGAAGTTTGTCGTTGATAACCTTGGAATCTATGAGCGTAATATCCGTGGTATTTATGCCGCTTCTTATAGCCTTTTGACTGAAGCGACAGTTTATCCGGTAATCAATGGCTCTACCTATTATATAGATGATTTCCCATCACCTGTTCCAGCCGGAGATGGTCGTTTCGTTAAACGTGACTACGACATGTCTGTGTCTGAATTTTACACCAATGTTTGGTGGCCAGACCTTCTTAAGCTGCATGAAAAGTATGGTATCGTTCATACAGGTGTGGTCATTGAAAACTATGAGGCTCAGACAGATGGTAAAATTGTTCAACAAAACGATTTAGATCGTTTCAAGTATTTTGGAAATTCACTTTTGGCTAATGGTGGTGAGCTTGGATATCATGGTTATAACCACCAACCTTTGAGTCCTTCATCTGTTAAATATGGTGAAAAGTATGCCAGCTACAAGACTTGGAAGGATAAGGCTGCTATGAAGGCCAGTCTGTCTGAGTTGATTCGTTTTGTCAACCAACTCTTTCCTAAAGCGCAAAAATCAGTCTACGTTCCACCATCAAATATCCTTTCAAAAGAAGGGCGAGAGGTAATCGTTAATGATTTCCCAGAAATCAAGGCTATCTCAAGTAACTATTTCCCAGGAGATTTCACTTATTCGCAAGAGTTTGAAGTGTCACCTGATGGAATGATTGAAGAGCCACGTACAGTTTCTGGTGCGGTTTGGGACGATTTCTCACAGATGACGGTCTTTTCTGAAATGAATATGCACTATGTCAATAACCATTTCCTTCACCCTGATGACGTTCTTGATGTCGATCGTGGTGCAGAATTGGGTTGGGCAAAGATGTATAAGGCTTTGGACAAGGAAGTTAGTTGGGTCCACAATATGTCACCTTCGCTCAGGAATCTAACAGGTTCAGAATTAGCAGGTGCTGTTCAGCGTTACGGTATTTTGAAAGTTTCTCAAAAATATACCAAAGACGCCCTAAAAATTGATCTTGAGAATTTTCATGATCATGCTTACCTTATGGTTCGTTTAAATCAAAACGAGGTTAAGAAGGTAAAAAATGGTAAGGTTACGCATTTAACGGGTGATCTTTACCTATTGGAGGCTACGAATAAGTCAGTCACCATCACATTAAAATAAGGCAAAATAGGGGAAAATGCCGATGAAGATATGTTTAATTCTTGAAGGGTCCTATCCGTATGTTCACGGTGGTGTCTCTACTTGGATGCATCAATATATTACAGAAATGAAAGAGCATGAATTTGTTCTTTGGGTTGTGGGGGCAACGCATGAGCAAAAGGGAAAGTTTGTTTATGAACTTCCTGAAAATGTCGTAGAAGTACACGAAGTCTTTTTGGACTATGTTGTGCCAGATAAAGAAGAAGACATAAAGCCACATCAGTTTACAGATGAGGAAAAACAAGCGCTTAAAGATATGGTTTTTTGTCAACAACCTGATTGGAAAGTCTTGTTTAAACTTTTACAGGATGGTAAGGTCGTTCCTAACGATCTCTTGAGTAGTGAGGCCTTTTTTCAGGTCTTGAAGGATCTCTGTAGTGAACGCTACACGCAGCTATCTTTTTCAGATGTTTTTCACACGATCCGTTCTATGCTGTTTCCACTTTTAAATATTTTATCCTGTCCACCTCCTGAAGCAGATGTTTACCACTCAATCTCTACAGGTTATGGTGGTATTCTTGCAACTTTGGGAAGTTTGACCTATGACAAACCTCTCTTCTTAACTGAACACGGGATTTATACGCGTGAACGTGAAGAAGAGTTGCTTCGTGCGAAGTGGGTTTTACCTACAATGCGCCATCAGTGGGTAAGATTCTTCTATATGTTGTCTGATGCGATTTATCAAAATGCTGAAAAAATTACCAGCCTCTTTACGAAGGCCAAGGAAATTCAGATTGAGATGGGGTGTGACCCAGAGAAATGTCAGGTTATCTCAAACGGGATTGACTATGATGCTTTTTCTCAAATTCCTTTGAAAGAATCGGATGGTTGGATTGATATCGGAGCTGTGGTTCGTTTGGCTCCAATCAAGGACATTAAAACCATGTTATATTCTTTCTACGAATTGGCCCAGCAGGTGCCAAACGTTCGTTTGCATATCATGGGTGGTATAGATGACCAAGAATATGCGGATGAGTGTTTTAGTTTGGCTGATAAGATGGATTTGGGAGATCGTCTCCTATTCACTGGTCGTGTTAATATTCGAGAATATATGAAGAAAATTGATTTTACGCTTTTGACCAGTCTTTCTGAGGGCTTGCCACTTTCTGTTTTGGAATCAATGGCGGCTAGTCGTCCTTGTGTGACGACAGATGTCGGATGTTGTCGAGAATTGCTAGAAGGTCGTGAGGATGACAATCTAGGGATTGCAGGATTTTGTGCACCACCTACTTGTACAGGGCCTCTTGCAGAAGCTATGAAGAAGATGGCGATTAATGATAAAAGACGGCTTGAAATGGGTGAAATTGCGCGTAAGCGTGTTGAAGCGATATATCAATATCCGCAAATGATTGGTCAGTACCGACGCTTATATGAGGAGGTGGCTGTTTAATGGCCGGTATTGGATTTGAATTACGTAAAATTTACAATGAGGATAGCCTTTTTTCAAAACAAAAGGCCTACGCTTATGCTGGAATTGTGTATACCGGCCCTATGCTTTTGGGGATTTTACTTACAGCTGGTGTTGTTGTTCTGACAATGGTAGCGGGAATCAGTGAAAATGAGCGTGATTATATTCTTTCGAACTTAACCTACGCTATCATCTTTTCTCTCGTGATTACCAGTCTCTTTTCTCTGGTGGTAACCCGCTTTGTTGCGGATATGCTCTACGAGAAGAAATTTGAGACTATTATTCCTTCATTTTATGCGTCGAGTGCCTTGATGCTTATGATTGGGACACCACTGTATGCGCTCTATCTAGCCTTGGCTAGCCGAAGCTTAGCAGAAGTAGCTATGGGTGTTTTGCTCTTTGGTGAGCTTTGTCTTGTTTGGAATGTGATTACCTATTTGACAGCGATTAAATCCTATAAAGAAATTATCAAAGGTTTCTTTTTAGCGATTGGTGTGACGATTGTCTCTGGGTTACTTAGTATTTTCCTACATCAAAAGTATGGTATATTCCTAAGTGTTTGTTTGGGATACGGTGGAATGATGTTTTGGATGGTTCGTCTGATCCATGATTATTTCCCATCTAATCTTAAAATGTCCTTTGAGTTTTTGAAATGGTTTGATCAATTTTCAGATCTTGCCAAGACTGGACTTTACATGTTGGTGGCCCTCTTTGCTCATATTGTTATTAACTGGTTTGGACCAATTAGTAAGAGTTTTGATGGCTTCTTCCGTACAGCTCCAGTCTACGATGTGCCGGCCATGTTAGCCTACTTAACGACTTTAGTATCAACACTTAATTTCGTTATGTCTGTCGAGGTTTCCTTCTATCCGCATTTCCGACGTTATTTTAAGCTCTACAATGAAGAGGGAAGTCTTTCGGATATTCAGGAAGCTGAAACCCAAATGTTGGATGTCATGAGTAATGAGCTCAAATATGTTTTTTGGAAACAATTGCTAGCGACAATTTTCATCATGTTCTTCGGAAGCGTGGTTTTGACTTACTTACCAATTGGTTTTAACAATCAAATGCATGGTTACTTCTTAACGCTATGTCTAGCTTATGGTCTCTATGCTGTAGGTAATGTGAATATCTTGCTTTTGATGTATTTTGCAGATTATAAGGGTGCCAAGAAGCTTGCCAAACACTTTGCCATTCTGACAGTAGTTTTGAGTTTTGGTTCTCAGTTCTTGGACTCAGCCTTCCTAGGCTATGCCTTCCTGATTTCTTCTTTAGTTCTTTTCATCGAAAGTGGTCAGGAAATCGATAAATACACAAGTGATCTTCAGTATCATTTCTTAGGAAGCCAAACCATGGTATCTAAGAAAGACGTGGGCTATTTTGAAAAATGGACTGAGCGTTTAGAAAACATACAAAAGAGGTGGGGGAAATGAATAGGAAAAAGAGTTTAGCAGCGGTTTTGTTGCTCTGTACGGTATTTGGTTTTACAGCATGTGGAACCAAGGAACAGACAAAAAACGGTGTGACAACTAAAAAAGTAGATAAACAAGCGGCCACTGATATCTCTAATGTACACTTAAGAGACAAAAAGAGTCTCTATGATAAAGATCATACCAAGGTAACGACCATGTACCTGACTGTACGTCGAGGAGATGCTACAGAAAATCAAAATCACTCATGGTCTGAGGTCAACCAATATTCTGTTGAAGATTATCAGAAGATGGGTGTTAAACGATACCAAGTAGCAGGTCTTCTTCAAGTTGGTAATGAGTACGGTCCTGTGTCTGGTGAGTTGGGTTATGATCAGGACGTGCCAAACGCCAGTGTTCAGATTCGTGGGGAAAGTTCAAGTAAGAACGCCCAAAAGAACTATAAAATCAAGATTAAAAAGAACAAGGGCGAGTGGAACGGCCAACGTACCATTAACCTTAACAAACACCAGACTGAAGCCCTTCGCTTTAGAAATAAGTTGTCCTATGACCTAATGGAAGAAATTCCTCAACTCATGGGTGCTAGAACAAGTTTTGTTCACCTCTACGTTAAGGATGAAACCTCTGACAATCCATCAGGTAAATTTGAGGATTATGGTCTCTACACGCAAGTCGAACAGATTAACAAAAACTATCTGAAAGATCATGGTCTGGATGAAAATGCCAACCTTTATAAACCAAACTTCTTCGAATTCTTCCGCTATGAAGATACGATTGTTAAAGAAGAAGATCCTAAATTCGACAAGGATAAATTCGAGAAACTTTTGGAAATCAAAGGTAGCCATGATCACACCAAACTTATTGATTTTCTAACCAAGCTCAACGATCCATCGGTGAAGATTGAAACCATCATGGACAAGTATGTAGATCCTGAGAATATCCAATATTGGATGGCCTTCCAGATGTTACTTGGTAACGATGATACACAGAGTCGTAACATGTATCTCTACAGCCCACAAAACTCAACCAAATGGTACATCATTCCTTGGGATAACGATAGTATCTTGATGAAGAATGAACGTCGTTTGGTAAGTAAAGACAGCGACCAAGCCAATAGCTGGGAAGTCGGTGTCAGCAACTATT
Organism: Streptococcus sp. 9.1; assembly: GCF_016648815.1. Lineage (NCBI taxonomy): Bacteria > Bacillati > Bacillota > Bacilli > Lactobacillales > Streptococcaceae > Streptococcus > Streptococcus sp. 9.1. The sequence continues at coordinate 10,099 of NZ_JACLQS010000001.1, read as the reverse complement.
GGGGGAACCAACTTTTCCAACGCTTGCTCAAATCAAAAGAGTTCCGCAAGGGACTAGATGAGAAGATGGATGAGCTACGTAAGACGATTACTGGTGATAAGATTACTTCTATGAGTAATGAATACGCAGCAGTCATTAGACCTTACCTAGCTAAGATGCCTGACCAAATGCATGCTAAGACAACTCCTGACAATTACGACAAGATTTTGGCAGATTTGCCAAATGAGTTGGAGAACAACTACAAGATTTATAAAACAAGTCTTGAAAAACCACAACCATTCTTTATCAATAAGCCGGAAGTAGCCAATAACAAATTGAAATTAAGTTGGGGTGCCTCTTACGACTTCAATAACAGCAAGTTGACTTACACAGTTGAGTTAGCTAAGGACTATGAATTTAAAGACAAGGTCTTTGAAAAATCTGGTCTCAAGACCCTCAGTGCTGAAACAGATACCTTGCCTAAGGGACAATACTTCGTACGTGTGACTGCAACTAATGAGGCTGGACAATCACAACGTGCCTTTGACTACTATGTCAATAGTGATAACTCTAAACAATTTGGTATCATGAGCTTCTTTGTCCTCGAAGATGGAAAAATTGGGGTAGATGGTTATGAAGACTAAAGAGAAGCCCTTTCGCCATGAGTTGAAATACGTCATTGGTGAACCAGAAAAGGCCCTGTTGACTGAGCGTTTCAAACATTTGATTCAGTTGGATAAGCATGCGACAAATGGTGGTTATACCATTCGAAGTCTTTACTTTGACGACTATTGGAATAGTGCCTATGCTGAAAAAGATGCAGGTATTCTGGTTCGTAAAAAATATCGGATTCGTATCTACAATTTCGGGACCAATAGTATCAAGCTAGAGCGTAAGAAAAAGGTTGATACCTACATTCTGAAAGAGGATGCACCACTAACTGTCGAAGAATTTTATAAAATCATTGATGGGGATTATGACTTTCTCTTGAAAAGTCCCTATCCTCTCTGTCAGGAATTTTACTATGAATGTGTTAGTAACATGATGCGTCCACGGACCATCGTTGATTATGAACGAGAGCCGTGGGTTTATGACTTTGGAACAGTTCGCTTAACCTTTGACCAAAATGTCAGAGTAGCGGTTGGAAGTTTTGATATTTTTGATCCGGACTTACCAACAATTCCAGTCATTGATCCGGAAAAGATGGTTTTCGAAGTTAAATATACAGAGTATCTGCCAAAGATTGTCCAAAGTGTCTTGCCAGGGAAAGCAGACATGATGGCTGTCTCTAAGTACGTATTGGCTTATGAAAAATCTCAGTATCTAAATGGTTTTGAATACTGGGAAGATGGGAATATATAAATCGGAAAAGTGCTAAGTTTGGAAGAACTTAGTATAAAAAGGGGAATTTATGAGTGTTCAAGACTTTATAAAAAAATCTATTTTGCAGTCTGATAACTATGCGACGCAGTCACCGTTTCGTATTGTTATCGTCTTGCTACTTGCCTTGTTGATTGGAGCCTTTATCTATAAGGTTTACCAGCATTTCTTTACAGGCGTTATTTATTCACGCAGTTTTGCCATGACTTTGGTCGGTATGACCTTGCTTACGTCAATGGTAACACTGGCAATCAGTTCAAACATCGTTATCTCACTTGGTATGGTCGGTGCCCTCTCTATCGTCCGTTACCGTACTGCAGTTAAGGATCCTATGGACTTGCTCTATCTTTTCTGGGCAATTACCTCAGGGATTACGGTAGGGGCAGGTATGTATGTCCTAGCCGTTGTAACGTCTATCGTTATCCTACTGATGCTTATTGTCTTTAGCCGCTTGCAAGAGACTGGTAAGGTGTATATCGCTGTGGTTCACTTTGATGGTGAGCACACAGGTGACAAAGTTATTCAAGAACTTGGTCGCATCAAGCACTTTATCAAGTCTGAAACTATGCGAAAAGACAGTGTTGAGATGGCTATTGAAGTCTTTGTGAAAAATAACGACCTTACCTTCGTTGAAAACATTAAATCTATCGAAGGTGTCAAAGACCTTACGCTGATCCAATACAACGGCGAATACCATGGCTAGAAGACGTGAGAAGAAAAGTTGGAGTAGTCGAAAGAAGAAACTTTGGCTCGTCATCTGTCTAATCATCATTACGAGTGGTCTTTATGCCATTTTTGTGTATTTAAATACCAGAAACACAGGTACCAAGTTTGAATATACGCTTTCAGACAAGAGTTTTGGGAATCCGCTCATGGGTTATGTCCCTTCAGCTGAAGAAAAAACAGTTTCTGAAGACATTCACCTAGTCTATGTTGATATTACATGGAAAGAATTGGAACCTAAAAAGGGCCACTATAACTGGGAAACAATTGAAGAAAGTAACCAGTTTAAACGATGGAAGAAAGAAGGCAAGCAGGTCGTCTTACGTTTCTTGCTAGATTACCCTGGCAAATCAAGTCATAAGGATATCCCTAACTGGTTGGGAAATGAAATTTCTGACCTTGGGGATGCTTATAGCACATCCTACGGTAAGGGATTTTCACCAAATTACCAAAATAAACGGCTTAGAAAATACTATAAAGATGCTGTTACTGCTATGGGACAGCGTTGGGGCAATGATGATTTTATCGCCTACATCGAGCTTGGTGGCCTAGGCCACTGGGGTGAGTGGCATGTTCACTCAGATGCGGGCATTCGCCAATTGCCACGAAAAGAAGTTCGTAAGGACTACATTGCTCCGTTTCAACCAGCCTTTCCTAAAGCAAAGATTCTTATGAGAAGACCTTTTGATACAGGTTTGGAAGGTGATTTTGGAATCTACAATGATGTCTTTGGAGACAAATCAGCAACTAAAACCTGGTTAAATTGGATTCAAAATGGTGGATCATATGATCAAACCCAAGAGCAAGCTGCCTTGAAAGCCATGCCTAAGGCCTGGGAGAAAGCACCAATCGGTGGTGAATTAACAAGTTCGCAGTCTATGTCTACTTTGCTTGGTAATAACTTAGACGAGCTTACAGATGAAGCCAAAGCAGCTCATTTGACCTTCTTGGGTCCAAAGGTTGCTGAAGATATTGGTGACGGGCAAGCTGCTTATAAGGAACTCTTGAAGAACATGGGCTACCGTCTCTGGGTATCAGGTTTGACAATTTCCAAAGGAGAGAGCAAGGTTGAAATTACCCTTAATTTGGAAAATTCTGGGGTTGCCCCTTTATATGGGGATTGGCCTGTGGTATTATACTTGTGTAATGCTAATGGTAAGGTTCTTCAAGCCCAACAACTTGATTGTCGTTTGTCAGAATTGCTTCCAGATCAAACAACTGAACTTAAGGCAAGTTTCGCCTATTCTAAAGATCAGAACTATCAAGTGAAGCTAGGAATTCTATCTCCAATGACACAAGAGCCTTCGGTTCATTTTGCCATGAAAGGTTTTGAAGGAGAAGTCATGCCTAAATTAGCAACGATTCAAAAGAATCAAAAAGGCACTGGCAAGTAAGAAAGGAAAAATAAATGTCTATTTTAATTACAGGAGGGGCTGGCTATATCGGTAGCCACACAACCGTTGAACTCCTTAATGCAGGTTTCGATGTAGTCTTAGTTGACGACTTTTCAAATAGTTCACCAGCAGTACTTGAACGTTTGGAAAAGATTACAGGTAAAAAATTTCCATTTTATCAAGGATCAATTTTAGATACTGATTTTTTGGATAAGGTTTTCACAAATGAAGATATTGAGTTAGTTATTCACTTTGCGGCCTTCAAGGCAGTGGGTGAATCTGTTCAAAAACCTTTGAAATATTATAAAAACAATATCAGTGGTACCATTACTCTTCTTGAAAAAATGAAAGAATATGATGTTAAAAACATCGTCTTCAGTTCAAGTGCAACAGTTTACGGTACTAATAATCCTTCTCCAATGACGGAAGATATGCCAACGTCAGCTATTAACCCATACGGTTATACTAAGTTTATGATGGAACAAATTCTTACAGACGTAGCTGCTTCAGATCCGTCATGGTCAGTCACAAATCTTCGTTATTTCAATCCTATCGGTGCTCATGAAAGTGGTTTGATTGGGGAATTGCCAAACGGTATTCCAAACAACCTGATGCCATATATTACACAAGTAGCTATCGGTAAACTGCCTGAGCTTAACGTCTTTGGGGATGACTATCCAACTCCAGATGGTACAGGTGTGCGTGACTACATTCACGTTCTTGACCTGGCCTCAGGTCACTTGGCTGCTGTCAAATATAATTTGAGTCATAAAGGTGCTGAGATTTTCAACTTGGGTACTGGACATGGTTATAGCGTTTTGGATCTCGTTAAGACTTTCGAAGCTGAAAACAAGGTTGCTATCCCATACCGTATTCAAGGACGTCGTGCTGGCGATATTGCTACTTGCTATGCCTCTCCTGAAAAGGCCAAAGAAGTCCTTGGCTGGGAAGCTAAGAAGACCTTGAAAGAAATGGTTAGAGATTCATGGCGTTGGCAAACGACTAACCCAAACGGTTATGAAGACTAAGTAGCATAACTCAAATTATCAGTTCCTAGGGAGTGTAAGATAAGCACTAGATTATTTTAAACTATGCCTAATCTAGTAGCTTCAAAAATAAAGAGAAGAGGAGTGGGAGCGGTCACTAAATGATTACAGATTTAGAACTGTCTCACCCTCTTTTTATGTTTAAGCTTAGCTTTCTATGGTATAATGAAACTATGACTATTATTAATCAATTCGTCACTTTGGCGAGTCACCTTGTATTTATAGGATTGAGCTACCAAATGCTGATTAGCCTTTTTGATTGGGCGAAGATCATCAAAAATCCGATTGAAAATACTGGTAAATTGAAACTCTTTTTGCTCTTTATCAGTATTGCCTTAGGCTACCTTATCAGCTCCTTTGTTCTGGCGGTTTTAGCTTTTGGACAGAATATGGCTAGCTCGATTTCTTAAATTAGTGATTTTAAAAGACTTTTGATATAATACAAAAAGATGAAAATGACCCTTGAAAGGAATCCTTATGGATAAAATTATTGTGCAGGGTGGCAACACTCGATTAAGTGGTGAGGTTGTCATTGAAGGTGCTAAAAACGCTGTCCTCCCTTTGTTGGCAGCGACTATCTTGGCCTCAGAAGGTCAAACAACCTTAACTAATGTTCCAATCTTGTCAGATGTTTACACGATGAATAATGTTGTTCGTGGTTTAGATATTGCTGTAGACTTTGACGAGGAAAATAATACCGTTGTCGTTGATGCTAGTGGAGAAATTCTCGATCAAGCACCATACGAGTATGTTAGCAAGATGCGTGCGTCAATCGTAGTTCTTGGACCTATTCTTGCCCGTAATGGTCACGCTAAGGTTTCAATGCCTGGCGGTTGTACGATTGGTAGTCGTCCAATCGACCTCCACCTCAAAGGTTTAGAAGCAATGGGTGCTAAAATTACCCAAGTTGGTGGTGACATTACTGCGACAGCAGAAAACCTTAAAGGTGCAACTATTTATATGGACTTCCCATCTGTTGGTGCCACTCAAAACCTTATGATGGCAGCAACTTTGGCTGATGGTGTTACAACCATTGAAAATGCTGCGCGTGAACCAGAAATTGTTGACTTGGCCCTCCTTCTTAACGAGATGGGAGCAGACGTCAAAGGTGCTGGAACTGAAACGCTCGTGATTAAAGGTGTTAAAGCTCTCCATGGTACTAAACATGCGGTTGTTCAGGACCGTATTGAAGCCGGTACTTTTATGGTAGCGGCAGCTATGACTTCTGGAGATGTTCTCATCAAAGATGCTATCTGGGAACATAACCGTCCTTTGATTTCAAAATTATTGGAAATGGGTGTCGATGTTAAGGAAGAAGAAGGTGGCATTCGTGTTAAATCTGATATTTCTCAATTGAAACCAGTAACCGTTAAAACTCTACCTCACCCAGGTTTCCCAACTGACATGCAGGCTCAATTTACAGCACTTATGGCAGTGGTAAACGGGGAATCAACCATGATTGAAACTGTCTTTGAGAATCGCTTCCAACACTTGGAAGAAATGCGTCGTATGGGACTTCATTCAGAAATCCTTCGTGACACGGCTATGATTCACGGTGGTTTGCCACTTCAAGGTGCTCAGGTTATGTCTACTGACCTTCGAGCTTCAGCAGCACTTATTCTTACAGGAATGGTAGCTGAAGGAACAACGACTGTTGGTAAATTAACACACTTGGATCGTGGTTACTATCAATTCCATGAGAAACTAGCTAAACTAGGAGCAAATATTTCACGTGTAAGTGAGGCTTAGTATGGAAACTGGTAAAGGCTATGTTTTTCGTCAATTATTACTTGTTTTGAGTGTGTGTGTGATTGGCCTTGCTTTTCTAGCTATCGGTTTGATGGTTGGCTATGCTGTTTTAGGAGAGGGCAAGGATCCAATAAGCATCTTAAAACCAGAAACTTGGCAGGCAATTGTTGCTAAATTTACAGGAAAATAAAGGGAGTGGGAAGTAATCCCGCTCCTTTAGTCATGACATTCATATAAAAGAAAGAGAACAATGGCAAAAAGAAAGACATCTTTAACAAATAAACAGAAACGTCAGCTAGTCTCGTTACTGATAGCGGTTTTGATTGCAGTTTTAGGTTACGTTGGAACGAGTAATAAGCTCTCACCTAACAATCCAATCAAGCAGGTAGCTAGTCTAGTCTCGGGAAAATCCAATAACTACGTCAAATCAAACGGCTCAACAAGTGGGCAGTCTACGCCACAAGAGCAACTCGCAGAGACGGTGATGACCAGCTCTGTCAAGAGTCAACTAGGAAACGCCATAGAATGGAATGGGGCTGGTGCCTATATTGTTAACGGTAATAAAACCAATCTTAATGCTAAGGTATCTAGCCAACCCTACGCTAATAACCAAGTTAAAACGGTTCAAGGACAAACGGTTCCTACAGTTGCGAATGCCTTGTTAAGTAAAGCGACCAGACAGTACAAAAATCGTCAAGAAACAGGGAATGGCTCAACTTCTTGGACACCAGCTGGATGGCATCAAGTTCACAATCTTTCAGGAGAGTATAGCCATGCCGTAGACCGAGGCCATTTGTTAGGTTATGCACTTGTAGGTGGTCTCAAAGGATTTGATGCCTCGACTTCAAATCCAGAAAATATTGCCGTTCAAACTGCTTGGGCTAACCAAGCTAATAGCGAAACTTCCACAGGCCAAAACTATTATGAAAGCCTGGTACGAAAAGCTCAAGATAAAAATAAACGTGTCCGTTATCGCGTTACCCTCATTTATGAAGGAGATAACCTGATTCCATCAGGATCACATCTTGAAGCCAAGTCAGCAGATGGCTCGCTTGAGTTCAACGTCTTCGTTCCAAATGTCCAACAGGGAATTACCCTAGATTATTATTCAGGGAAAGTAACGGTGAATTAATGAAAAAACGACTCCGGTTGGAGTCGTTTTTAGTATCTAGAAAAACAAAAACCCACCCGCAGGTGAGTTTTTGTTTATTCACTAGCTTGCTCCCATTGTTTAGAGAGGTAGCGAGAGTAGCTAGAAATAGCAAAGTTAACCACGAAATAAGCTAAAGCCACAATACCGTATAAGGTAAAGATTTGACTAGGTTCGTAGTAACCACCCATCAAAATTTGACTCTTACCAAACAATTCTTGTAAGGCGATAACAGAGTAAAGGAAAGAAGTATCCTTGATAACTGTTACGAATTGAGAAATGATAGATGGCAACATCTTACGAATAGCTTGTGGGAAGATGATGTAAATAAAGATTTGTTTGTTGTTAAATCCTTGAGACAAACCGGCTTCCGTTTGACCTTGGTCGATAGAGTTCAGTCCCCCACGAATGATTTCCGCCAAGGCAGCAGAGGTAAAGACCGTGAAAGAGGTAATCCCTGCCGCAGTTGACTTGAGTTGGAAGACCAAGAAGATGATGAAAATCCAAAGCAAGTTAGGAACGTTACGGACGAACTCAACGTAGATAGAAGCAATCCAACGAAGGATAGGATTCTTTCCGTTACGCATCACCGCCAGAATAGTTCCGAACAGGGTAGATAGCACGATGATGAAGAAAGACAAGTAAAGAGTCGTCCACATCCCTTGTGCCAAGAATTTAAGGTTAGTAGCTGATAAAACTTCTGACATAGTGGACCTCCTTAGTACGCTTTCTTATTCTCTTCTTCTTTACGACGTGCCCATGTAGCTAGAGGGAAACACATGATAAGGTAGAGGAAGGCAGCCCCAGCAAAGGCCGGCACATAGTTAGTGGTATCATAAGCCCAAGCCTTAGCCGTGAACATGATATCTGCCCCAGAGATAATGGCAACTGTAGAAGTATTCTTAATCAAGTTAACCACTTGGTTGGTCAATGGTGGCAAGATAGTACGCACGGCTTGAGGCAAGATGATGATACGCATGGTATCAGCGTAGGTGAATCCTTGAGACAAAGCCGCTTCGGTTTGACCTTTAGGAACTGCCTCGATACCTGTACGAATAATTTCAGAGATATAGGCTCCTGTGTAGACACCCACACAAAGGATAGCTGTCAATGAAATTGGAATCATGACATGACCATCAGTCAAGATTGAAATCCCATAGAAGACAACCACAAATTGCACGAGCAAGGGTGTGTTCTGGAAGATTTCGACATAAACACGTGAAATGCCACGAAGGGCCTTGTTGTGAGTCGAACTCATAGCTCCAAAGATAAGCCCAAGAAGAAGGGCAACAATCAAGGCACCAATTGAAATACCAAGGGTGTAAAAGAAACCTTTGGCAAATTGCCCAAAGTTAGCGAAGAAAGCAGCCCAACGTTCAAGAGCGAAAGGACTAGCCGTTTCAGTTAAAAGATACATAAATTCAGGACTCCTTTCTATTTATCTTCAGCCTTAGCTGGTTTCAAGTGATACTTATCGTAGAGTTTTTGAAGGCTACCATCTTTTTGCCATTTAGCAATCAAATCGTTGGTATAATCAATCAACTCTTGGTTAGACTTGCTTGAGGCAATACCGTACTCTTGTGTTTTGAAACCTTCTTTTAAGGTTTTAGTTTTCTTACTTTCATATCCAGAGAGAATAGATTTATCAACTGAGAAAGCATCTACACGGTGAGCGTAAAGAGAAACAGCCAATTCTGGGAAAGATCCTAGTTGGACATAGTTGAACTTAAGGTTATTAGCTGAAGCGTATTCTTGCAAAGCAGCCTTAGTTGACGCCCCTTGAGAAACACCGATAGTCTTACCATTCAAATCTGAGATTTTGTTAATACCTGAATCTTTAAGAACCAAGAAACCGATTTGGTCATAGTAGTAAGGAGTTGAGATAGCGTAAGAAGCCTTACGTTCATCATTGATGGTATAAGTAGCGATAAGCAAGTCGATAGTTCCGTTATCCATAAGTGGTTCACGGGTTTGCGTAGTTACTGGGATATAATTCACTTTAACTTTTAACTCATCAGCAATCTTCTTAGCAAGATCAACTTCCATACCTTCGTAGGTATTAGTCTTAGCAGAATAGTAACCAAAGTTAGGAACGTCTTGCTTCACACCGACATTGAGTGTCCCTCGCTTAACAATCTTTTGGACTGCTTTACTATCAAAAAGCTTACTAGTGTCTTCCGCCTTAGTCTTGTGACTCGTGATAAGAAAAATAGTGAGTATTGCCAAGCTTGCAACAGTTAGGTAACGTAAGATTTTTTTGAAAATCATAGGCAACCTCCTTAGGCATCCACTTGGACATTATCAGAGTTGTGATCGATAATCTTAGAAAGGAATTGAACCGCACGAGGTTCAGTTGGATTGTCAAAGAAACCATCCACATCCGTAGTGTCTACAAGAACTTGACCTTCAGCCATGAAAATGATACGGTCAGCCACACTGCGGGCAAAGCCCATTTCGTGGGTAACAACCACCATGTTCATGCCACCTTTGGCAAGCTTTTGCATAACCGCAAGCACGTCACCGATAGTCTCTGGGTCAAGGGCTGATGTTGGTTCGTCAAAGAGCAAGAGTTCAGGATTCATGGCAAGACCACGGGCAATTGCGATACGTTGTTTTTGCCCACCAGAAAGCATACCAGGGTATGAATCTTTCTTGTCCCACATGTTAACGTAGCGAAG